>PCWD01000070.1:315-2464 GCA_002787255.1 Parcubacteria group bacterium CG11_big_fil_rev_8_21_14_0_20_39_14 | reverse complement strand
CTGGCAAAGCCCAGAGCGGACTCTGCGCCCTCCAGGTCGGCAAGTAAATTTTCCAATTCTTCCTGATTTGGGTTTTTTATCCGGGAATAAAAATAACCCTTCTTTTTTCCCGACAGTATATCTCTTACTTCCTGAACGTTTTTGAAAACAAAGGTGGAGGTTTGATAAATCGGAGCAATATGAGCGCCCCGGGGATTTTCCTCTTTTTTTGAACCGTGAATCGCCAGAGTCTGGAAATGCGGTTTTTCTTCTTTTTTCATTTTAAGCTCCTCCTTGAGTCCCATCTCTTATTGTTTACCCAGTTAGAAGTCTGAAAGAAAAAAATTATTAATAATTTTTTTCAAATCCTGATTAACTCTCCATTGCCATTATTCTATCTTCTTTTAAGCAGAGCATAGATTACATTAACAAACGACTTCTAACGGGGTTTAGTTTTTAAAGTTCAAGACTTCTCCTGTTTATAACATAAAGATTTAAAAAAGCAACAATAAAGCGGCGAGGTTTAGCGCGCCGCTTATTTACAAACACATTCCTTTCCTTTGTTTTCCGGCTCAATATGAATTACCACATCTTTAATTTCCGGAATCTCTTTTTGAATTTTCTCCCTGACCTGGTGAGAAATCTGATGAGCTTTTTCTAAAGAAATATCGGGCTCAAGGCAAATGTGCATATCCAAAAAAATATGACTTTCGCTTCCCCGACTCCTTATCTGATGAGAGGACTCCACGCCTTTTACGGTTCCGGCAACATTTTCAATTCTTTTTGTGTCAATAAATGTTCCGTCTGACAAAACAATGGAAGTTTCCTTAAATATATGGTAGCCAAATTTAAAAAGGAGCAAAACCACAAAGGAGGCGATAATCGGGTCCAAAATTGGAAAACCCAGCCGGATGAAGACCGCTCCCAAAATCACGGACGAAGTTATAAAAATATGGGATTTAGTGTGCAGGGAGTCGGCAATTAAAATCTGGCTCTTCAGTTCTCTTCCCTTTTTATATTCATATTTTGCCACCAACCAATCTATTAAAAGACAGCCGGCAAGCACTCCAAAAAAAATAAAAGAAATTTCGGGACTCAGGGGCTCAAGAAATCTCTCAATAATATCTCTAATAAATTCATAGGCAACAATGAACAAAAAAAATAGAATACCCATAGCGGCAAGCGATTCGTATTTTCGATGACCGTAAGGATGGTTTTTGTCAACGGGTTTTTCAGCAATTTTTATTCCGATGAGTCCCAGGATATTTGAAAAACCGTCAAAAAGGGAATGGAAACCGTCAGCTGTAATGCTTAAAGAGCCTGAAAAAAAGCCGAGCAAAATCTTTGCCAAAGCCACCAGCCAATTTAAAAACAATATCTTTATTAAAACCTTTTTTGTTTCTTTGAATTCCATTTTAAACTCCATATTAATAATATTTAAAGGTGCTTTTTACCAGGGAGATATCTCGTCCCATTCCGGCAAAGCGGAAGTGGTAACCACGGTTTTTGAAACATCGCAGTAAAGACCGCCGGAATCGGTAATCATAAGAGTAACGGTTTTGTTGCCGGGCATAACCGAGAAAGTGGCGCTCGGATTTTGTTCGGTTGCGCTTCCAGGATAAGCGTGCTGAAATGTCCATTCCCATTTAACCAGGCTTGCTCCGCCAAAAGCCTTTGACATATCGGTAAATTGAGTTTCTTCACCAAGGTGAGGAGTTAGTGGCCACCAGGAAAAGTCCGGTTCCGGATAGGGATAAGCCGGGGGTATATAGGATTTGGGATAAACCGCCCAATCAGAGGGAATAAGTCTGTCCCAGACCCTGACTCTCCAGAAATATTCTTTGCCAAAAGATAGAATAGAATCAACCACAGAATAGCTTTGCGAGGAACTAATTTTCTTGCCGGTATCAAAGAGAATTGGGTTAAAAGAGCTATTTTGGGCGATTTGAATCTGATAAGCTGTCTGATAATCTCCCTGGTCAGGGTCGGAAAATGTCCAGTAAAGAATGGGGTGCAGAGGGTCTTTGCAGTCGCCGCAGTAATTGCCGCACTTGTCAGGATACATTCTAAGCTCTGTCGCTTTGGGCGGAGTGTCGGGTTCAATGACAAGGTCTATGACTCTGGCTTCGGCCGCGGACGCGTTTCCTTTCTCAACAATGACTTTTGGGGT
>PCWD01000070.1:0-147 GCA_002787255.1 Parcubacteria group bacterium CG11_big_fil_rev_8_21_14_0_20_39_14 | reverse complement strand
CACTGGCAATCAGGTCAACATCCTCAAGAGGAGCCCGACCCGAACTTGGCTCAGCTTCCAGAAAAACATAAAGCTTGGTGTCTTTAACCTTAACCTCCATAGTATCGGAAGCGCTGGCTCCCTTGTTATCAGTCACAGTTAAAGCGC
>PCWD01000056.1 GCA_002787255.1 Parcubacteria group bacterium CG11_big_fil_rev_8_21_14_0_20_39_14 | reverse complement strand
ACTCCAACTCCAACTCCAACTCCCACTCCCACTCCAACTCCAACTCCAACTCCAACTCCAACACCCACACCAACTCCCATACCGCCACCAGCTGAAAAATGTTGGAAAGGAGATTACCAGTATCTTTATAGGAATCAAGGCCAGGCAAAAAAATTCTGTAAATGCGCTCAAGGAACCTATGGATACCAAAATTACAAATACCAGCGGGGAAGGGTGATAGTTTATAAATATGTTGATACAGGAGATAATGAAAACTGGGATGTCGCTTCCAGGTCTTACTATTTTCCGGTATATGAAGTAACCTGTATGGATGGTAAAGGTTATTCAACAAACCAGGACTATTATTACGGACAATAAAAATTGTAAAATAAAAGTTCGCTCAAAAGTCCGCTCTGACTTTAGGTTGGAGCGGATTTTTGTTATAATGTAAGTAATGTTCAAGATTTTCGGACTTTTTATCTCTTGGTATTTTAAGGATGCTACATTGAGCATTTTGGGGATTTGGCGTAATTTTATTTTGTTTGTCGCCAATTATTTTTCTATTGTTTTGCTTTTTAAAACTCTTTTTAACCCCTGGAAAAGAATCTCTGAATCTTACGGCCGGGGTTTTGACATTGGAAAATTCTTTAGCGCCTTGACTTTAAATGTGCTTTCAAGGTCTATTGGCTTTATTATGAGAAGTGCGGCTATTTTTATGGGGGTCCTGGCTGAAATTTTTGTTTTAATTTTTGGCGCCGCCTTTTTAATTCTTTGGTTTTTCCTGCCCCTGATTTTAATCTGGACACTATTTTACGGCATTATTTTGTTATGAGGAAAATTTTACTCTTTTAGCCGGGGTGGCGGCCAAAAGACTTAACCATAATTTTGATTTTTAATTTTTAATATTTGATTTTATGGAAAGAACCGCTATCTTTATCGCCATTGATTTTGGCAAAAAACTGCGCAAAGCCCATATTTTCGTCTTTCTGATTTTATTGCTTCTGTTCTGGTTAAAATCTCCTCTAAATCGGGAGCAGGCTTTTGGGTTTTTATTTATTTTTGTTTCTCTGGCTGTTATTTTTTCACTCTGGGAAGCCTTTTTTCAGCAAAAAATAAAAAAACCAGTTTATAAGATTTCTCTGAACGAGAGCCTGGAGTTGTTAAAGAAAAAGGCGGAGGCAAGAGAGTTTGCTCCATCTTGGCGCCCGGACAGAGAGCTATCTACAATAAATTTGATGGGATATCTTGATTATGATTGCGCCAGGGTAATTGATGGAGCAGCCAGGCTTTGCAAAAAAAAGAAAAGACTTTTGGATTCCCTGTCTATTCTTTCAGAAATTTTGGAAGAGAAGAGAATAAGGTTTATTTTTAACCGTTCGGAACTTAATTTAAAAGAATTTAGAAGAGAGGTCAAAGAAGCTTTAAATTTGAATAAAGAGGGAACTGATTTTCCTTTAATTTTAAGAACAGCGGCTGAATTTGCTTCCTCAAGATGGGGTCAAACCATTGAAATTGGAGATTTTTTCGCCGCCCTTTCTCAAGGAGATCCAATTTTTCAAAAATTTATTTTTGATAAAAAACTGAACCCAAAAGACATTTTAAATTTAACAAACTGGGAAAGAGGTCGCTATCTGGAAGAAAAGATAAAGGGGAAATTTTGGGATTACCGCAATTTAATGAGGATTGGTTCTCTGGGCAAGGCTTGGGCCGCCGGCTATACCCCAAGTTTGGATTACTTTTCTTTTGATTTAACCCAGGCAATGGAGGGCTATTCAACCGGGGCCCTGGGCCGTCGGGAAGAAATTGAAAGCATTGAGAGGATATTATCAAAAGCCGGAGAAAACAATGTAATAGTTGTTGGCGATTCGGATATTGCCAAAAGAGGAGTGCTTTACGGGTTTGCCGCTTTGGTTATAAACGGCCAAACAGTGCCGAGCCTTAATTTTAAGAGAGTGGTGATGCTTGATGTTGATAAAATTCTCTCCGGACTCAAAACCCCGGGCGAAATAAGGATGAGGTTTAATCAGGTTTTGTCAGAAGTGGTTGGGGCGGGAAATGTAATTTTGGCAGTTGAAGATATTCACAATTTTATTGGAAGTAAAGCTTCTTTGGGAGTGGATGTTTCCGGCATTCTGCTTTCCTATTTAAAATCGCCCAAATTTCAGTTAATTGCTCTGACTAATTTTTTGGGATATCATCAAAGCATTGCCCCTTTTGTTTCTTTTTCCAATCTTTTTGACAAAGTAGAAATACAGGAACCATCCAAGGAAGAAAGTTTGCTGGTTATTGAAAATCTTATTCCCGGACTTGAAAAAAAATACAAACTTTTTATTTCTTACGGAGCGGCCAGGGAGATAATTGAACTGTCTGATAGATTTATTCAGGATGTTCCTTTTCCCGAAAAAGCAATCAGGCTTTTGCAGGAGGTGGTAATTTTTGTTTCAAGACAAAAAAATAAGAAGTTGGTTCTGCCGAAAGATGTTCAGGAGATTGTTTCCGGAAAGGTTGAAATTCCAATCGGCGAGCTACAAGCTGAAGAAAAAGAAAAATTAAAAAACCTGGAGAAAATAATGCACAAGCGCATTGTAAACCAGGAAGAGGCGGTTGTGGGAGTTTGCTCGGCAATGAGAAGAGCCAGAACCGGGGTAGCCGGAACGAAAAAACCGATTGGCACTTTTTTATTCCTTGGGCCAACCGGCGTTGGCAAAACCGAGACCACCAAAACCTTAGCCGAAGCTTATTTTGGTTCGGAGAAAAGGATGATTCGGCTTGATATGTCAGAATATCAGCAAATAGATGCCATCAATCGTCTTATTGGTTCGCCCGATGGCAAGGAGCCCGGATATCTCACTACAGCCATCAGAGAAGACCCGTTTTCTTTAGTTTTACTGGACGAAATTGAGAAAGCTCACTTCAGGATTTTAAATTTATTTTTACAAGTTTTGGATGAAGGGAGATTGACCGATAGTCTCGGCCGGACTGTTAGCTTTTTAAACGCCATAATTATTGGCACTTCCAATGCCGGGGCCGAGTTTATCCGCCAGGTTATTTTAGAGGGAAAAAATTTAGCTGTTTTAAAAAATGAGTTATTGGACAGACTTCAAAGAGAAAACATCTTCCGACCGGAATTTCTAAACCGCTTTGATGACATTATTATTTTTAAACCCCTGACCAAAGAGCATCTTTCAAAAATCGCCCATTTGATGCTTAATTCCCTGAATAAACGGCTTTTGCCTCAGGGAATTGGAGTGTCTGTTACCCCGGAACTTTTGGAAAAATTAGTGGAGCTGGGAAGCGATCCAACATTCGGGGCAAGAGCAATGAAAAGAGTGATTCAAGATAAAGTGGAAAATTTTATTGCCAATAAGCTTTTGGAGGGAGAGGCAAAAAGGGGAGAGATGATTACCATTGACCCCCAGACCATAACAAATACAAGTTAAGCTCGCATATAATTTAACCATTCAGATTTATCTGTCGAAGTGATTATTTTCAACGCTAAGTACTTGTTTGGTGTGGGGGGTTGACCCCCAGACTTTGTAAATTTTTATGAAGGTTAACAAAATTATAAAAATTTTAATTTTATCAGATGTTGCTTTAATAGCCGGCTTTGGATTTATAGTGCCAATTTTTGCTATTTTTATCACTGATAAAATTCAGGGAGGCAATGCTGAGATTGCCGGCTTTGCCGCGGCAATTTATTGGATATTAAATTCAATGGTCTTGATTCCTTTTGGAAAATATTTGGATAAAAATAGGGGAGAAAGAGACGACCTTTATTTTATAATTTTCGGCAATATTTTGGCGGCTTTAGCTGTTTTCGGCTATATTTTTAGCTCTCTGCCCTGGCACATTTATTTTCTGCAGGCAATTTATGCTATAGGAATGGGAATGAATGTTCCCGGCTACACCGCCATTTTTACAAGGCATATAGATAAGGGCAAGGAAGCTTTTGGCTGGAGCGTTAGAGGAGCTTTTGTTGGAGCCGGAGCCGGAGTGGCCGGGGCCTTGGGAGGAATAATTGCCATCAGATTTGGATTTACCCTTCTTTTTACAGGTGTGGGAATTTTTGTTCTGCTGTCTGCTTTTCTGCCACTTTTAATTTATAAAGACTTTTTGCCAAGAGACCATAAATCCTCCCGACTGCCGGAAATAAAAACCAGCCACGAACCGTATTTGACCAAGCGATAGAACGCTCTTTATAGAGACCGGGCGTCTATAGTTTTTAAAAAGAGCGTCCGCTATGGGCGCTTTTAACTTTGCTCAAAGAATTTTATTTTCCCAACCCATCTGCTAAAAACCAGTATCTTTAGAATATCCGGATTTACCTGAATTGTATTTTCTTTTTGACCAGGATACTTTAGCCCCTGGCAAAAAATAAAATTTGACCGAAATTGTTGCCTGAATATAAAAATTGCTCGCCCATATCAGAGGACATATTGAATCCCGAATTCCAGTATATTGAGTTTATTGGAAAATTCAGATTGAAAAAAAGCAGGGGCAAAGCGGCTAAATCTTTGATAAGCGGCGGATGTTCGGGATTCAGCCGCATATCTTTCTGGGTTAGATAAGAATAGCCGGCTGTAATGTGGGTGATTTCATCGCAGGTGGCTGAATCGTCGGCAGCGCTTGGAATTGTGAAAAGAGCCATTAACAAAAGCAAAATTCCGGCAGTTAAATTAGCGAGACGATTAGGCATGCTTTATTAGATATTAGATATTAGATATTAGATATTGGATATTGGATATTGAATTATTTTATATGGTAGACAAAAATTGAGTTGCCGAGCACGGTGACGGGTTCGTAGGTTTTCAGCCAATTGTAATAACCGGTTTCTTCTTTAAATCCCGGGGCTGGTTTTCCCTGTCCGTTTCGCAAGGGGGTGGCCGAGATTGCCAGCCAGCCGTTCTGTTTGCCGGATTTTGGGTCAAACTTTTCGTAGGTTTTGCCGAAATAATATTCAACATTTCCGCCGCCAAAATAATCAATTTTTATTTTCTCAATATTGTTTTCTTCAACCCATTTTTTCAATCTTTTTAAATCCTGACCCCAATCTAAATTAGAATCAACCGTATAGCGCGAGCCGCCTTTTGGCCCTCCGGCCAATTCGTTGAAATGGGTAAGATAGTGCGGATAAACCGAAACAGAGGAGAAAATATACCAGCCAAAGAGAATGCAGATTATTATTAGTTTGGCGTGTTTTTTAAGAAGGCTCGGGCAGTTATCTCGAAAGCGGGGGGCTCGGAAAGTGGCTCTTTTGACACGTTCGCTCGCTTCCAGCGGCTCGCTCACTAAGTCCTCAACAAATTGCTCCGCCTTTGGCGGAGACCAAGCCAATTTGTCTGCGGATTGTCTCAAGAGCCACGTTCCCTCGCCCCTTATCCAGTGGATTATTCCAAGGCTTACCAGAATATGCATAAAGGGAAAAATAGGGGAGAGATGGCGGACGCCGAGAGTTAAATTTCCCGAAAGACTGACTAGCCAATAGGCGATTATAAAAGCGAGCATTGCAAAAACAGCAAAATGTTTTTTATCTTGCAGAACCTCTTTTATTCTTTGGGAGCCAATTTTGGGTTTAAGCCGGAAAACAAAACAAACAAAACAAACAAGAGCGATTATTGTCAGAATATGAAAAGCCAGGGGCGGTTTTAATAGATAAACCACCGGGAAATAATGTTTCCAGCCTCCAGCTGAAATTTCACCCAAAAAATAAGTTGTATGACCATAGATTCCTCGCTGGAAGACAAGCAAAAGTCCCAAAAAATATTGAGCGTAGGGTCTTAAAATCGGTTTTGAGGCCATCCAGATATCCAATTTTGCCAGCGGCTTAAATGGAGTTGAGGATAATAATTTTTCGGTATCATTTATCTGTCTTTCCATTGGTAGATTCCAGGTATGATAAAGATAAACAGGGTAAACAAGCAAAAACCCAATAAACATGAGCAGTAGAGAATAGCCAAGGTATTTTAATATTGATTTTTTGTGTAAAACCGCCCAAATTACCGCTAAAATCGGTAAAGCCGGCGCCACCAAAAAGACGGTAAATTTTAAAAGCTGGGCTGTCCCAAAGGCGATTCCGGCAAAGATTAGATTTTTTTTTGAGGGTTTTTTAAGAAAACGCCAAAAATAATAAATGCTGATGAAAAAACCGGCCGCCGCTCCTATGTCGGTTGTTACATATCTGCCGTGAGCCAAAAAAGTCGGAGAAAAACTATAGAAAACAAGGGCTAAAATTCCGGCTGAATTTCCCTTGAGCTCTCTTGCCCACCTGAAAACATAAAATCCCAAGAGCAAGAGAATAAAAATCATTGGTATTCTTGCCAAAAATATAATTTTGTCAGCGTCATTTCCCGATTTGTATAAGAGAGTTTCGCCAAACCACCATTGGCTATTTATCTCTTCGGTCCAGCTTTTATGGTCTTTTGGGAAATTGACATTCAAAAAAAGATAAGGCAAAAGTCCGCCCAAGTCCTTGATTAGGGGCGGATGCTCGGGATTAATCCTCATATCCTTTTGGCTGACATAAGAATAACCGGCCGGAATATGAGAGAGTTCATCCATTGTCGCTGAATCACCAACCAGGCTGGTAAATGCCAAACCAGCCATTATGGTGAGCAGTATCGCAGCAATTATGTAGGTAAGTTTATTTGGCATAAAATTAAAAATTTTTGCGTTTTTGCGTTTTTATTTTTTATTTTTAATATTTAATATTTTATTTTTTTATAAGGTATATCCACACTCCATTTTCCTTTTTAGCTTCTCCTTCGGGATGGAGTTCTTTAAGTTTATCAAAAAGTTCTTTATCAAACCTTATTGGAATTATTACCGCCTTTTTGGCGGGTTTAATTTTATCAAGCTCATTTTCTTTTAAGTAAGCAGCTTGAGGCTCGTTAAAAACCGTTCTTTCAATAAACATTGGTGTTTGAGCCGGCATCGGAAGCCCGTCGGGCCAGGGCGCGGGGACTCCGGCTTCGTTTATAATCACAAATTTTTCTATATTATCAGTCAATGAATTCAAATACAGTCCGATTTCCACTTTTTCTTTGGAGAATTCATCGGAAGTGGTTGGGTGCTTCGCCCAATCAACAAAATATTTATCATACTCGGCATATCCGCTCAAAGCAAAAAGCAAAAAGTAAAAAATAAAAAATAATTTTAAGTTTTTTGTCAAAGGTTTTGCTTTTTCAATAAACCAGAAAGCCCCGAGGCCGGCAAAGATATAGAGTGCGGGGACAACTCCGATTACCCGCAAAGCGTGGGGGACACCCTCATAAGTTAGAATTCCGGGCAAAAGCATTGCCAAAAACCAGCTTAACATAAAACATAAAACATAAAACCTAAAATAGTTTTTTTCTTTTCGCAATAAGAATAAATCCTTAATTGATATCACCAAGCCGATTAAAAAGAATATTCCGACCGGCCAGGAGAGCATTGGAGCGTCCGCGAAGTTATGCCTCCAGTTGCCGTCCCCCCGGATATTAAACATTCCTAAGTGTTTTATAAAACTTTCAAAAAACGCTTTGAAGGGATTTTCTTGAGCAAAAATTGAAACTCCGCCGGCTCGACTAATAAAATCTTGGGGATTGTCTAAAAAATAAAGACCAATCGGCAGAGCAACTAAAAAAATAGAAAATAGAAAATAGAAAACAGAAAATAGATATTTCTTCTGGACCTTATTTTTTTTGCAGACAAACCAAAAAGGAATGATGATAGCGGGTAAAATCAAAACAGCCATTCTAAAGGAAATATAAGTATAAAATCCCAAACCAAAAAATACACCGGAGATTATAAAATCCGAAAGCTTGTTGGTTCTCAATGCTCTAAAGAGGAAATAAGAAGAAAAAACCAGAATAAAAGGAACTAAAATTCCCCGAAAGCCGATGCGCGAAAAATTGGTATGCCAGAATGAAGTAGCCAGAAAAAAAGCGGAAAGCAGGGCAATCGGCGTTTTTTTAAACAGCTCTTTTGTCAAAAGGTAAAGACCAAAAACTGTAAGAATTCCGATAACTGCCGCTACAATTTTTATAGCCAGGATTGAAGGGCCGAAAATTAAAAAAGACAGGGCGATAAGATTAATAAAAAGGCCCTCTCGGCCGTTATTTTCAGGATAAAAAACCTTAAAATCTCCGGTTTTGAGGGCGTCAAGGGCGTCATTCCCGTTAATTGCCACATCTGGATAAAGCCCGGGAGGAATATCCGCCAATTCAAAAAACCTGAAAAAGGCGGCAATCGCTAAAATTATTAAAAGAATAATTATTTCTTTTTTTTTAGCCACACTTATATTATAGCAGATTTAGGATTAATATGATAAAATAATATAATTTCCAAGATGAGAGCGTTGAACAATATTTTCGCATTAATTCGCGCGCTATTCGCGCGCAAATTCGCTTCTATAACGAGATAGGGGCCGAAAACTTTGCGAATAGCGCGAAATTACGCGAAATTATTCAACAGTCTGAAAACATGCTCGAAGAGAAAGATGAAAAAACCCAACGTCAGATAAAAATCCTTATTGATTTAATATTTGCCAAAGGATTGTCTCACACTCTCAAGGTTGCCGAGCATCTTGACAACCCTTTTATTTTGGGCGAGTTTTATAGAAACCTAACAGGCGATATTTACAACGAACTGGTTAAAAGAAAGAAACTAAAATCATTATGACGATAGAATCTTTGATTATAATTTTGGGAATTATAACCTTCGGCGTTATCCTGGGAGCCCTTTTAATTTATTTTTTGAAAACAATCAGCCAGCAGGAAAAAAGAGTTGTTCAGGCTCTAAACTTAACATTTTTTAAAATAAAGAAAGGTTTTGAAGAAAAGCCGGAATTTTCCGAAAATTTTTATAATTTTTTGCATTCTTTCGGGGAAAATTGGTTTAAAACTTTTGAGCACGGAAGGTCCTTGATTGTTTTTGAAATGGCAAAAAGAGAAAACTTTGGGGCTAGGACCCCGAATGTAAAAACAGAGATTAACGAGGGAAGAGAATCTTATTTTGGAGAAAGCGATATTGAATTTTATCTTGCCTGTCAAAGAAAAGAAAAAAAATTTATTTTAGACAATTTCTTAAAATTCTGGCCGGATTTTGAGCTTATAGAAACCGAGGCTCCGAATTTTTTTACTCCCCGGGAAAAAGGTCAGGGATTGGAAGTTTCGTTGGAAAAACCTTTTGTTTTGCCAATTAAAACTTATACCCCGAGCGAAGATTTATTTAACAGAGTTTTTGAAATCTTTCAACGCTCTCGAGGAAAAGTGATAATGCAAATTTTGCTCAAACCAACTTTTTATTCTTTAAAAGAAATAAAACCCCCATCCCATGCGGTAAAACAAAAGGCGGAGAAGCCGTCCTTTGATTTAAATATTGGATTTTTAAGCCCGGGCCGAGATTTGACAGATGCAAAATTAAATTTGGTCGCTCTGGAAAAATTGTTTGAAGAAGTTCGGGATAAGAATTATAATAACATATACAACAATTTAAAAGTTAAAACACCGGGAGATTTGAACGAATTTATTTTCAATTTTGTTTTTAGAGTTTTTGACCCGTCAAAAAATGTAATTTTAAACAGCGAGGAGCTTGCCACCATCTTCCATTTATAAAGATGAATTATTTTTTAAACGGTTTTGAACTTATCTTTGATTCTTTTACAAAAGACCCCGGCGTCTGGTGGTTTTTGGCTCCGATTTTAATTTTGTGGCTTGCCACCCAGATTTATTTTGGAGAGTATAAAAGAGAAAAAATTAGCTTTGCCGGAGCTTTTTCGGCCGGAATCTCTTTCCTCTGGATTAATATTTCCACCTTGAGAATTTTATTTATTATCAAACCCGATGATATTTTGATAAGAATTTACATCCTGGTTATTTTCCTTTTTTATGGATTGTTTATAATTTATAATGCCTATTCTCACAAAGTTTCCCGGGAATTTGTGGGAACGCTGGCAAGTCCGAATACGCTTTACCCCCTGTCAATTACCATTATTTTGTTTGGTCAGGGTCATCTAAAAATAAGTCTTTGGGCGATTTTTGACCTTTTAATCATACTTGGCTTTATCTGGCTATTTTTCCTGTTTTTAAAAAAGAACTTTTTGGGACTCGGAGGAGACATTGAGGCGGTTAAAGCCGGCGAGCTTCCGAAGGAACTTGAGGAAGATAAAATCAAAGCATTAAAATAATGAAAAAAGTAGACGTTATAATAAGTCCAATAATCGGTTTTATAATAGGAGCTGTTTTTTTTGGCGTTTTAAAAAATATCGGATTTAAGATTCCTTATTCATGGTTGATGCCCTTCGTTATGCCGCCTCTTTCTTTGCTTGGAATGTTTGTTGTTTTTACGCTTGGAAAAAAATTTTTGTTTATTTATCAAGCTGGCAAATTTGCTTTGTCCGGCGCCCTCACTACTTTTGTTGACCTGGGAGTTTTGAATGGGTTAATCTGGATTTCGGGAATTGCCGCCGGTCCGTTATACCCGGTTTTTAAGAGCATCTCTTTTATAATAGCGGTAATTCACAGCTACATTTGGAACAAATATTGGACTTTTGAAAGAAGAAAGGAACCATCCGGACCAAAAGAATTTTCAAAGTTTTTGTTGACAGCTACCGTTGGTTTTATTATAAATGTGGGAACAGCTTCTTTGGTGGTAAATGTTATCGGTCCTCAATTTGGCATTGGATTAAAACTTTGGGCAAATATCGGAGCGTTTGTTGCCACCTTTGTTGGTATGACCTGGAATTTTATCGGCTTTAAATTCTGGGTGTTCAAACATAAATCCGAAATTCAAAACCGGAGCATCCAATAAATTGAGTGCTCGGCCGAGCACTAATGGAATTAGCGCTCTGGTCCGAAATTCTAAACAATATCTAAATTTCAATTCCTTAAATTTTAAACACGTTTGAAACATTGGGATTTAGAATTTGGTATTTGCCTG
Source organism: Parcubacteria group bacterium CG11_big_fil_rev_8_21_14_0_20_39_14 (assembly GCA_002787255.1). Classification (GTDB taxonomy): domain Bacteria; phylum Patescibacteriota; class Minisyncoccia; order Minisyncoccales. The sequence continues at coordinate 27,347 of PCWD01000056.1, read as the reverse complement.
CCCCGTAGGTCCCGCCTTGGCGGGATTCTTCGGGGTTTAGGATTTAGATATTAGGATTTAGAATTTATTTTGTATGGTATTATATCGCAAATATCGTCCGAAGACCTTTTCCGAGATTATCGGCCAGGAGCATATTGTTAAAACTTTGACAAACGCCATTTCAACTGGCGAAATTTCCCATGCTTATCTATTTTCCGGGCCGAGGGGGTCGGGCAAAACAACAATTGCTCGGCTTCTGGCAAAAGCGGTAAACTGTGAGACGTTGGAGCCAGTTATTGGCGGGGGTGAAGGTTGGGATAGCGAGGAGGTGTCAGAAAAAATAAATAAAGATTTTCAGAAAAAACATGAAATTAGAAAAAAAATTGGAAATAAATATGAACCTTGCAACGAATGTCAGTCCTGCCTGGAAATAAATCAGGGAAAATCAATTGATTTGATTGAAATTGATGCCGCTTCAAACCGGGGAATTGACGAAATTAGAGAACTGCGCGATGGAATTAGATTTGCTCCGGTAAGGGCAAAATACAAAGTTTTTATTATTGACGAGGTCCATCAATTGACAAAAGAAGCTTCAAACGCTTTGCTTAAGACATTGGAAGAGCCCCCGGCTCATGCTATTTTTGTTCTGGCTACAACCGAAGTTCATAAAATTTTGCCGACCATTGCTTCAAGGTGCCAGCATTTTGATTTCAAAAAATTAAGTTTTTTGGAAATTATAAAAAAATTAGCCTACATTGCCAAGAACGAAGGAGTGGAGATTGAAAAACCGGCCTTTGAGCTTATTGCCAAAAACAGCGAGGGTTCAATCCGCGATGCCGAAAGCCTTCTTGACCAGGTAATGACCATGGAAGACAAAAACATTACCGCCAAGGAGGTTGAAGAAATTTTAGGGCTGGTTGAATTTACGGCAATTTCAAAATTTGTGGATTTTATTGCTAAAAAGGATGAGTCCGGAGCAATCAGGTACATAAATGAATTAAACGAAAAAGGCTGCGACCTGCTCCAACTTAGCAAGGCCTTAGTGGATTATTTGAGGGAGCTTTTAATTTTGAATATTGACCAGAACTTGCTCAATCCTTTGATTTCCGGTCACGGCGAAGATGAAATTAAAATTTTGCAAGAGCAGGCTAAAGAATTTTCCCAGGGCGGCTTGAAAAATGCCTTAAAATTCTTTATAAAAGCGGGGAACGACATAAAATACGCGAACTTGCCCCAGCTTCCTTTGGAACTGGCAGTCGTGGAGGCGATAAGCGTCACGAGTTAATAATAAGATACCCGCCCTTTACAATCTTGAACCACGGTAATATAATAAAATAAATAATAACCGTGGTTCATTATGTCTAAATTCAAAGAAAAAGAAAAAGCAACAAAGCTTAGAAAAAAGGGTTTTTCTTACTCCGAAATTTTAAAAAAGATTCCTGTTGCTAAATCTACTTTATCTTTGTGGCTAAGAAGTGTTGGGCTTGCCAAAGAACAAAAACAAAGACTTACAGAAAAAAAGCTCGCTGCCGCTTTTAGGGGAGCTCAAGCAAGGAGGATTTATAGATTAACTATTACTAAAGAGATTAAAAATAAAGCGAGGAGTGAGATAGGAAAATTATCCAATCGAGAATTGTGGCTTATTGGCATAGCTCTTTATTGGGCCGAAGGCACAAAACAGAAGGATTATAATATTTCTCAAAAGGTAAAATTTAGCAATTCTGATCCAGAGATGATAAAAGTTTTTCTCAAATGGCTTTTGGATATCTGTTCTATTTCCAAGAAAGATATCCATTTTAGAATTTCTTTGCATAAAATTGCGAAAAACAAATTAAAGACAGTTCAAAAATATTGGAGCAGCGTAACGGGGTTTAAAATAGATAATTTTAAGGGAATTGATTGGAAAAAGCACAAAATTTATACAAAAAGAAAAAATAGGGGAGAAAAATATTTTGGTCTGTTAAATATATACGTAAGAAAAAGTACAAATTTAAACAGAAAAATTTCGGGCTGGACAGATGGGATTTGCAAATATTGCCGGGTGGTGTAATTGGTAACACGTCAGGCTTTGGACCTGAAGATTCTAGGTTCGATCCCTAGCCCGGCAGTTTCCAAACCAAAAATGCCCGTAACGGGCATTTTTGGTTTGGAAACTGGGACTACTGACGAAATCCGAACCCATTTCAAGAGAAATCCTGACGCGGAGTTTTAGTGCCGTCCCGCGGCCGGCACTCCCGTCTAACGTTTCTGCTCGCTTCCGAAGCGAGGCTCAAGCGACCTCAATTTCCCGCCAGAAATTCGTTAAGTTGTCTGGTCGGGGTGCCGGGAATTGAACCCGGATCGCACGCACCCCATGCGCGCATAATAGCCGTTATACTACACCCCGCAACCTGCTGTGGGCAGGAAATTCGAAATTCAAATTTTGAAATCCGAAACTACGTGTTTAGAATTTTGAATTTGGAATTTTGAATTTGCCTGCCCCGTAGGTCCCGCCTTGGCGGGATCCTCCGGGTTTAGAAGTTAGAAATTGAGATTTAGAAATTACGCCTTATAAAGGCGTTTGATGCATTTTGCGCAAGCTTTTACTCGCTTGCCTGAAGGCAAACGAATCCACTGGAGGTTGGGATATTTTCTTTTTTTGCTGGTAGGGTTATACTTTCCGCGAAGTTTTTTTCGCCTCCAAACCAGCACGCTTTTTTTACCGCAAATTTGACATTGTTTGGCCATACCCCATTAGAATTAAAAGTCTTTGCCCTGTTTAGAAACGAATAGTTTCTAACAGCAGAATAAAGTATTAATAGAATAAATATTGACTTGCCTCGTTAATTGTCTATCCGGTTAAAGACAGACTTCTAACGGGGCATACCCGGTATAAGGTAATTTTAAACTTTTTTTAGAATTTAGCAATGGCTGCAACCCCCCAAATTTCTTTTACTCCGGCTCGTTTTAAAACCTTGGCGCATTCTTCCATTGTGGAGCCGGAAGTGTAAACATCATCTATTAAAATAACCCGTTTATTCCTTAAGAGTTCCGGCCTCTTAACCCTAAATGCTCCCTGGATGTTTTCTTTTCTTTTTTGGTAGTCCTTTACTTCTACCTGGGGAGGGACGTTTTTTATCTTTGTGAGCTCATTGGAGTCCAAGGGAACCCTTAGCGATTTTGAAATTTCTTTAGCAAGCTCGTTTGCCTGATTAAATCCTCTCCAATGTTCGCGAGATTTATGAAGGGGAACGGGAATAATTAGAAAATCAGAATCAAAATTAAAATTTTTTAGGAAGTTTATTATCAGAGAAGATAGGGGAGGAGCCAAATCTTTTATAAAATTATATTTTAATTTATGGACGGCTTTTTTTATTAAAGGACTTTCATATCGGGCGGCGGCAAAAAATTTAGACAGTTTTGTTTTCCCTGAACAGGTTTTGCAAATTTCTCCATTTGGCAGTCGTTTGCGGCAAACCGGGCAGTAAAAACTATCAAGGGCTTTAATTTTTTCAAAACAATCAGAACAAATCCAAGTTCCTTCCTTGCCGCAGCCAAGACAGAATTTTGGATAAAAGAGCTCAAGTATGAAGTTTAAAAATCTTTTAAAGCTCGACATATTATTATTGCCATATTGCCTTGGCTTTACTTTTCGCTTTATGGTATAATAAAACCAGACAAGAGTTTTAGTCAAACTCCCTCACTAATTTGCGCTAATGCGGGCGCGAATTTGGGCGAATATCATTAGCGCATATTAGCACTTAATTAGCAAAAATTTGTGGTTTAATGAACATTTCATTTCTTAAAAAAAGGAAGGCGACTTCTCTGGGAATAGATATTGGCACATCCTCAATAAAAATGGTAGAATTAACTAAAGGGGAGGATGTTTTAAAATTAACAAATTACGCTGAAATCATTAGCCCAAAACTTGAAAGAAAAAGTTTTACGCCATTAGAAATGAGCTCCACTCAAGTGTTGGGTGAAGGAATCGCCGAGTTAATAAAAAAAACATTAAAAGAGGCTCAAGTTCGAACAAGGTTAGCTTCAATATCTATTCCGGTTTTTTCGAGTTTTATTACCACCATGACTCTTCCCTTTATGACAAAAGAGGAGGTTGCTCAGGCGGTAACTTTTCAGGCAAGACAATATATTCCCGTGCCAATTTCCGAAGTGGTGCTGGACTGGACTCTTTTAAAAGAAATACCCGAAGGGGGACCTCCTCAAAAAATTCCGATTCTTTTAGTGGCTGTTCCCGAGGAGATAATTCGAAAATATACCGACATTGCAGCGCTTTCCGGACTTCAAGTTAAAGCTTTGGAAGTAGAAACTTTTAGTCTGGCGAGGTCTCTGATTCAAGATGATAAAAGTTCTATTTGTTTAGTAGATTTTGGCGCAAGGGGCACCAATATTACTATAGTTGATGGTGGAATGGTTAAAGTTTGCCGCAGTATTGAAACTTCCGGGAGCGAAATGACCAAAGTTTTAGCCGGAAGCCTGAATATCGATTTTAAGCGAGCTGAGGATATAAAGAAGGAAAGAGGGATAAGAAGGGGCGGGGGAGAGGAAGAAATTTCTCAGATTATTTCCCCCCTTGTCGATATTATTTTTTTTGAAATTGAAAAAATTACAGCTATCTATTTTCAAAAGAACGGAACCAGGGTAGTAAAATTTATATTAACCGGCGGCACAGCAAAGTTGCCAGGGCTTGTTGAATACTTTGTTGAGAAGTTTGGAAGAGAGGTTCGAATCGGCGATCCCTTCAGAGGAATTGAATGTCCGCCGGTTTTAACCCCCATTTTAAAAGAAATAGGTCCTTCTTTTGCCGTAGCCGTGGGGCTGGCAATGAGAGAACTAAGGTAAAAAAAACATAATGCAAATCTACAAATCCAATGCCAATCTACAAATATGCGAATAAATGCAAATAAAAATATTGGCATATTCGTAGCATTCGCATAAAATTCGTAGATTAGCATCATGTTGCATGCCGGAAATTACTTTAATTCCCAAAAAAGAAAAACCGGGATTTAAGATTTCTTTTGAGAAAACTATTTTTTATTTTCCGATAACCCTGTTAACTTTGGTGGTTTTAGTTTTTTTAGGCTTTTTTCTTTACAATGCCATGTTGCAAAAATCTATTGAATCAATTGAAGGTGAAATAAAATTGATTGAGAGCCAGCGAGACCTTAAGGAAGATGAAAAATTTATAGATGATATTTTTAGTCTTAATACCAGAATTAGAAACCTTAAACATATCCTTGACGAACATATTCACTCCTCGGCCGTTTTTTCTTTTTTTGAGAAGTTGGCCCTGCCCAAAACTAGATATTATGGTTTTGATGTCAACCTGGCGGATGGTATAATTCGCTCTCAAGGGGAAGCGGAAGGTTATGTTGCCATGGTAAAGCAGATGATTGTTTTTTCGGAGAGTCCGGAGGTAAAAGAAGCAAGGGTTTCCGGTATTTCGCTTTCTCCCGGCGGCAAAGTAATATTTAGCCTGGATTTGACTTTTGACAAAGAGATATTGTTGGAAAAATCAAAAACCAAAAATTAAAGAGCAAAAATAAGAAAATGGTTCTGAACCACGCTGAACTATACGCTGAAATTACGCTGAAAAATAATTATTCAACAATCTCACCCTATAAATTTTTATCTTTTATATTTTATTTCTAACGGGGTTGACTGACCCCGTTAGATGAGCGCCCCATTAGATGGGCGTAACCGCCACCTAACGGGGCTATCTAACAGGCGAAGGAACATGCATAAGAAAAAAGTTTATACAATTTTTGGAGTTTTTTTGGCATTTGGTTTGATTTTGCAGTTTTTAACTCTCCCGGCTATTGAAAAATCTCAAGACACTCAAATAAAACTCGAGGAAAGAAAGGCTTATCTTGCCGAAAGGAAAAAAATTATAAAAAGGATTGAAGAGCTTCGGGAGGAGTCCGGATTGTGGCAAGACCAGATAGAGAGACTGAATTTGGCTCTGCCTACGAATTCTCAAATAACAAGTATTTTATTTCAGTTTCAGAATTTTGCGACAGACAGCGGTTTGGTTATGAAAAATTTTGACTTCAAAGAACAATCTGAATCGGTTTCTCCCGGCGGAGCGGCTGTTTCGGTTAATAATAATTTTATTGGAAGTTATTCTTCGCTAAAAACATTTTTAAAAAGATTAGAAAAAAATCTAAGAATAATAGATGTTCAAAGTATTAATTTTTCTTCCGGTACCAAAGAAGAGGGTGAGAAAACGGCGGAGCAACTTCTCCCCATTATTTTAGGAGTCAAGCTTTATTACTTTCCTCAGAAATAAAAATCAAAATGTAAAATAACCTCAAATACTACCCCGTCTTGGTGGAGAGTGGGGGGAAAGCACGGTCAGTATTTTTGGTCGAATTCCCCAGTGCTTGCCCCGTGCCATTCTTAACCCCGCACCAGAATAAATTCGGTGCGGGATAAACTCCGTGAAGAATTGGTTCTAGGTAAATTTTAGAAACCTTATTCTATTTTTGATTTTTAATATTTGATATTTTATTTTAGCGACCCCGCCCTTTCTATAATTTCCAAAAAGTTTTGAAATTTTTATCTGTATTTATCAATTATTTGAGTTATTAACCTTTGTGGAAACTTTAGAAAGGGCAGGGGAGAGCTTATGGCCATAACAATTGTTCAAAAAGGAAGAAGGAAAAAGCTCATTTTGTGGGTTGGTTTTGTAATTGTATTGATTGCTTTGGCAAGCATTTTTTATTTTGTTTTTTTGGGGGCGAAGCCGCCGGTTTCTGAAAAGCCCCAGGAGGCAGTTCCCGTTGTTTCCGAAGAACTAAAAAAACTTGATATAAAATGGGAAATTTTAAAGGATGAGAGATTCCAGGCCCTGGAAAGTTTTCCCGACATTTCTTCTCTAACCGTAGAAGAGAGCGGTCGAGAAAATCCCTTTGTGCCATATTAAAGTAATAAAAATCTAAAAACATAAAAATCTAAAAATATAAAAACCGATTATTTTATGTTTTTAGATTTTTAATTTTTTAAGTTTTTAAAGGCATGATAATTAATTATCAACAAGAATTAGATGAGCTTTTACTCATGGTTGCTCAAGGCAATGCGTCAGATCTTCATTTAGGGGTAGGCAGAAAGCCAACTTTGAGAATTGACGGAGCTCTGGTTTCCATTGAAAAGAAAGAAATTCTTACTCCCAAGGATTGCGAGGGTTTGGTTTTTGCTTTGCTTTCAGAAGAACAGAAAGAAAGGTTTCTTAGAGAAAAAGAAATTGATTTTTCTTATTCCCACAAGGACAAAGTCAGGTTTCGGGTTAATGTTTTTTTTCAGAGGGGTTTTATTAGCGCGGCCTTGCGTCTTATTCCCGCCAGAATTAAAACAATTGAAGAGTTAAATTTGCCACCCATCTGTCATGAATTTTCTCAAGCAAATCAGGGTTTTGTTTTGGTGGTTGGCCCATCCGGTCACGGAAAATCCACAACTTTAGCGGCTTTAATTGATGAAATAAACCATACCCGAACCGACCATATTGTAACAATTGAGGACCCAATTGAGTATCTTTTTATTCAGGACAGGGCAATTGTTAATCAAAGAGAGGTGATATTGGATACTTATAATTTTCACAATGCTCTAAGATCGGTTTTCCGTCAGGATCCCGATGTAATTATGATAGGAGAGATGAGAGACTATGAAACGATGTCGGCGGCCATTACGGCAGCCGAGACCGGACACTTGGTTTTTGCTTCTTTGCACACCAATAACGCTTCTCAAACTGTTGACAGAATTATTGATAGTTTTCCGGCCAGTCAACAGAATCAGATAAGGTCTCAGCTTGCGGCTACTCTTTTGGGAGTAATTTCCCAAAGGCTTATTCCTCGAATTGAGGGTGGAAGAATTCCGGCAAGCGAAATAATGATTAGTTGCCCGGCTGTATCATCCCTGATTAGAGAGGGCAAAACCCATGAATTAAACTTGGTTATTGAAACAAATACGGAGCTCGGAATGATAGCTCTCAATCGTTCTTTGGTCGAACTTGTAAAAAGAAGAGAAATTTCAATGGAAAACGCTTTGATTTATTCTTTAAATCCGTCAGAATTAAGGTCAAGAATGAAAAAACAATACTAAAGGAATTTATTAACCCCGCCCTCTAAGCCCTCGGATTGAAAATTAAATTATTTGGAAAGCTATATTCTCTTATAATAACTTTCAATAAAAATTCCAAGAGCACAGAGAGAGCGGGGTGTTACAAAGTCCTTTACCCCATTAGACGCCCCATTAGATAGGCGTAGTCGCCATCTCTAATTGGGGCTATCTAACGGGGTGTAAGAAATTGTAACGCTCGCCTTTGGCTCGCTAACAATTTCTAACATGCCTACTCTAATTGAAACTTTACTATCATTAGGCATCTTAAAAAAGCAAGATGCCGATTATTTAAAGGAGGAATCCGGAAAAACTGAAAAATCAATTGAAGCTCTTATTTATGAAGAAAAATTAGCCAGCGAGGAGGAGGTTGCTGAAGCAAAATCAAAAATTTTTAATGTTCCTTTCAGAAAAATCAGCGAAGGAACAGAAATACCCGAAGATGTTCTTAAACAAATCAGTGAAGAAGCGGCTAAGTTTTATAAATTTGTTCCCCTTGGGAAAAGGGGAGGGATACTTGAGATAGGAATTCTAAACCCCGGTGATTTTGAGGCCAAAGAAGCTCTAAAGTTTATTGCCGCCAAGGAGGGTTTTGCTCCTGAATTTTTTATTATCACGCCGACAACTTATGAGCAAATTTTAAAGCGCTATAAAACTTTTGGCGAGGAAGTAACAAGAACCTTAAAGGAACTGGAAACCGAAGCTTTTATCGAAAGGGGACCAGGAATTGAACTGCCGATTGAGGCTCCCGGGGAAGCCGAAAAAATTGCTAAAGAAGCCCCCATTATCAAAATGGTGGCGGTTATTATAAAGTATGCTGTTGAGGGCAGGGCTTCTGATATTCATGTGGAGCCAACCAAGGATAATTTAAGAGTTCGGTTTCGGGTTGACGGAGTTTTGCATGCAGCTTTGTCTTTGCCATTAAATATTGCTCCAGCCGTTGTTACCAGAATTAAAATTCTTTCAAATTTGAGGATTGACGAAACAAGAGTTCCCCAGGATGGAAGATTTCATACTAAGGTTGGCCTAAAGGATATTGATTTTAGAATTTCCACTTTTCCAACTTCGCTTGGAGAAAAAGTAGCAATGAGAGTGCTTGATCCTTCCACCGGTTTGCGCGGACTTCCCGATCTCGGGCTGCAGTTTAACAATTTAAAGAAAGTGGAGCAAGGGATAAAAAAACCTTTTGGAATGATTTTGTTGTCCGGACCAACGGGTTCTGGTAAAACCACCACGCTTTACGGTATCTTAAATATCCTGAACAAAGAAGGAGTTAATATTGTTACCCTGGAAGACCCGGTTGAATATTATATTAGCGGAGTAAATCAATCCCAGATTAGACCGGAAATCGGCTATTCTTTTGCAACAGGGCTTCGCAATGTTTTGAGGCAGGACCCCAATATTATTATGGTTGGTGAAATTCGCGATGAGGAAACTGCCTCTCTGGCAACTCACGCCGCTTTAACCGGACACATTGTTTTATCAACCATTCATACCAATAATGCTGTTGGAATTATTCACCGCCTCATTGATTTAAAGGTTGCTCCCTATCTGATTCCCTCTTCTTTAATTTTGTGCGTTGCTCAACGGCTTATTAGAAGACTTTGCCCCCGCTGCAAAGAAAAAATTAAAGCTAATCCGGAGATGGAAAAATTAATCTTAAACGAGGTTTCCAAACTTCCTCAAGCTATTCAAAAAGAGCTTAAGGTTTCTTCCCCGATATATGTCTATCAGCCAAAAGGTTGCGATAAATGTTTAAGTCAGGGCACCAGAGGGCGAGTTGCTATTTTTGAAACTTTAACAATGTCTCCTCAGCTTGAGAAGATAATAATTGAAAAACCGATTGAAAGCGAAATAATCAGAGAAGGTCAAAGACAAGAAATGACCACAATGCTCCAGGACGGAATAATTAAAGTTCTGCAGGGGCTTATAAGCATTGGGGAAGTAGTTCAGGCAACCGAAATAGAAAAATAAATCCCGCACCTTTTGTGGACTGCGCTTTGCGCAAAATAACGAAGTTGTCCTAAAAAGGTGCGGGACCAATTCCGTATTATCGGAAACGCTCGCTGGAAAAGGCGCGGGATAAAAACATAAAAATTTAAAGATATAAAAACCGATTATTTTATTTTTTTAGATTTTTAATTTTTTAAGTTTTTAAAGGTATGAAGTTTGAATATCAAGCCAGAACCCCAAAGGGAACAGTTCAGTCAGGCATTGTTGAGGTTTCCAGCCAGGAAGCGGCTATTGATATTTTACAAAGACACAATCTTATAGTAACTAGTTTAAGAGAAATTGAGGAAGCTCCTTCTTTCTTTAAAAAATTAGAAATTCCATTAATTACCAAAAAGGTTAGTTTACGGGATGTTTCCATTTTTTCTCGTCAGCTTGCCATCCTTTTTGTCTCAGAAGTTCCTTTGGTTGAGTCTTTAAGAACAATGGGCAACCAGGTAGGTAATTCTCGTTTTCGGGAAAAGATTTTTAAAATCTCTGACAATGTTGAGTCCGGGACGGCTTTTTCCAAAGCTCTTTCAAAATACCCTGAAATTTTTTCCAGTTTTTATGTAAGCATGATTCGAGCCGGAGAACTTTCCGGAAAACTTTCCGAATCGCTGTCTTACCTTGCCGACCACTATGAAAGCGAATACGATATAATGAGCAAAGTTAAAGGGTCAATGTATTACCCGGCTTTTATTTTTTGCGCCCTGATTATTGTAATGACCATAATGCTTCTTTTTGTAATTCCGGCTTTAACTTCAGTTTTGGAAGAATCGGGTCAGGGTCTGCCAACGGTCACCCGAATAATTATGGCCTTTACCATGTTTTTAAGAAGCTGGGGCTGGATATTATTTATATTTTTGGCCGGGGGCATTGTTTTTTTTCTATATTGGAAAGCTACGGCCAAAGGCAAAAAAATCTGGGACAAATTTATTTTAAAAGTGCCGGTTTTTGGAGAACTTTTTAAAAAAATCTCCCTTGCCCGTTTTTCGGAAAATTTAAGCACCCTAATCACGGGAGGCTTGCCAATTTCCAAATCAATGGAGGTAGCGGCAGATGTCGTCGGAAACGAAACTTATAGAGACATAATTCTTAAAGCCGAGGCGGGAATAAGGCGGGGAGAATTTATGAGCTCTATATTTAAAATGGAAAAAGAAATACCCCCTTTAATTACTCAAATGATTTTAATCGGTGAAAAAACCGGTAAATTGCCGGCAGTTTTAAAAAACTCAGCCGAATTTTATAAAAAAGAAGTAACCAGAATGACCGATAATTTGGTCAGCCTTGTTGAGCCCCTAATGATTTTAGTGCTTGGGGCTGCCGTGGGATTTATTGTTGTTGGGATTATAATGCCCATTTATCAGATGGCCGGCACGGTATTTTAATACTATTTTTTTGATAAAGATTTTCAGCGTAGTTCAGCGTAGATATCAGCGTTCTTCAGCGTTACTAAGTATTTATGCTGACATTACGCCGATAGCAACGCTGATTGGCGCCGATAAAACCGGTGTTTTTAATTATTTTCATTCTTGGTCTTTGTGTCGGCAGTTTTCTTAATGTTGTAATCTGCCGTTTGCCAAAAGGAGAAAGAATTTCTGGTCGGTCTTATTGTCCTCATTGCAAAAAAGTAATTGCCTGGTATGACCTCATGCCAGTTTTTAGTTTTATTTTGCTTCAGGGAAAATGCCGTTCTTGTCATCAAAAAATTTCCTGGCAATATCCCTTAGTCGAAATAGCGACCGGGTCGCTATTTCTCCTAATTTTCAATGAATTTTCAATTTTAAATTCCTGCCCAGCATCGAACTTGTTCTGGTGCGGGGTTCAAAACCCATTTCCTATTTGTTATTTTTTGCTTATTGCCTGTTTTCTTATAATAATTTTTGTTGTAGATTTAAAACACTATATTATTCCCGACAGAATTATTTTTCCAGCAATTATTATTACGTTTTTTTATCAGGTTTTCAGAATTTTAAATTTAGAATTTGTTTCGGATTTCGGATTTCGGATTTCGGATTTCAAAACTCTATTAAACCCATTTTTATCAGCGATTTTAGCATCAACATTTTTTTTAGCTATCGTTTTGATGTCCCGGGAGCGCTGGATGGGTTGGGGAGATGTAAAATTGGCATTTCTTTTAGGGTTAATTTTGGGTTGGCCGAATATTTTAACAGCCCTCTTTTTTGGTTTTTTATTGGGGGGTATAATGGGTATGGGACTGCTCGCTTTTGGCAAAAAGAGCCTTAAGAGCGAAGTGCCCTTTGGACCATTTTTAGTAGCCGGAACCTTTGTTGCATTATTCTGGGGAGATTTGTTAATAAATTGGTATCTCGGTTTTCTAATTTGAAATTGCTAAATTGCTAAATTGCTTTACTTCTTTCAATACAACATTTTAACAATATGACAATAGAACAATATAACAATAGAACAATAAAGCATAGAGGATTTTCTTTAGTTGAGCTTTTGGTTTCTGTTGCCATTATCACAGTTATCTCGGGAGCCACCCTGGTTTATTTTAGAGGCGGAAACAAAAATTGGGCATTGACAAGGACGGCCCAAAGAGTTTCTCAAGAGATAAGAAGAGCTTCAAATATGGCCCTGTCTTCTCCGGGATATACCTGTCCCGAGTCAGCGGCTATTGACGGTTATGGAATCTGCTTTAGCAGCGGCGGGCCCGGCGCCGACTTCTGCGCCAACGATTCCGATGCTTCAAATGCTTCCTATATTTTATTTGCCGATTGTGACGGCAACAATGCTTATGGCGGCACTGGCGTTGATGTTAAAATTGAGACTATTTCCGTAGAAAGCGGAGTAAAAGTTAAAACGGTTATTCCCGTTTATTCCTTTTCGGTTGTTTTTGTTCCTCCCGACCCCACCACTAATTTTTCTTCCGGGACAAGCGGCACAATCACCTTGTCTCTCACTACTGATGAATCCACAACAAAACAATTAACAATTAACAGCAAAGGAAACATTGACATTCAATAAATTGCTAAATTGTTAAATGGCTAAATTGTTAAATTAAAGTGATAAACATTCCTTATTCTCAATATGACAATAGAACAATATAACAATAGAACAATAAAGGACAACGGTTTTACCATTATTGAGGCGTTGGTTGCTATTTTTGTGCTGACAGTCGGAATTGTCGGCTGTATGACCCTGGCCAATCAGGTTTTAAGAACATCCGAAATATCAAAAGACAGATTAATTGCCGTTAATCTTGCCCAGGAAGGAATTGAGGTGATAAGAAATATAAGAGATACCAACTGGCTTGTTGGAACGGGAAATTGGAATGATAATATTATTTCGGATTGTAACGGAAGTTCTTTAAATAAACAAGTAGCCTACAACAGCACCTCTACCGAAGCTTACGCAGATAGTTATTTAAAATTAGACAGCAATGGCTATTATAATTATACAAGCGGAAATGATACAACTTTCAAAAGAAAGCTTACTGTGCAGTGTCTTGAATTTCCAGAGGCCGGTCAATATAAAAAAATGTTGGTTGAAGCCCGAGTTTATTGGACTAGCCGGGGAACTTCAAAAGAAATTCTAATGACCGAGCATTTATATGACTGGAAGTAAATTGCTAAATTGCTAAATTGACAAATTGCTTTACTTTTTTCAATACAACAGTTTAACAATATGACAATAGAACAATTTAACAATAGAACAATAAAAAACAAAGGTTTTACTCTCGTTGAATTATTGGTATCAGTGGCATTGTTTGGGTTAACCGTGGCAGCTGCTTCCGGTCTTTTTTCAGCGGCGCTCAAGGCCCAGCGGAGAAGTTTGGAAACTCAAAAAGTTTTAGACAATGGAAGATATGTTATGGAAACAGTTGCCAAGGCCCTAAGAATGAGCGAAATTGTTACTTCCAACGGCGTCCAACTCCTTTCCCTAAATGTAAAAAACCATGCAATCAAGGGAACGATAATTTACACTCTTGAGAATAATAGAGTTAAAGAAGACTCTTCCACCAAGGGGGCTGATTATATAAGTTCAAGCAATGTAAAGGTTGAGAAGCTTTACTTTGATGTTTCGGGCGTTGGCACGGCAGACAATACCCAACCCAGGGTAACTACGGTTTTAAAAGTAAAAAGTCTGGACAGCGTTGGTTCTATGTATCAAGTTGAGCTCAATTTTCAGACAACAGTTTCCCAAAGAAATCTTGACCTACCGTAAGCGCTCCCCCGCCTTTTCTAAAGTTTCCACAAAGGTTAATAACTTAAATAATTGATAAATACAGATAAAAATTTCAAAACTTTTTGGAAATTATAGAAAGGGCGGGGTCGCTAAAATCAAATATCAAATATCAAATTAGGTTTTTTATTTTTTATTTTTCATATTTAATTTTATGAAGAGTAAGGGTATTGCTTTAATTTTAACTCTTTCAATATTAACCGGTCTTATAGCTTTGGCTTTGGGAATCGCCACTTTGCTTGTCAGGGAAATAAAGCTTTCTCAGGAAATTGCCAATTCGGTTCTTGCCTACGGAGCAGCTGACACCGGCATAGAGAGATTTATGTATGGCTTAAACAAAGAGTCGCTTAACCCGACAAACTGCTGTTGCGCCGGCGCTGGCTGCGCCGCGGAAAAAACTGTTGATTGCTATCCCACTACCGAGCTTTCCAATGGAGCAAGTTATAAAGTTTGCACCAAGAAAACCGCTCCGCCGGTTGAGATTAAATCAACAGGCACTTATAAAGGCACCAATCGAAGTGTTCAGATAAGTTATTAAAATAGAGCAGGAGGAAGGCTCCGCCTTCATTACTTTAATAAACTTGATGCGTAATAAGAAATGGCGGTTCTTTACACGAAACCACACGAAACAAGGCGGCTGCAAAGCCTTGTGGCAACATAAAGCTCGACCGAAGCCGCCCATACGAAACTACACGAAAATTATTACGCACCAACTTTAATGAAGAAAACAATTTTCTTTTTAATTATTTTTTCCTTTATTTTTCCGAATTTCGCTCAAGCTTTTTTTAGTTTTGACAATGCAGGGAACACGGTTGAGGCTCTCTTTAAGAGTGTCAAAAAAGCGGTCTGGGATTGGATTAGACCGGTTTTGGGATTCGGGGCCGGTATGACCGCCACGGCAACAGAGCTGACAGGGGAAGGAATTTCCAATCTTTTAGAAGGGATTGCCGGATGTCTTGATTTTTTGATTAAAAAGGAAAAAATACTCGGCGGAGGCGCGGCTGTTCAGTCAAAATTAGAAGCCGTTGGCTGGAATATTTTTTATTGGAGCGACCAAAAGCTCAATACAAACTATCTTCGGTTGGAAAAAGATTTTCCCTTTTCAGCCAGTTTGCCATCCCCTCCCGAACCATTGCCTACCGAAACGAATAAAGGAGAAGAAAAGCAGGACCAGCCGGGCCCCCTTTTGCCAAACAATCCTCCAAAAGCAACAGAGCTTACAATGTCTCCAGCGGAATGCTCTGCTTCTTGTCACAGTTGTCCAAATCCCTTAAACCCAATTCTTTATTGGACTTTTTCTGATTCCGATGAGAAAGATATTCAATCCAAATATTTAGTTCAGGTTGATAACAATAAAAATTTTTCCTCTCCGGAAATAGAAAAGGAGAATAGCGGTTCCTCTCAAAATTTTGTTGTAATGAACGGAAACCTGTCTTACGGCCAAACTTATTGGTGGAGAGTAAAAGTTTGGGACAGCCGGGGCGGTCAATCAGACTGGGCGGTTTATTTGAAGCCCTATATCGTTCCGATTTCCGCTTACCCAAAACCGGATTTTTCCTGGGAGCCATTGAGTCCTTTTTTGGGCGAAGAAGTTCAGTTCATTGATGACTCAAAGGCTTATGAGGGAACCGTTATTAAAAACTGGCGCTGGACATTTCAGGATGCTGTTCTCGAAAGTTCAGACAAAGAAAATCCAATAGCCATTTTTTCGCTAACAGCCGGCAGTAAAACCGTTAGCTTGACAATTACCGATTCCAACGGTCTTTACTGCAGTATTTCAAAGAGCACTTCTATTAAAAAGACCGTTTTGCCAAAATGGTAAGCGCTAAAATAAAAGAGCAAACCCAGCGCCAGAGTAAAGCTCGGTGCTGGACTATTTCCGCACCACCTCGCACCAGAGAAATCTTGGTGCGGGGCTGGTGCGGGGTATAAAATATTTAAAATAGCAAATAAGTATTCAAAATTTTCTTTCAGAAAATTTTGAATACTCTATGCTTTTTTATTTTTTATATTTTATTTGAATATGGAGGCGGCTGAACGGATTAAAAGGTTAAAAAAGGAAATTAATCACCATCGTTATTTGTATCATGTTTTAGACAGGCAGGAGATTTCGGACTCGGCTTTGGATTCGCTAAAGCAGGAACTTTTTGATTTGGAGCAAAAACATCCCGAGTTTATAACCCTCGATTCTCCAACTCAAAGAGTGGGCGGGAAACCTTTGGAAAAATTTGAAAAATTCAGACATCCTTATCCAATGCTTTCATTTAACGATGCTTTCTCGGAAAAAGATGTAAAAGACTGGGAGGAGAGAATCAAAAAACTTTTATTTACCCCCCAAAAAAATAAATTTGGCGAGGGGTTGCCAAAAACTGAATTGAATTATTATTGCGAATTAAAAATTGACGGGCTGGCAATTGAAATGGTTTATAACAGAGAAATTTTTTCAGTCGGTTCAACCAGGGGAGATGGTTTTGTCGGTGAAAATGTTTCTCAAAACCTAAAAACGATTGAAGCCATTCCTTTAAAAATAAGAGAGAAAAATGAGATAATTTCCGAATTAAAAGAAAGCGGACTTAAAAAAATTGCTGAAAATTTAGAAAGAAAATGGCCCCAAAAACTTATAGTCAGGGGAGAAGTTTTTATTACTAAAAAAGAGTTTGAAAGAGTAAATAAAGAAAGAGAAAAAATGGGAGAGCCAATTTTTGCCAATCCTCGAAATATGGCTGCCGGCTCCATCAGACAGCTTGACCCAAAAGTTACCGCTTTCAGGAACCTTGATTCCTACGCTTACGAACTTATTTGTGATTTAGGACAAAAAACCCATGAAGAAAAACATAAAATTTTAAAGGCATTTGGTTTTAAAACCAATCCCCACAATAAATTTTGTAAGAATTTATCCGAGGTTTTTGAATTTCACGGAACCTGGCGCGAAAAAAGAAAAACTTTACCTTATGAAATAGACGGGCTCGTGGTAATTGTTAATCAAAATGATTTGTTTGAAAAATTGGGAACAGTTGGAAAGGCTCCCCGAGGAGCTATCGCCTACAAGTTTCCATTAAAAGAATCAATAACTATTATTGAAGGGATTTCGCTTCAGATTGGAAGAACCGGAGCTCTAACCCCGGTGGCTTATCTAAAGCCGGTTGAGATTGGAGGAACAACAATTTCTCGGGCAACTTTACACAATGAAGATGAAATTAAAAGATTAGGAGTGAAAATTGGCGACACGGTTATTGTTGGCAGAGCCGGAGATGTTATTCCCGACATCATAAAAGTTTTGCCCGGCCTTAGGTCGGGTAAAGAAAAAGAATTTAAAATGCCGGAAGTTTGTCCGGCTTGCAAGACAAAATTGCGCAGAAAAGAGAAAGAAGTGGTTTGGTATTGTCCGAACAAAAATTGTCCGGCTATAAAAAGGGAGAACTTTTATCATCTTGTCTCCAAGAGAGCTTTTGATATAATAGGATTGGGTCCAAAAATAATAGATCGATTTTTAGATGAGGGGTTAATTTCCGACATCCCCGATTTGTTTATCCTAAAAGAGGGGGATATTAAACCATTAGAACGGTTTGCTGAAAAGTCAGCCAAAAATTTAATCAAAGCAATTCAAGCTAAAAAAGAAATTTCTTTAAACCGATTTTTGTTTGCTCTGGGAATAAGACATATTGGGGAGGAAACAGCTTATGCCCTGGTAGATTATTTCGGAAATTTAGATAGAATAAAAAAGGCAAGCCTTGAAGAATTGCAGAAAGTCCAAGATATCGGTCCGGAAGTTTCCAACAGTCTTTACAAATGGTTTAAAGACAAAGACAACCTTCGTTTTTTGGAAAAACTTCAAAGAGCGGGAGTGAGAACACAATATCAAAAAGCAAAAATCTCCGCCAGAGGCGGATTCGCCTCGGGCGGAAAAAATCAAAAATTACGAAACAAGATTTTTGCGCTAACCGGTGAGTTAAAAATTTTTACCAGAGACGAGGTTAAAGAAAAAATAAAGGAACTCGGTGGAAAAGTTTCCGGCTCTGTTTCAAAAAATACCAGTTTTGTGGTAGTCGG
Source organism: Parcubacteria group bacterium CG11_big_fil_rev_8_21_14_0_20_39_14 (assembly GCA_002787255.1). Lineage (GTDB taxonomy): Bacteria > Patescibacteriota > Minisyncoccia > Minisyncoccales. Next base: position 9,011 of record PCWD01000056.1, on the reverse strand, counting down.
CAGGAATCCAGGTTCAAAATTGGAAAAAGCAAAAAAGCTTGGGGTAAAAATTATAGACGAAAAAATGTTTTTAAAGGAATTTGTTAGCGGCCCCGTTAGATAATTATCTAACGGGGGAGCGTTATAAAGTCCTTTACCCCGTTAGATGAAAATTTATAAAATAAATTTTCTATCTAACGGGGTGCTCAATTTTCTAACAGCTCAGCCGCATCTCTCGCCTTGCTCGAGATTTGCTTCGCTGAGAAAATTGGCATGATTTTCCAAGAAGATGTAAAACATATAGCCAAATTAGCTCGATTGGGATTAAACGAGAGAGAAGAAAGAAAGTTTCAAAAGGAACTCTCCTCAATTTTAGATTATGTTTCCCAGCTTCAAAAAGTTGATATTTCAAAAGTTGAACCAGTTTCTCACATAACCGGTTCAAAAAATGTGACAAGGCCGGACCAGAGCAGGAAAATTGAAGTTGAAAAAGTTAAAAAAATACTCAAGGAGGTTCCGGAAACGAAGGAAGGACACATCAAGGTCAAAGCAGTGCTCTGACCCCGAAATCAAAATGCAAAAAATTAAAATGCAAAATGATAATGCAAAATTCAAAATTTTTAATTTTTAATATGTTCCGCCATAGCGGAATCCCGCTTCGGCGGTGATAATTTTGATTTTTGATATTTGATTTTTGATTTTTAAAGTGGAGCTTCATAAACTTACCATCAAAGAAACTTATGAGGGCTTAAAGAAAAAGAAATTTTCTTCTCTGGAATTAACCCGGGTTTTTTTGGAAAAAATTGAAAAAGAGGACAAAAAATTAGGGGCATTTATTAATCTTTCCCCGGAAATTGCTTTAAATACAGCCAAAAGGATTGATGAAAAAATTGAAAATGGCGAAGATTTGAGCCCGCTTGCCGGAATCCCGATGGCTGTGAAAGATAATATTTTGGTGGAAGGAGAGCGATGCACTGCCGGCTCAAAAATTTTAGAAAATTACACCGCTGTTTATGACGCCTGTGTTGTGGAAAGATTGAAAAAAGCCGGCGCAGTAATTCTTGGAAAGACCAATATGGATGAATTTGCTATGGGTTCTTCCGGAGAAAACTCGGGTTTTTTCCCGACCAAAAATCCCCATAATGAATCCCGGGTTCCGGGCGGTTCTTCCTCCGGTTCGGCAGCAGCAGTAGCTGCGTCCTTTACTGTTTATGCTTTGGGCTCGGATACCGGCGGCTCAATTCGCCAGCCCGCTTCATTCTGCGGGGTGGTTGGATTTAAGCCTACCTACGGAGCAGTTTCTCGCTTCGGATTAATTGCTATGGCCTCCAGTCTTGACCAGATAGGACCAATCACCAAGACTGTAGATGATGCCAGAACTGTTTTTAATGTAATAAAGGGTAAAGACCAAATGGATTCGACTTCTGTCGAATCCAAAATCCAAAATCCAAAATCCCCCGCACCAGAGCCTTTGGCGCGGTACGGGGCAGGCAAAATCCAAAATCTACGCATAGGGGTTCCAAGGGAGTATTTTGTAAAGGGTATTGACTCAAAAGTGGAAAATGTGGTAAAAAAAGCCATTGACAAGGCAAGAGAATTGGGGGCAAAAATTGAGGAAATAAGTTTGCCCCACACAGAATACGCTATAGCTTGTTATTACATAATTATGTCATCGGAGGTTAGCGCTAATTTAGCCCGGTACGACGGAATAAAGTTTGGATATTCTGCTTTTTCAAAAAATGCGCATAATTTATTGGATGTTTATTTAAAATCTCGTCAGGAGGGATTTGGAGACGAGCCAAAAAGAAGAATTATGCTGGGAACTTATGCTTTGTCAGCCGGTTATTATGAGGCTTACTACTTACGCGCTCAAAAAGTTCGGTCTCTTATAAAAAAAGATTTTGAGGAATCTTTCAAAAAGATAGATTTGATTTTAACTCCGACCTGTCCAACTACCGCTTTTAGACTCGGCGAAAAAATCAAAGACCCTCTTTCAATGTACCTGTCCGATGTTTTTACCGTTCCGATTAACTTGGCCGGACTTCCGGCAGTTTCTGTTTCTTGCGGCAAGGCTGGCGGGTTGCCAGTCGGTCTTCAGGTTATCGGGCCCTGGTTTAAAGAAGAAAGAATTTTTGACTTCGCCAAACTCTTTGAACAAACTCTAAATCTTTAGCAAGTAATTTCTATTAATTTCTATAAATTTCTATTGAATTTTTGAAACCCATAGAAACTTACTCGCTTTGCTCGCGAAATTTATAGAAACTTAATTGTTTAAGGCATGTATGACATAATATATAGTTTCATAGAGTTCTGGAGCACCCCGGCTGGCCTAAAGATATTCTTGTCTATAAAATATCTTTTGATTTTTATTAGTTTTTTCTTTGTCTTTTGGATAGTATTTTTTCTTGTTAAAAGCGCTTATTTGTGGAATTTTCAGCTTTATAAAGAAACCCTGCAAAAAGGAGCATTGCCGAAAGGGAAGATTCCAAAGAAATGGCAGGAAATTTCTTCAAGAATAAAAACAGCCGAAGAAGCCAACTGTAAATTGGGAGTAATTGAAGCAGACGTTCTTTTGGACGATGTTTTAAAAAAAATGGGGTATTCCGGAGAGACGATGTCGGAAAGAATAGAAAGAATTACCCAGGTTCAGCTTAAAACCATTTCCGAGCTTCGGGAAGCTCACAGCGTCCGAAATAATATTTTACACAACCCCAATTTTAAATTAACCTCAAAAAGAGCAGAGGAAGTAATTGAACTTTACGAGAAAGTTTTGAAGGAAATAGACATCATGTAGCATAGAAAATAGTTATTGGAAATTGGAAAATAGTAATAGAAAATAGAAAATGATTTCGCTTTTCGTTTATGGTTTATCGCCGCCCGTTTCGTCTAATGTCAGTCGTTTCTCGTTAAGACGAAAGACGATAAACCTTAAACGAAACGGGCTGCGATTAACGATAAACCTTTAACCAGAGACAAACAAAACTTTCTAATTTCTACTAACCAATTTCTATTTTCTAAGAACCAATTTCTAATTTTTTATAGCGGGGTGGAGGAGTAGTACCTCGACTGTCTCATAAGCAGTAGACGGCCGTGCAATTCGGCCCCCCGCAACATAAATTTATTGTTCATCGCCCATAACTTGTTGTATGGGAATTTCTAAAATTCATAGAGCCGGCGTAGCTCAGTGGCAGAGCGGACGTTTCATAAGCGTTAGGTCGCTGGGTTCGAATCCCGCCGCCGGCACAAAATATGGGCCCGCCCCCCACTAACTTTTACCCCTGTTATAGAGAAAAGTTGGTGCGTAATAAGATTTGAGGAGTGTTTCTGGGATATTTTTAGGAATTTTATTCGTAAAATTCTTTAAAATTTCCTCAATTTTAAACCATTTCCTTATTACGCATTATCTTTAGAGAATAACAAACAGTATCCTTTTGGGTAAAAGTTAGTGGGGGGCCCGTGGTGTAGCCTGGTTCAACACGTCTGCTTGTCGAGCAGAAGATCGTCGGTTCAAATCCGATCGGGCCCGCCCCGTTAGAAGTCCACGATTGCCAAACAAGCTGAAATTTCATTATCTGCTTTAAATTAAACTTGCAAAAAATCGGGGAGTCAGACCTCCCGATTTTTTGGTATAAATTCATGCGCGCAGATTTACTTAAATTCGCGAGCTTAAAAAGCTTAAAATTTTGCGCTCCAAAGTTTTCCCTGGTCAAAAAAATAAAGTTTCCCGCTCGATTCTTTATAACAGGGACTTTTTCCTTTTAAAAAATCTATAGTATTTCTGACATCCCGACCGTCAAGTTCAATAATTTTGATAAGATTTCGGGTGTTTATTAATAAATGTTCGCTGTCCGGACACCAGAGAGTTGCATCCAGAGAAGCGGCAAACCTTCCAATTAGCTCTTTATCACCTTTGTATCTGAAAGGCTGTACTAAAATATCGTCCAAATAAAGAACCCAAATTTCGTTTTCTCCGTAGTAGAGCAGCTTCTTGGAGTCTTTTGAAAGCTTCGCTTCTTTTATATTTTCGCCTATTTTTTCAAAAGTTTTTGCTTTCTCGTCTAAGAAATAAAAATTATCGCTATTGTCTTTTAAGCTGATTTGGGGGTAAAAAACAAAAAGTTTATAATCATTTTTCTCGCTGTAATTTTGCGGAGAAGAAAGAGTGAGTTGCTGGCGCGATTTCCCCTCAAAATCAGTTTTAAAAAGCAGTCCCGAAACTTCCTCAAGCCAGTATATTCCATCGTCAAAAATTTCGTAAGTTTTTATATTTTTTAGAATTTTCTGTAAGACCCCTTTATTCAAGAGATCTATTTTATATAAAGAATTAATATCTTTTTCTTGGTCTAAAAAATAAATTTGAGTTGAATCTTTGGGGTGCCATTTAAACTCAAGGGGATTATTTAAATTTTTAAAGGATTTATTAAGATTTATCAGGGTTTGTTCATCTTCCTGCCAGACAAAATAAGACATTTTTTTGCCGGCCCGCGCTTTAAAAAAAAGACTTTTGGAATCGATTGCCCACAAAACTTGGTCAATCTCAGTCGCTTCCAATATTGAATGGCTGTTATGGCTGGCCAGATTAAAGAGCTCCAATTTGTTATCAAGGCTGATGCAGGCGATTTTCCTTTCGTTTGGAGATATAAAAAAATTTTGGCCCTCTTTTTCTAAAACCATTTCTTTTTGAGGATTTTCTGGAAGCAAAAAAACGTTTTTTATCTCGGTGGTTAATTTTTCTTTTATTTCCAAATTTTTTTTCCAGGAATGATACCCGGTTTTTCGCAGTTCAATTTGATAAATTTTTGGCGACAGGTTTTTTTTAAAAGCATTTTTAAAAACCGTTCCGGTTTTCCCCTTAAGCTTTCCCGAAAGATAGATTTCAACATTTCCGATATTTGTTTCCACAAAGAGGGCGCCGGTCTGGACAATTCTTTTTTTCTCAAAATCAAAGACATAACCCTGGGAGTATAAAATCGCCGGGGGAGCGATTAAGACAAACAGAAAACAAAATACAAAAAACAGAATGGTTCGATGCCGCTTTGTCATTTTTTATAATTGGCAGCAAGGAAGAAACAGAAGCTTGCTTGTATTTCGACCGAGCGAACCAATTATACATTAAGAATAAGCTTGCTTCTTCTTAATATATTCTATCCCAATTTAGACCCTCTTGCCAGATTTTTAATTTTGGATTACAATTACCATAATGGCAGAAAAGTTTATTATTGAAGGTCGGAAGCCTCTGCGGGGAGAAGTAAAAATCGGCGGTTACAAGAATGCTGCCGGAGCAATTTTAGCAAGCACTATTTTAACTGACGAGGGATGCTTTATTGAAAATTTACCCCTTGTTGAGGATATTTTAAATTTAATAAAAATTCTGGAGAATATGGGCGCTAAAGTCAATTGGGTTGAACCGAGGACCGTGAATATTAACTGTTCTTCATTGAGTGTTGAAAATTTAGATAGTGAATTAATAAACAAAATGAGAGTTTCAGTATTGCTTATCGGGCCGTTACTAGCCCGCTTTAAAAATTTTAGAATTTCTCATCCTGGTGGAGACAGGATAGGGCTCCGGCCAATTTGGACCCACCTTGATGCCTTAGAAAAATTAGGAACAAAAATCAAACAAGAAAGAGAATTTTATGAATTTAGAACCAAAAAATTAGAAGGCCGGGAAATTGTTCTTAAAGAATTTAGCGTTACTGCTACTGAAAATTTAATGATGGCCGCCTCACTGGCCGAGGGAAGGACCATTATTAAAGCTGCTGCTGCCGAACCCCAGGTTCAGGATTTGGGGAAAATGTTGAATAATATGGGAGCGAAAATCAAGGGACTGGGAACTCATACTATTGAGATTGATGGCGTTAAAAAATTATCCGGAGCGCGCCATTCAATTATTCCCGACCCATTAGAAGCCGGGACATTTATTGTTGCGGGGCTGGCTTCAGGAAGCGCAATTGAAGTAAAAAATATGGTTCCTGAACATTTGGATGTTTTTTTAGATAAATTAAAAGGGATGGGGGCTAATTTAAAAATTGGAAAAGACCGGGTTAAAGTTTTGCCATCAAAGATTTTTAAACCAACCGTAATTCAAGCCCTTCCTTATCCCGGCTTTCAAACCGACCTTCAGCCAATTGTTGCCCCCTTGATGATTCAAGCCCGGGGCAAAAGTATAATTCATGACCCGATGTATGAAAACCGTTTTGGTTATGCTCAAGAATTGAGAAAAATGGGAGCGGATATTGATATTGTTGATCCCCATCGAATGTTGATTTTTGGGAAGAAACCGATTCAGGGAGCGATAATTGAAAGTCCTGATATGAGGGCAGGAGCAGCGTTGGTTATTGCCGGTCTGATAGCGAAAGGAGAGACAATAATTAATAATATTGAGCAGATAGATAGAGGGTATGAAGCCATTGAGAAGAAACTTCAGAAACTCGGAGCCGATATTAAAAGAATGGTATTATAATGCAAATATTGCGAATCTAATGCCAATAATGCGAACTGCTGATACTTTGAAATTTGAAATTGGTTAATAGAGATTAGAAATTGGTAATGGAAATCGGAAATTAGAAATTGGTAATTTACTATTTTCTATTTTCCAATAACCATTTTCCATTTTCGTTATTAGCAGTCTGTAGATTAGCATTTCATTCGTAGATTAGCATCATGTGGGTAAGAAAAATAGGAATTGACCTGGGAACTTGTAATTCTTTGGTTTATATTCCCGGGAAGGGGGTGGTACTTAACGAACCCTCGGTTGTTGCGGTTTCTTTGCCGGAGAATAAAATTTTGGCAGTGGGAAATGAAGCTAAAGAAATGCTTGGTAAAACTCCTGATACTATTGTTGCCTACCGTCCCCTAAAAGACGGGGTTATTGCCGATTTTAGGGTTACCCAGGCAATGATTCAGTATTTTTTAAATAAAGTTACCGGAAGATTTAGTTTTTTAAAACCCGAGCTGGTTATCTCGGTTCCGGCTGGAATTACCTCTACCGAGCGTCGAGCGGTTATTGAGGCGGCCTTAAATGCCGGAGCAAAATCTGCTTATGTGGCGAAGGAGCCGATTTTATCAGCTATTGGAGCAGGCATTCCCATAAACTCTCCCACCGGAAATATGCTCATAGATATTGGAGGGGGCACTTCGGAGACAGCGGTTATATCCCTTGGAGGAATTGTGGCTTGGAGTTCGGTAAGGGTTGGCGGAAACAAAATGGATCAGGCAATTTCTAGTTTTATAAAAAATAAATACAATTTAGCAATCGGTGACCAAATGGCTGAAGACATTAAAATCAATATTGGCAGCGCTCTTCCGGTAAAGGAGAAAGAAGAAATGGAAATTAGGGGTCGGGATTTAATAAGCGGCCTGCCAAAAACAATAGAGATTAACACCAATGAAGTTTGTGAGGCTATTTCCAGCCATCTTAAAGAAATTACTCAATCCATAAAAGAAGTTTTGAGAAATACTCCGCCTGAGCTTATTGCTGATGTGATAGACAAGGGAATGATTTTGGCTGGCGGGGGAGCGCTTTTAAAAAATATTGATACTCTTTTTACCAATATCACGGGTGTTCCATCATACATTGCCGATGAACCTTTATTCTGCGTGGCTAAAGGTACGGGAATGGTTCTGGAAAATTTAGAAGTCTACAAAAGAAGCATAATGTCCAAAAAGTAGTGACTTTTTGGACAAATCCTAAATCCCAAATTCTAAATCCGAAACAAATTTAAAAACCTAAATTTAAATGACTAAATTTTAAATTTTTGACATTTGAATTTTAATATTGTTTTGGATTTTGTGTTTTGAATTTCGAATTTTATGCTGATTGGCATTGCCGCGCAAGCTGCTTTCAGAAAAAATCGAACCGGGGTGGAAGAATACGTTTATCAGCTTATAAATCACTTAGCGATGCTTCCCGAATCTTTGGAGCATCAGTTTTTTTTATACGTCAAAGGAGGGGTTGGGCTCGGAAAGTGGCTTCCTCGACACACCCGTTCGCTTCCAGCGGCTCGCTCGTTCAGTCCTCGGCAAAATTCTTCCGACTTGGCGGAAGACCAAGCAATTTTGCCTGGCGAGAGTTCAGCCTTCGCCTTCGGCGAAGCCGCCCCTAAGGACGGTCTTAGAAGCCACATTCCCGAGTCCCTAGAAAAAAGGGAAGGAAAGAATTTTATTATAAAAACATTATATGCTCCTATTTTTTGGACACAAATGGGATTAACCCCTGAAATGTTTTGTTATAAACCCGATGTTCTTTTTATCCCGGCTCATGTTTTGCCGAAAGTCCATCCTAAAAATTCAGTGGTAACAATTCATGGGTTAGAATTTGAATATTTTCCCGAGTTTTATCCAGGTTTTCATCAGCGATATTTAAGATGGGTAACAAAATATGCTGCCCAGAATGCTCAGAAAATTATTGCTGTTTCACAAAACACCAAAGACGATTTGGTAATGCTGTACGGAGTTAATCCCGAAAAAATTTCTGTTATCCATCATGGAATAAGCATACACACAGATTTGCACAGATGCGAACACAGATTTGCGCAGATGCCTTACATTTTGTTTTTGGGAACAAAGGAAAAAAAGAAAAATACAGCAGGATTGATTAAGGCATTTGAGCTTCTGAAAGAAAAATATAAAATTCCCCACAAATTGATTTTGGCTGGCGGAAAACCGAATCGGAGATTTTACAAAGAAGAAAAAATTGATAAAATTCTCAAGGGATTAAAGCGCAAGAATGATATTGTTAATTTAGATTTTATTTCGGAAGAGGAGAAGTGGAATTTGCTAAAAAACGCTCAAGTTTTTGTTTACCCTTCATTTTATGAAGGATTTGGCATGCCGATTTTGGAAGCTCAGGCAGCCGGGACATCGGTAATAACTTCCAATGTTTCGGCTCTGCCCGAGGTGGCGGGTAAAGGAGCAATATTGGTTGACCCAAAAAACATTGAACAAATAGCCCAAGCAATTTATAAAATAATTGATGATGAAGATTTAAGAAACGGGCTTATAAGGGAAGGGCAAGAAAACATAAAGAGATT
>PCWD01000047.1:426-10841 GCA_002787255.1 Parcubacteria group bacterium CG11_big_fil_rev_8_21_14_0_20_39_14 | reverse complement strand
TTCCCTGGGATTGATAACTTTTGTTAGCTACCCAGCCCGAGCCGGAAAAAAATTGCCTGGCTGTCGCAATGGGAACAATAACTTTCTTTAAACTTTCAACACCGAGTTTTTTCTCTATTGAAAAGTTCTCATGACAGCCAAAAGTAACAATATCGGCTTCTTTATAGCCGACTGGCTCTCCATACTGAACATTATTCTTGGAAAGGGAGATTTCTTTTGCTTCCTCTCCGATTATTTTTTTTGCTTCTCTTTCTGTTTTCACTGCTTCCACCGCTTTAGCGCAAATCTTTCTTAAAATTCTTTCTCCGGCTTTATCCTGGGCAACCAAATCGGAAAGGTTTGCGCATTCGCTCGTGCAATATTCGGGATGAAAGCCGAATTCTAAGTAAATTCTTGAGCCATTTTGATTGTATCCATAGTACGGGGAGGTACGAAAATGGATAAAATATCTACCTAAATCAGTTCTTTTGCAAATCCATCTGCCATCCTCGGTAATTAAGGCTATTCCGTATTCTGTCTCCAGTCCATAAATCCTTTTCTTCATTTTGCTCCTTTTTTAGCGAGTTCCAACATTCGTGTAAATTAGCGTAGGCGGCTAACTCAAGTTTGAAGGAAGTATAAACTTGGAGCCGCCCCTTATTCGTGTCTATTTATGCAAACTTAATGGAATTGCGCATACTGTTTGTATTTGTTTTTCAAAGAACAAAAAAGAGGTTTTTCTTACCTCTTTTTTAACCTTTTGGGGTTTTGGTGTCAACCCCCCCCCACTAACTTTGCGCTTATTTTTTTACTTAATTAAATGAGAATACCGAATGTCCAAAAAATTACTAAATAGCCAATGAGCAGAAATTTCTTTGGCGCCTTTGGCGCCTAATCGCAAAGTTGGTGGGGGGTCAACCCCTACTGACCGCTTTCTTGTCTATGCTGCTGCCCAACCATAACATCATCACTTTCTACCCGAGCATCTTCTTGTCTGGCTTTCTCTCTGGTTTTTTCTAATTCTTTTTGAGCTTTTTTTGCCTTGTCCAGAAGATCTTTGCCCTCTTCTGGGGATTTTCCAGAGACATCGCCGGTCTCTTCAATCGGACCCTCGTCTCCCTTTTTTGGGGGTCTATTCTTGGTTTTTTCCTTCTCCTGCTGCATTTTATTTTCACCTCCGTTAGATTTTTTTACCTTATCTCTTGATTTTCCTCATCTCCCTCAATAAGTCTTCAACATTATCAACTTTGTCCAATAGCTCCCCAACATCTTTCCTGCCGCCCCAGGCCGGATCGCCCATTTCTATTTCTGAAGAACAAGAAAAAATACCGAAATTTTTATAACCGCGTTTTTCCCTGACTCTAAAAACAATTTCTCCCCAATTAAGCGTCTCAATTTGAGAATAAAATTTCTCTAAACATTTTCCCCTAAAATAAGAGCGGCACTCTTCCGGAGGATTCTTAACCAAGGCGATAATCTCTTCTTTTGCTAAAATTTCTTCTACATCTCCAGCCTCTTTATGAACCCAATAAAGACCTTTTTCTTTATTAATATCGTGGTATCTAATGTCTTTTCTAAGTAATTGACTGACTGCTTTCTTATAAATAGAACCTTCTTTTATTTCCGCGCCCTTTAAATTTCTCCAATCAATATTATGGGCTTCTAAAAAGGTATCAAAAATATTTTGTTTTATCTTCCAATCAAGTCTTCTTCTAAGGCGTTCTTCCTTGCCTTCGGAAAAATCGAGCAGGGTTTCCTCCCATTTCAAAAGAAGGTCTTGTTCTTCGGGAGAGGGCTCACAAACCTGAGAAAAGTATTGTTTGGCTCTTTCAAAAAATTCCCAGTTCATATCAAGGCTTGACAATTTTCTCCCCCCGAGCGTTTCCATGACCGGTTTTTTACAAGTTAAATCCAGGGAAACTAATTTTATTCCCTTAACCGGCTCTTTGAGAATGATGTCTCCTTCAAAAAATCCATCCTCAAGCATTTTAAGAATAATTGAGGTTATGCCGACTTTAAGATAGGTCGCAAATTCGGACATATTAGCGTCGCCAACTATCAAATGAAGTCTGGCGAATCGCTTTCCATCGGCGTGAGGTTCATCTCTAAGATTAATAATTGCCCTTCTGTCTGTCGTGCAATCGCTCAGAATATCCCGAATAAAATCAGCTCTCTGGGAAATTTGATAAATTGAATCTTCTATCCTCTGCCCGGAGCCTTCAATTCCCATTTTGCCGGCGCCAGTAATGAACTGACGAGCTCCTAAATAAGAAATGAGGTACCCCGCCTCCTTTGATAAAGTGGAGTCTGTTATTTTCTGAAAAATTTTCCTGGAAACTGAATAATTTTCATGACAACCATAAGAATGACCCTGCCGGTCGCTGACATCCTTATAAATTATCATTTCCAGACCTTGCTTGGCTAAAATTTCATTAACGCTTTTTCTGGCTAAATTTAAAATTGCCTCCCCGGCTTTATCAGCCGCCACTAATGTTTTAGCTGAAAGACATTCCGGGGTTGAATATTCAATATGAGCGGCATCAATATAAAATCGGCTGCCGTTTGGAAGAAGACCGTGATGGGAAGCGGGATTTTTCCTATTTTGTCCAAAATAACCGTTCCAAAGATGGTCCCCGTCAACTTCGGAAATCAAGCTTTTGTCCCCGGAAATTCTTTCAATATTTTCTATTTCCTCAATGGTTCTTCTCTCTGAAACAACCGAAAGGTTTAAAAATTTCCTTATCGCGTTTATCATCAAAATAAACTCTTTAATGTTTGCCGGTCTGTAATTATCCTTGCCGCGAACAATCGCGCTCCATTCTGTTTCAATGCCTTTAATTTTTGGTACAGCCATCTTTACGCCTCCGTTAGATTTTCAAAATATTTTATTTTAAAGGATCTAACCCCATTAGATAAAATTATCTAACGGGGTTAAATATTTGTCTCTAATCAGGCTTCGGCTTCGCCTTGCGTTCTTGGACAAATATTTAATTTCTAACTGCCCGATTCAAAAATCAGGAGCAATTAGAAATTTAGGAGGAGAGTTAATCCCTCCTCCTAATTTTACACTACCTCATTCAAATCTTCGTCGGTAAGTTCTTTTATTTTTTTCTCTTCCCCCTCGGTTTGAATGGATTCTTTTTCTTCGGGAGCTCTCTCTTCGGCCTGCCTTCTGACTGCTGGAGTCAGTTCTTTGACAGACTCCTCAAAATATTTCATACAGATACTAAATTCTTCTCTCTCTTTCTCCGGGTCTTTATGGGTTTCAATAAATTCCCTTAAAGCTTTCTCTCCGGCTCTCCGACAAATCTCCTTGATGTCTGCCCCGGAAAAATAGGCCTGGCCGTCAATAATTTCACCGCTAAACAATCTAACCTTAAGCGAAATTGGTTCTGTCTTTTTGACAAGTTCCGCCAAATCAACATCCTTGGCCAGGGGTTTTTTTCTGGTATGAATCTCAAAAATTTTTCTTCTGGCTTCTTTGCCCGGCGGCGGCAAACGAAAATGTTTGTCAATTCTGCCGGGTCTTACCAGGGCGGGGTCAACCAAATCAATTCTATTGGTGGCTGCCAAAACAAACACATCTTTTAGATTTTCAATCCCATCAAGCTCGGTCAAGAGCTGAGAAGTAACCTTATCAGAAACTCCAGCATCGCCGGTCCTCATACCCCTCAGAGAAACCAGGGCCTCTATCTCATCAAAGAAAATAATACAAGGAGCGGACTGTCGAGCTCTCTTAAAAAGGTCCCTGACAGCTTTTTCCGATTCCCCAACCCATTTCACAATAAGTTGAGGACCTTTAACCGGAATAAAATTAACTCCGCACTCATTAGCCAGGGCTCTGGCAATCAAGGTCTTGCCGCAGCCCGGCGGGCCGTACAGAAGAACGCCCTTAGTCACTTCGTGGCCGGCTGTTTTCAAAAGCGCTGGAAATTTGAATCCCCAGGAAACAACCTCTTTGAGTTCCCTCTTTATGTCATCCAGGCCGCCAACATCATCCCAGGTTTCTGTTGGTTTTTGGAATATAACCTCTCGCATAATTGAAGGTTTCATTTCTTCCAAAACTGAATTGAAATGCCCTGAACTTACTTCTATTTTTTCAAGCGATAGAGAACCAAGCTCCTCAAAATCAAATTCTTTGAAAATCAACATTGCCGCTTCTTTGCAAAGAGCTTCAAGGTCAGCGCCGGTAAAACCGTGGGTTCTGTCAGCCAAATCTTCCAAATCAACATCTTTACAAAGCGGCATATTTTTGCTGTGTATTTTCAGAATTTCCAAACGGCCGTCCCTGTCGGGAATGTGAATAATAATTTCTCTATCAAACCGACCCGGTCTTCTTAGAGCCTCATCTAAAATATTAGGCCGATTGGTGGCGGCAATAACAATAACTCGCTCTCGAGAAGTTAAGCCATCCATTAAAGAAAGAAGTTGGGATACCAATCTTCGTTCGTGCCCATGCTCGGCTTCTTCTCTTTTTTCGGCAATAGCCTCAATCTCGTCCAAAAAGATAATTGCCGGGGCGTATCTTCTGGCTGCTTCAAAAATTCCTCGAAGCTTAGCTTCCGGTTCGCCAGGATAGGGACTCATAAATTCGGGACCGGAAACATGAATGAAAAATACCCCGCATTCATTAGCTATGACTTGACCAATTAAGGTCTTGCCGCAACCTGGCGGTCCGCTTAAAAGAATTCCCTTAGGAGCAGGTACGCCCAATTTTTCAAAAACTTCCGGCCGCCTTAAGGGAAGTTCAACCACTTCTCTTACTTTTCGGATTTCGTATTTTAATCCGCCGATGTCCTGATAGGTTTTTCTGACAACATGGGAGAGGTCAACTTTTTCGCCGGTTTTGGGAACTTTGCCGGTAATAAAGTTTATAACAGCGTCATAAAAAACTTCATCGCCTTTTTCCAAGGTTCCTTTGGCTTTTTCCGCGATATTAACAAGCTTTATAGTGTCGCCGGGCAAAACCGCCAAAGCCGTGTTTTCATCAAGCAATTCCTTAACCGTAATAATTTCTTCTTCCCGCCGGGGTTTGCGAACATTAAAAACGGCTAATGGCTTACCTGTCATATCAACAGTATACTCAACCTCGCTCCCCTCTTCCAACTCCTCCATTTTAATTTTATTAGAAGCAGCAATCCTATAAATTGCCCGGTGATTATCCAAAATAATAACCGTGCCGTCTTCCATGGCCTTAATAACCTTGCCAACATGAATAGGCGGAGAAGAAGTAAGTTTCTCAATATCTTTAATAAGCCCCCTAATCGACTCATCAAGAGAATCTAACTCGGCTTGACGAGCTTCCTCGTTCTCCTTGTGTTTTTCTTTTAATCTTGCTATCTCTTCTCCATTAAATCTAACCAGTTTTTCAAGCTGTTCTTTTTGTTCTTTAATCAAACGGTCTTTTTCTTCTAAGTTAGCCCGGAGCTCCCTGTATAGTTTGTCTAAAGTTTCTTTTGCACTCATCTTTCTGCCTCCAATTCAGCTTTTCTAATATGGGGGTTCAATGCTTCCCCTTGCTTTGAATTTTAAAGTACTCTTTTTAATTTATCCCAACAAAGAAAGTATGTCAATACCACCCCCCATCACACCCCCATCAAACCCCCCATTAAAAAAGCCCCGTAGTAGAAATTTGACCGCTTTCAGCTTTTCAATGCCTTGCTCTTCGCAAAGCATTAGTCAAATTTCACTACGGGACCTGGTCCAGTAAAGAGCCGCGCTCTTCTACTGGGCTCCCAATTTTCATAGGAGCTTTTTAATTATAATTTTTACCTCCCATCTCGGTATTCTTTTGAAATTTCATTCATCTCTCTAAGACGCTCATTTACTTTCAAATGCGCGTCTTCAGCCGAATGGTCCAACAAAAGTTCAATCGCCTCATCAACTGTTTTTACGGCATAAACACAAAAGCGACCTTGAGCAACTGCTTCAACAACATCTTCTCGAAGCATCAAATTTTTCACATTTTTCTCGGGAATAATCACACCCTGCTTGCCGTTAAGCCCGCGCCCATTGCAAATATCAAAAAATCCTTCAATTTTTTGATTTACTCCGCCAATTGGCTGAACTTCTCCCTTCTGATTCATTGAACCTGTTACCGCAAAACTCTGATTTACAGGAAGTTCAGAAAGCTCGGAAATAATGGGGACCAAATCGGCAATTGAAGCGCTGTCGCCTTCTATTAAGCCGTAAGACTGTTCAGAACAAATACTGGCTGAAAAAGAAAGAGGTTTATCCTGGGCATATTTTCCGCCAAAATATCCGCTCAAAATAAGAATCGCTTTATGATAAATTGGTCCGCTTAATTTAGCTTCCTTATCAATACTTACTACTCCTGCTTTGCCTACAAAAGTTCGAGCGGTTATTCTAAACGGCTTACCGAACATATAATCTCCCTGGTCATAAACCGCCAAGCCATTAATCTGACCAACTTTCTCACCTTCGGTATCCACCAGTAAAGTTTGCTCTATGATAGCTTCCTGAATTTTTTCTTCCAGCAAATTAACTCTTTGCTTTTTTGCCTCAATTGCTTTCTGAACATGTCCAGCCGCAACAATTTCACTCTGGGCCTTCTTTGCCCAATAATTGGATTCAACAAGCAGGTTTTTAATCTTCCCAAACTGAGTGGATAATTTTTTCTGGTTGTCAGTCAGTCTGACTCCATATTCCACAACCTTAGCCACCGCGCCTGGAGCGAAGGGAAGCAATTCTTCTTTTTGACAGCAAAAAGAAATAAATCCGGCGTAATTTTTAAGCTGTTCAGCGTTCAATCCTGTTTTGGAGTCAAACTCAACTTTAACTCTGAAAACAGTCAGAAATTCCTCGTCATAATCTACAAGCAAATGGTAAATATCCGGTTCGCCGATAACAATCACTTTTACATTGATTGGAATTGGTTTGGGATTCAAATTTGCCGGAACATAACCAAGATATTCAAGAGAATCTTCAATTTTCAGAGAACCTCTCTTCAAAGTTTTTTCTAATTTATACCAGACGCCCGGGTTTCTAAGAAGGTCTATAGCGTTTACAACTAAATATCCCCCATCAGCCAAACAAAGAGAGCCGGCCTTAACCATGGTATGGTCAGTCAGATAAGCCCCCTGAAGAAACTTTTTCTCAATTTTGCCAAAAAGGTTGGGAAAGGTTGGATGATTCTCAACAATAATTGGAGGACTATCAACCTTACTGTTATCAACAAAAACATTTACCTCAAACGGCAAAAAGGGATTATGTCCGTCTCGGGTTTGCATTGGCTGACCCATTATCATCATCATAATTGGCTGTCCCTGATTATTTTCCTGGGGTTTAAACAAATTAACATTTTCAAGAACAAATCCCTTTAACCCCTCAAAATAATTAAGGACCTCCGGGTAGCCCGGATTTTCTTCTCCATTCTCATCATCCTGCTGACCTGGCTGATAGTCTTTGGAAAAAACTTTAAAAACGGATTCAAAAAGTTCTTTCACCCACTTTTCTTCCAAATTTTTTATTTTTTTGTCGGTTTCTTCTTGAAGCCTCTTTCCGTCTAAAAGTGTTTTTCCCATTAAACGAACGATTTTCTTCATATTGTTATCCATAATTCTTTTTGTCTCTTCGTCCAGGCTCTCGTATTCTTCTTTAGACATTGGCTGGGACTTGCCGTCCTCCGCCTGCCTTAGGGCAATGGGTTTTGGTAATAACCCCCCCTGGGTTTGCAGAAGAACAATATGCCCCTCTTCGGCTTTTTTAAACAAACGTCCAAACAATTCTTTATCTTTTTGTTCAAATTCATCAGTAATCTTATTTTTCTCTTTCAAATATTCTTCGCTTTGGAAAGTAGCTGGAATTCTTTTTTTTAAAGCTTCAAGAGCGCCCTTCATTTGTTTTTGAAGTTTTCTGCCTTTGCCTTTTTCAAAAATTAAAATATTCGGCCTGCTTGGCTCGTCAACATTATAAATATAACAAAGGTCTTTAAGAAAAATCTCTCCTTGAGCTTTCTTCTCCTCGGCAAATTTTTTAAGTTCTTCATAAATTACCGCGTTTCTGCCGGTTCCCGTAAATCCGGTAGCAAAAATATTATAGCCGGGGATTCCAATCTCCAATCCCAATTTAAAAGCCCGAATAGCTCTTTCCTGGCCGATAAACTCTTTAAGCGGCTGGACTTCGGAAGTATCATTAAATTCAAAATCATCCGTATTACAAACCCATCTAAGCTTTTCTACCGGAACCCTTAATTCCTCTCTGTTCATTCTCTCTTTCCTCCTTGCCTACCCGCCTAAGTTTTTTAAAACTTTGACGGATTTAATATTTTGTTTGAAAAGAACTCTTCTTACTTTCTATCTTAATAGCAAAGCTTACTATTCTTGTCAACCCCGTTAGATAGAGCCTCGCTCATCTAACGGGGTCAACCCCCCACTAACTTTGCGATTATTTTTTTACTTAATTAAATGAGAATACCGAATGTCCAAAAAATTACTAAATAGCTAATGAGCAGAAATTTCTTTGGCGCCTTTGGCGCCTAATCGCAAAGTTGGTGGGGGGGGGGCAACCCCCCGCCTTTAACCCCCTAAAATATCATCGGCGCTCCGGCAATCAAATTAAAGAGTGAAAAAACAACATTTCCCAACAACTGAAGCCCTCCGAAAAAAATGAAAAAAAGTAAAATAAACATTCCGTATTTTTGAAGAAAAATTCTAATGTTTTCAGCCGATGAGGGCAAAAAAGTAAAAAGAATGTGGGAGCCATCCAGAGGAGGAATGGGAACCAAATTAAATAAGCCCCATAAAAGATTATAAAAAGTAATTATGGCCAAAAAGGTAATTAAAAGTTCGGGCAGGGGCAAAAACAGAGGGAAAAATCTGATACCAAGCCCAAAAATCAAAGCAACAAGAAAATTAGCAAGGGGACCGGCAACGGCTACTTTCAGAGTTCCCCATTTCTGGTCGCGAAAATTATAAGGATTAATAGGAACGGGTTTGGCCCAACCGATTAAAAATGGACTTCTCACAACAATCAAAAGGAGTGGTAAAATAATTGAACCAAAAATGTCTAAATGTTTTAGGGGATTTAAGGTAAGCCGACCGGCGTATCTTGCGGTCGAATCCCCTAAGGAGTCAGCAACGCTACCATGAGCAATCTCATGGAGCATAATTGAAAAAATTAAAACAACTAAAGAAAAAACAAGAAGCATACCCAGTATATCAACTTCCAGCGCCAAACGCCATTTTGTGGGGTTTGGTTTTGGAAATTAGATATAAAAATAATTTTATTATTTGTAGAATTTTTAAATAATTTTTGGCGTTTGGCATTTTGTGTTCTTCTAATCTTTTCTTAAGATTGGATGTATAACCGATGAACCTTTGTTTATCCCTGAGGCTTTCCAATACATAAATATAGAAGAACACACCGGAAGTTGTATTACTGGGCATGGCTTTTAAAATTCAAGTCTCAAAATGTAAATCTCAAAATGTAATTTAAAATTTAAAATTGTCTCTTGCCTTGCCTGCGAATGGCATCCAAATATTACAAATACTTTATTAATTTTTATCATAGCATATTAAAAACGGCATTGCCAGACGGTAAAAAAAATGGTAATTTAAAAGCGGATTTATTCCTTGATTTCCATTGATTGGAGGGGTCGCATAGTCTGGTCTAGTGCGGCACATTGCTAACGTGCTAAGGGAGTAAAATCCCTTCGTGGGTTCAAATCCCACCCCCTCCGCCAATTTTCAAATTGCGGATTTTAACCAAAAGGCACCGCAGTCAACATTTTTTACTTGTGGTGAGCGGAGTCGAAGGATCGAGAGACCCGAGATGCCTCTATAAATGGCGAAAATCGCCAAAGCGTTAGATGTTAAGGTGGACGATTTAATCAAAAAATAATATGAGCCAAGTAGCAACATTATTTTCAAAAACTAAAATTGATTATTCGTGGTCTTTTTCCGACAAAACACGAAAAGACACGGCGTATATCACGCACGGCTATCATCGCTATCCTGCGAAGTTTATTCCTCAAATAGTTTCTCGCTTGGCGGAAAAATATACAAATGAGGGCGACTTAATTGTTGATCCATTTGGCGGTTGTGGGACAACTCTTGTTGAGTCAAAAGTGATGGGACGGCCATCGGTTGGCGTTGATATAAACCCTGTTGCCGTTTTAATTACAAAAGCAAAAATTACCCCAATTCATCCAAAGAAAATTGAAAAGGCGTTTATCGCCTTAAAAGAAAGATTGGATACTTACAGCAAAGATACAAAAATAAAAGCCCCTGAACACGAAAGAATTGATTACTGGTTTAAGCCAGAAGAAAAAAGAAGGCTTGCGTTCATTTTTGCCGAGATTTCAAAATTAAAAGATCGGGATATTAGAGATTTTTTCTATTGTGGATTTTCGAATATTTTAAAAAATTGCTCAATTTGGCTTCAAAAGAGCAACAAGCCAACAAGAGATTTTGGAA
>PCWD01000047.1:0-357 GCA_002787255.1 Parcubacteria group bacterium CG11_big_fil_rev_8_21_14_0_20_39_14 | reverse complement strand
TTTATTGCACAGACGCGCGGACAATTCCAGTCAAAGATAATTCTGTTAGTTTAATCGTTACTTCTCCGCCCTATGTTACTTCCTACGAATATGCCGATTTACACCAACTAACGGCTTTGTGGATGGAATACACAAAGGATTTGAGCGATTTTCGCAAAAGATTTATTGGCACTTCTTATCACAACAAAAAAGATTTAGTTTTGAATAGTGTGCTTGCTGAAAAAATAAGAAATGAATTACTGGAGAAAGACAAAAAAACCGCCGAGGAAGTTTCAACCTATTTTAGTGAAATGAACCAAGTTTTTGCTGAAATGAAAAGAATGCTGAAAAAAGGCGGAAAAACTTGTATTGTTATTG
>PCWD01000032.1:7671-10602 GCA_002787255.1 Parcubacteria group bacterium CG11_big_fil_rev_8_21_14_0_20_39_14 | reverse complement strand
CAATATTTTCTGGCTTTTTTGACCCTAAATATTTTTTAATCTCTTTAATTTCTAAACACTCTTGTTGGGTATAAATATTGTCCTTCTGCCATCCTTTCTTTTCCACCAATTCTTTGGATATATGAATATAAGCGTGGACTTCCGAGGGATTGATTTTTGTTGTTTTGCTCATAATAATTATTTAGTTTTTACTTTATCTAAAAACTTATTAAATTCTTTTTTGTCAATTCTAAACTCTTTGCCTATTTTGTAGGCTTTTAGCTTACCCGCTTTAATATAGCGGTAAATCGTCATAATGTTTACTCTTAATTTATCGGCTAATTCGTTAGCTGTGTAATATTCTTGTTTCCTCATACAATTTCATTATACTTTACAATAGTTTACATAGTCAAGTGAATAACTATTAGTTGTCCACTTTCTCATTATTCGCTTCTTTTAATAATTGTCTTGCTGTCTCTATGTCAATAAATTGTCTAACTTCTTTCTTTTTTCCCTCAAAATCAATGTTTCTTATAATCTCTATTTGTTTATCTTCATCAATTTTCCCATAGCCGTAAGAGCCAAAAGTAGTTCTGGTGTCTTCGTGCCCCAAGCTTTGGCTAATGGCTTTTTTCTCTGCTTCGGTTAGTGGTAATGTTGATAATCTTTTAATCAATAAATGCCTTATGGAGTGCGGCTTATAATGTTTAACGCCTGCCTGCTCAAACCTTTTTTCAATTATTTTGCTCGTAGCGGTGGAGCTTTTCCAAAAGATTGGCTCAACCTGACCAGTATTATAAAAGCTTAGGTTTTCAGTCCCGTTTTCTATTTTTGTCGCTGGGAATATAGGGTCATCGGGCTTAAATTCTTTTTTTTCTTCCAAATAATTAAACCATTCAAGGAAGTAATTAAGGGCTTCTTTGTGTAAGTAAGAAATTAGAGGCGTAATAATTCTTTTTGAAAACTTTGTCTTTACCCTAAAAGCAGGGTTCTGGTCTATAACTAATTTATCTTTATCAAAGCTTTTCATCGGCAATGTTCTAACGGCAGTAATTCTTACCCCCGTTAAAAACATCAAAGAAATTAGGGCTTTGTCCCTCATCTCAATTTCTGAGCCGCCTTTTATACCCTCAATAACAGCCTTAATCTCTTCTAAACTTGGAACTTCTACTTTTCTCGGCTGAGTAGCAATCTTCGCCTCTTCCCTTGATAACCTTAAATACTCAACAGCCGTTGGGTCTATTATTCTATAACCCTTTTGTTTAGATAACCACTCAAAGAAAGTTCTTAAATACCGCAAAATGTCATAGCGGTAAGAAACACTAACTTCCTGCTGGAGGTTAGCTTTCTTTTTAGTTTTTAGCCAATTTTTAAACCCTTCCGCCGCCGTTTTGTTAAACTTCACGAAATCGCTTTTGTGTGAAAAATCTTCCCAAAGCCAAATCGCTTTTTCGTAGCACTCAATCGTCTTTTCAGAAAACCCTTTAGAATTTCTGACATATCCAAAAAACTTTCTTTTAGTTAATTCGTTTTTATAAATTATTGAAGCCATATTACTTTTGATTTACTAATGCTATTCAATAGGACATTTACGAGTAGTCATAAATAACGCTATTAGTCCTGCTTTACCCCTCGTAAAAATCTATTTACTTTAGTCCCGCAAATCTCACAAATGCCTATCCTTTTTATCTGCTCCAAGCCAGCTTTTCCTATTTTTTTGCCTGTTTTAACAGCTTTTTCGCTTCCCCTTTTTGCCTTAACAACCTTATGACATTTCATACAATAAAAATCATCTTCTTTCCTTAAAATAGCTTTTCTTTTTGCCCTCTTTGCCTTAAGAAAACTGATTAAATCCGCTCCCATTACTAACAAGGGTCTTACATCTTCTTCAATAACTCTTAAACCATCGTTCCTTATCCAACGATGACAAGTTCTTTGGTGTATGCCAAAAAGCGAGGCTATTTCACTAATTAAATAGCTCCTTCTTGATGTTATTAAACGGGTATTATAGTTAGGCATAGTTCATTACCTTTTTCATTACTTTTTACTACCGCTCAAATATTTCTTTAACCTTTGAGATTATTGCTTCTTCAATCGCTTTACCTGTTTCTTTGTTAATGGGGTGGTAGATATTTATGTTTTTATTGCCGATTTTCTTAGTAGGATAGGTAATTCTATATCCTGTGCCATCAATTCTCGTGTAAACCCCAATAGAGCCCAAATAAAGGCTATCCGCAAGCACTATACTGGCAAAAGCCACCAAGCCATTATTTGGTTTTATCGGCACTATTTGTATCTCTGTTATTTTTATTGTATTCATTACAAATTTGTTTCCAAAGCTCTGGGTTTCTTTTAGCCACTTTCAAAAGCAAGCTAAAAAAACCAACAGCATTTTGTTTAGCTTCAAAGTTATTTTTTTTGTCCACGTCTTTTATTTTTTCCGTTTCTGAGACTTCTAAATTCATAGCTTTTCATTTTTTTCTTTCTACCTGTATTGGAACACAACAAAAAAACTTACCGCTATCTTGCTAAACAAAACAAAAAAAGCCGTTTTTAGTCAGCTTTTTAAAGTTTAAATCAATCAGTAAGTTGCGGTAAGTTTTGGTAAGCTATTTTTTGTTTTTCTTTTTCTTGCGGATTAAATATTTCTTTTCTGAAATTATTTCTGTCTTTATATCTGGGTTAATCATTGTATCTATACCCTTTCCAACAAAGATATTTGTCAGGTCATATTTCCCGCCCATATAAATAGGGCACTTGTCAACATTATAGTTAAAATAATCCGCCATATCTTTTGGAATTTCTTTTACATTGGTTCTTGTTTCGGGACGCATATTTCTTTCCACCATCTCTTTAATAAAAATTTGCCACCATTCAGAATAGCTGGAAATTTTTTTGCACTTCCATAATCATCATTGATAGCAAACAGATATTTACCATCGTTCATTTTTA
>PCWD01000032.1:0-7663 GCA_002787255.1 Parcubacteria group bacterium CG11_big_fil_rev_8_21_14_0_20_39_14 | reverse complement strand
ATTTTTCTAATCTTCCTTTTCTCCTCCCTCTTTATTTTTTTGCCCTTCCTTTCCTTAAATTTTTTAAGATTTTTTATATTAACCTTAAGAAAACTAAATCTTGTGCCACCCGCATAATTAGTCCTTTCGTATTTTTCAAAACAGCCATTATTCTGTAATTCAGTTAGAAATTTTTCCAGCATTCTTGAGCCAATCATTTGTTCAAAGTTAAAGTCATAAAATTCTATACTGAAACTATTACCATCCTCAGCAAATTCAGCCCTTTCAATTATTAAATCTAAGGCGTGAGTATATTTATCAACAGGTGTTCTTAATATCCTATCCTGTTTCAGTTGTTCTTTATGTAGCCTTTCTCGCTCCCACCGTTCTACTTCCCACTTTCTTGCCTCGTTCATTTGTCTTTCTATTTCTGCGGTTCGGTCTGGCACGACTTCGTTAGTAAAAAGTTCTACTGGTTGCCCCTCTTTTCTTGCTGTTATTCTTTCCTTTTCTTTAATTTTCTTATCTACCTCTTTCTTTATTTCCTTTAACTCATTTAGGTTTTCTATTCTTAATATAATATAGTTTTTTAAATCTTCTTCCGAAACGGGCAAATTACTTTGGGTAATTAGTGCGTCTAATAAGCTTTTCTTCCATCTCTCAGTAAATCTATCTGTTTTTTCAAGGTGGTCAAGAATAAAATGTTGTTGTCTAAACTCATTATATTTTTTCAAAAACCATTCATTTTTAATTTCAATAATTTCAGTTTTATCATTTATTCTATTAAGCACCGCTACAATTTCATCGTAATAAAACCCTTCTTTTTCAAATTTTTTTAACGGGATTTTAATAATACCTGTTAATCTATTAAATTGAAGCTGACACCAATCCAAAACTATCTTCAGAATTTTTTGAGTTTTTTCTAAATTTTCTTGAGATAACTCGCTTAAATCAAGCATATTTCATTACATTTTTCATTACTTTTTTATTTTTATGGCTTCAGTGGTTATTGCTTGACAACTGTCTTTGTGTTAGAAAATAATAACAGCTCCGATTTGACCTCTTTTTATAATATATTATACTGTTTTCTCTAATCTTAATTATAATATTAAAATGGGCTATACAAAAACAAATCCTTTATCTGTGGCATTATATTTCTTAAGAGTAGCAGATAAAGAAAAAAAGCCAATAACCAACCTTAAACTACAGAAGTTAGTTTATTATGCACAGGTTTGGCATATTGTTTTTCATAACAGAAAGCTTTTTTATGAGCCGATAGAAGCTTGGATGCACGGTCCAGCAATACCAACGTTGTATCGTCGTTTTAAGGCATTTGAGTCAAATCCAATCCAGCTTACTGGTCTTGAAGATATAAAACTACCATTCAACGAGAAAGAAGAGAAATTTCTTAAAAATGTCTGGAATGTTTATGGTAAATACGACGCAGGATATTTAGAGGCTTTAACCCACTCAGAACTTCCTTGGCAAGAAGCAAGACAAGGTTTGAGTTTAGGCGAGCATTCAAGTAATAAAATAAATCTTGCAATTGCTAAGCATTATTATGCCAGAAGACTCACAGCCTCTAAACGAAAGAATAGCTGAAATAGGAAGAATTAAAGAAGACAATAAACAATTATCGCCAGAAATCGCTGTTTCAACAGCATTAACTGACTATGAAAATAAGTCAGTTGTTTTTAATTTTGCAAAATATAACCAATCACAATGCGAGATTTGTAAATTAGATAAAATAGAGGCTAAAAAATTAACCAAAGAACTTGGAAGAATTAACAGGACTTTGACAAAGCACTTGCTCTGCCGAGATGTATCTGGCATAGATTGCAAGCGAATACACAATAGCGGTAATTATAAGCCATTATTTTTGGGTCTACCTAAGGACGCAGAATTATTACAAATTGATTACACTAATTCAGGAAGAATTTTTGGTTATTTAAGCGAGAACATATTTAATATCGTTGCTATTACAAAGAAACACTTTTAAACTCCGAATATCCAAAAACCTTTAAAGCCGCTAATTCTTCTCTTATTTTCTTCCAATCTATAGTTCTAAATGCGTCCAGTATGGGGAGCCAGTAGGGAAGTTCTAAAAATCGCTCGGGCAGGGCGGGAATTTTTACCCCGTAGGGTCGCCTTCGGCGACTCCTTCGGGGCGTTTTCCCCAAGCCCCTTTTCTCCACGCACCAGAGCAAGCTCGGTGCGGGACTTCGCTTCGCTATGCTTCCCGCCGCGCCCTCGCTTGGGCCGGCGAATTTTTTGGAAGACGTTTTATGGTCCTTGCCCTTGCCCCACCCGCCCGTGCGCGGGCAAGACACAGGGGCTCCCTTATTATGCTAATTATAGTATGTAGAACTAAAAATAGCAAACAGGTATACTAAAATTATCCATTATGAAAAAAGAAGTTTTAATAAAATTTGGGAATAGAGTCCGTGCAGAACGGACGAAATTGGGTTTATCACAGGAAGAATTAGCAAGTCGGGCCGGTGTTCATCGTACTTATATTGGGATGATTGAAAGAGCAGAGAAGAATATTACCCTTAAGAATATCGAGAAGCTTGCGAGGGCTCTTAAAATTAGTATTGCTGACTTTTTTTAATACCATGAGTTATAAGGATCATATAAACAAAATAGCCTCACAAATATCTCCGAGTATACTTAACCTTTGTGCTGTGAGAAAAAAGGGAAATCCCCCTACGCAAGCCTTTTCTGATTTCTTGACTCACAATGAGCAAGGAGATTGGGCCGAAACCCTTTTATTTAAAGCCCTACAAAAGGTTGAGCTCCCATTCGTGCCAGTTAGATATGGAAAAGCGGATAAGATTATTGCGGGTGATCCAAATTTTAAAACTTTTTATAATGCTTATCAAAATGAACTTAGCTCTATAGGTGAACGTCCCGACATCCTTTTATTTAATAAAAAAAGCTACAAAAAGGAATGGGGTGATGATATAAGTAAGTTTTCTCGCGCTAAATTATTAAAGATTATTCCGTCAGCGGTTGCTGGCTTTGAGGTTAGATCTAGTGCATATTTAACTAAAAAATTTATTAGTAAGAAAGAGCGCCCGTTCTTGAGCTTTACTCCAAAAGTAGAAGACATCATTGTCGTACTTAAATGGATAAACATTTTTAATGTTTCCCATTTTTATGTCCAAGTTTTCTTCGATGCTATTTATATTATTTCTTTTGAGGAAATATTAAATCTACTTCGAACCGCCAAGATAGAGGAAAAAGGAGTAAAAAACAAAAAGATTACCGGATTTAAAAAGGGGAAATTGGCATTTGTTGTAGAGAAAAACCCTAAAAATCAATACAAAGAAACCATTCACATATTTTTAAGTAATGGGCATTTACTAAGTAAAAGATTGAGTGAACCGAAACTAATAGGTAGCAGAAAAGAACTTTCTGGAGGAAGACTGCTACACTATGTTAGTTTTGAAGGCGGCGAAGCGAAGCTCAATACAGCGATTCTTAAAAAGTTGCTTTAGTATATTTTCTAAAAATTTTATCAGCTTTTTCTAGTACTACAGGACGTCTTTCTTTGCGAGATTGTAAAAAATCTCTTTGTAATTCGCTAAGAATGGATTTATCTTGATTTTCTAATAGACGAAAGTCTATCATCATAGTCTTGTTTAAATCATTCGGTTCAAATTTCTCAAGTCCATTACCATACTCTCTTTTTTCTCGATCAAATAATTCCTTCGCAATCTTTGAATGGAGATAAAGAAAGAAAATACTTAAATAATTCTTTCCAATATCTGAAGGGGAGAAAGCATGAAAGCATGTGAGATTTACACAATGAGATGTATTCCAAATAAATTTAAGCCCATTCCTTCCAAAGACGTTAACCCAAATTGGGGCAACTGGACGTTTTTCAAGTGCATACCAGGGATTCCTATTTCGGGTTAGATATCTAAGATGTACTCCCCGGTGTTTCCCCTCGTCAATATACCTTGAGCCATAAGAATCATTAGCACCTTCTCCATTAAATAAATAAACTTTTTTATTATTTTCTCTAAGCTTTTCAAATTCCTCTGCATCGAAAGATATATCTTTTGCATGTGTCGCTTTTGTGATACAGGGGACTAAATGTTTTGTTGGTAGTTTGTATTCGGTGATCTCTAATTTGGAAAGTGCGAAATAATCATTAGCGCCAGTCGCAATTCCTCTGGAGAATCTACCAAAGACAGAGACAGGCACGACAGAAGGTGGCAATTTTTTTTCTCCATTTCCGTTAAAGTAATTACGCCACTTTGTTTTAGAATCGAGCTCGGTGATTTTATAGGTTTTTTTAGGATGTTTTTCCAAAAATGTTTTTAATGATTTCAATTCTGCTAGATTATGGACAGAATAAAAATTGATATGGTTGTGTTTTTTATTACCCTTTTCCGCAAGAATAATAACTGACGTGGTTAAAGCATTATCAAATACATTTTCGTTAAAATCTATATTAATCAAATGCAGAACAATGCCAATCTGCTTGAGATAATCCTTAATCTTTTCTCCATAATTAGCGTTAAGAAATTCGCTTGGTACTATAAAAGCTAACCTGCCACCATCAGCGAGTAGGTTTATAGATTTGATTAGGAACCAACAATAAACGTTTGTTTGGAGGCTAAATTTAAAATAAGCTCTTAGACATACTTCTTGATAAACTCTTTCTTTTTGATTGATGAAGTGATGTTTAAAATATGGCGGATTTGCAATAATTCCATCAAATTTTTTATTCCATCCATTTTTCAAAAAGTCTTCTTGGACCAGACATGAATCTAAGTTTAATTCTCTTGCAACAAGTTTTAACTTGTTAGCGATATTATTGTCTATTTCCCATAGGTCAAAAGATAATTTTTTCTTTCTCTTCAATTCCGTTAGAGCTCTTTCAAAAATTCCGAAACCGGTTGCGGGATCAAGAATGGTCATTTGTTTTTTGGGGTGGAGTAGGATCCATTCGGCCATAAATTTCGCTACTTGATATGGCGTAAAAAACTGCCCCAATAAACGTCTATGTTCTAGACTTGAACTTTCAGAGTACTCGTTTTCTAAGTTGTTTTTATAAACCTCATTTTTCATAAGTGTTGCTAAAATTCTTTTCTTAAAACTCCTATAATCTTACCTTGTACTGCAACATCTTTCTGGGGATCATCTATTCAAATTTAGAGGTAATCACTCCTCTTACTTCCCCCTCAATTCTAAAATCATCTTTTGCTAAAAACGGGGGATATTTTGGATTGAGAGATATAAGAATATATCTCTTTTTATTTTTATCTTTTTCAATCCTGATCTTTTTAATCAATGCTTCTCCGTCATTGATACAAGCAACAATAGCCCCACTTTCAGGGTTATGATTTCTTTTTACGATAACAAAATCACCCTCATTTATTTTTGGAGCCATAGAGTCGCCTTTAGCTTTTACTACGAATGCCTCCAATGAGGGGAAAGTTAATAATTTAGTCGATATGGCTATTCGGTCAGTGGGATTTCCATCCAGTATAGATCCGTTCGGGCCACAGTGGGCAAGGCCATATAGATTTAAGTACGTAATCTTTTTTTCCGGCGAGCCCTTCACAACTTGATAATCTTTTGGATTGTAAGGGTTTTTCTTCAGGTATCCGTTTTTCTCTAACTGCTTTAAATGGTGTGCAACAACACTGGTAGAGGATACATCTAGTATCTCCTGCATATCTCGGATTGAAAGTTCGTCATCAGTATTCTTTGCAAGAATATCAAGAAGTTTTTTTTGGGTTGGATGGAGTTTTTTGTTTCTCATAGTTATCCACAGCCTCTTTAATTTTAGAACAATCAATAGAACAAGTCAATACTGTTCTTGACATTGCGGTAGGCATATTCTAGAATTAAGATACCACGGCCACAAGGCGTCGATTGTGGCCTAAAGTTTTAAAATTAAAGCCGAAAGGCTAACCAAGGAAGCAAAACATATATGGCGGAAAAAGCCGAATCGGAGGAACACAGGAGAATAAAATTATCTCTCGCGGACGGATTCAGGAATAAGGGTTGGGCAGTTAAACGCGTGGACGGAGAGGGTGAAGAAACGGACGTAGTGGAAAATAAGAATAAGGTGGGCGACAAAGAAAATAAGAAACCAGATGTAGATGCAAAGAGTAGTGGTCCAGAAAGAATTATCAGGGGCGAGGCTAAGGTTAATAATGGTGATTTTGATTCAGAACATTCCATTACTCAGTATAAGTTGTTTTCCAGTCTAAATTTGAATGGCGTTAATTCGTGGTTGATTATAGGCGTGCCAGCAAACACGAAAGAATTGATGGAAGCCGTCTTAGAGAGGGAACTAGATGATAATAGTCGTGGGAATATAGCCGTTTGGGAGCGTTAAAAGAACGGCTTGGGTGGTGGATAAATTCTATCCTCACTCAAGCCGCTCCTCCACTTTAATTATAACTTAATCTTAGAAATAAAGAAATATAAATTTATGGCAGAGACATCATCACATAAAAATACAAAAACTCGTGGACTTAGTGGTTCGAAAACCGAAGTGCCAATTCCTGGCAATAGAAGGTTGGATGCTAGTAGTTCTAAAATTGCGCGGGAAGTTGAGAGAAGTAGCGGTAAAAAATCGCTTGCTAGGGCTATACGTCGGTTGAATACCCAAACCAATAAGAAAAAGGAATTATTGGTACTAACGCCGAATCTCGATAAGGCGAAGGAAGTCGCAGAGAGAGTTGCAAAGGGAAAACTGTTAATCCAGAACCTATCGAGGACCCAACGGCGTTTCGTGGAATAGCGGATTACCGTCAAAATAATCGATGGTTATTAGGTCGGCAATAACTGAGACACGAATTATTAATTAAATTAACCACAAAAAGATGAAGGTAACTAACCTTAACGGTACCAGCGATAACGTTTGCAGGTGTGGTAGTTGGCTTAACCATTGGAAGAATTTTAGCAAACAATCTTTGCCAGATCATTGCTCGGTAACGAATTGTAACAAAAAACCCGAGGTGGGGGCTCATGTCCAGAAGGATAATAGTTATGATAAGAATTGGTATATTATTCCTATTTGTCAGGATTGTAACGCGAAAACTTACAGTTCGTTGGAGATTAGTGATTATATCGCCTTAGTTTCTGCCAACAAAAGCGAAACTTGTGACAAGGTTTGAAATTACTAATCACTAGTGGGAATGGGGTACTTCGAAAAAGTGACCTAGTAGTTAGAGCTTGATCGGCCCGAGAATAGATATTAGATATTTGTTCTCTTAATCAGGTTCGAGATAGCGAACGAATGGCACACCCTCGACAGAAAAACCTTGCAATGCAAGGTTTTTCTGTTTATATATTAAAGATTTTCGCCAAAAAATTCGCCGGCCCAAGCGATGGCGGGGCGGAAAGCATAGCGAAGCGAAGTCCCGCACCGAGCTTGCTCTGGTGCGTGGAGAAAAGAGGTCTGGGGAAAACGCCCCGAAGGAGTCGCCGAAGGCGACCCTACAGGGTAAAAATTCCCGCCGCGCCCGAGCGATTTTAGAAATCGGCGTCCGGATTTTCGCGAAAAAAAGTTCGGATTTCGTTCAATAAAGATAGTGCGTAATAATTTTCGTGTGGGTTTTACGTAGACGGCTTCTTCGAACTTTATATTGCCACAAAGCTTTGCAGCCGCCCTGTTTCGCGCCCCGGTACTACAAATTCCTTCGGAATTTGAGTA
>PCWD01000034.1 GCA_002787255.1 Parcubacteria group bacterium CG11_big_fil_rev_8_21_14_0_20_39_14 | reverse complement strand
CGTTCCCCGTTAGAAGTCTGCGATTGTTTAAAAAACTAAACCCGGCAGACTTTTAACGAGGTTGACGGAAAGCGTATATCGTGCTACTATATCGGGAGTTCATTGAAAACAGCATACGAATAAATGGAGATGAAAAATGCTTGAAATCAGATTTCATGGGCGAGGCGGACAGGGAGCGGTTACAGCAGCCAGAATTTTAGCCAATGCCCTGCTTTGTGAGGAAAAATATACTTTGGATTTCCCCAAATTTGGTGTGGAAAGAAGAGGCGCGCCAGCAGAGGTTTTTTTGA
Organism: Parcubacteria group bacterium CG11_big_fil_rev_8_21_14_0_20_39_14; assembly: GCA_002787255.1. Classification (GTDB taxonomy): domain Bacteria; phylum Patescibacteriota; class Minisyncoccia; order Minisyncoccales. The sequence continues at coordinate 10,602 of PCWD01000034.1, read as the reverse complement.
GAATTGATGAAAAGAAAATTCTTATTAGGTCTCAGATTTATCAGCCCGATTGCGTAGTTGTCTTTGACTCCTCCTTAATTGAAGGAGTTAATGCCACTCAAGGACTCAAACAGGGGGGATGGCTGATTATTAACAGTCCCAAAGGGCCATCAGAATTTCAAAGACTTGGCAATTTCAAAATAGCCGTGATTGATGCCACCAAAATTGCCCTAAATCACAAAATAGGAACTGACACTAATCCTATCATTAATACGGTAATTTTGGGCGCCATAATTAAAGTTCTGAAAATATCCCTGGAGTCACTGAAAAAAGCAATTCAGGAAAACAAGGATGTGAAATCCCCGGAAAAAAATATAGCTGCCGCAATAGAGGCCTATGAAAGCGTAAAAATGGGGGTGAATGATGAGAAAAACTAAAAAATATTTACCTTTTATTTCTGTTTCCCAAGAAAACACTTTAGCAAATAAAACCGGCAGCTGGAGAGTGCAAAAACCAATTCTTCAAAGGGGAATTTCACCCTGCCAAAAAAACTGTCTTTCCGGACAAGATATTCCGAGCTTTGTGGGAGCGCTCAGAGAAGAAAATTTGGAAAAAGCTTATAGAATAATTGCCAGAACCAATCCATTTCCAGCCCTGACCGGAAGAGTTTGCCCTCATCCTTGCGAAAATGAGTGCAATAGAAAATGCCTTGACCAGGCTCTGGCTATAAATTCTCTGGAAAGATTTGTTGGCGATTGGGCTTTAAAAAATCTCTCCGAAAAGTTTCCAAAAATCACCAAAAAGGAAAAGGTGGCAATTATTGGTTCGGGCCCGGCCGGTCTTTCCTGCGCTTATTTTCTAAGAAAACTGGGGTATCGGCTGACTATTTTTGAAAGCTCGGCGGAAATCGGAGGAACTCCGGCCCTATCTATTCCGGAATTTAGACTGCCAAAAGAAATTCTTCAAAAGGAAATTGAAAAGAAAATTCTGGTTCCGGGAATTGAGCTTAAAACAAAAATTAAAGTGGACAGGACAATTTTTGACTGCCTTGCGGCATATTTTGACCTTATTTTTGCAGCTGTCGGTCTTTCAAAAACCAAAAAGTCAGGCATTGAGGGAGAGGATGTTTATGGTATTTTCTCCGGACTGGACTTTCTTAAAGAGGTTAAACTCGGTAAAAAAGTTCAGCTTGGCAAAAAGGTAATAGTCATTGGCGGCGGGAATACGGCTGTTGATGCCGCTCGAACCGCTAAAAAATTGGGAGGGGAAAGCGCAATTTTTTATCGCCGAACCAAAACCGAAATGCCAGCCCTCAAAGATGAGATTGCGGAAGCGGAAAGAGAGGGAATAAAAATTCAAGAACTGACAAACCCTGTAAAATTCATTGCCCGAAACGGAAAAATAGCTTTAATTGAGTGTCAAAAAATGAAACTCGGCAAAGAAGATGAAACCGGTCGTAAAATACCCATTCCGATTGAAGGCTCAAATTTCTTTGTTGAGGCGGATAATATAATCCTGGCAATCGGTGAAGAAAAAGACCTTTCTTTTTTGCCGGAAGATTGGGAATCGCAAGAAAAAATTTTTATTGGCGGCGATGCGGCAAACCGGGCCGGAACCGTAGCGGCGGCTATTAAGTCCGGCAGAGAAAATGCTGAAATGATGAATAACTACCTTAGCTCTTCGTCCCATCGGTCAAATCTATCAAATAGAGCAGCTCAGCCTGATGGGTCTTTGAGAATAATCAAGTTTGAAGATGTTGACCCTGTTTATTTTAAGCGCCAGTTAAGAGTTGAAAAATTTGGGGAAGTCGCTCCGGAAAATCTTGCCCGAGCTGAAGCGAAAAGATGCTTTTCCTGCGGACTTTGCGAGCTTTGCCACAAGTGTTTTGAATTTTGTCCCGATGCGGCGATTGTAAAAAAAGCTGAAAAAGTTGAAATCAACTATGATTACTGCAAGGGCTGTGGTATCTGCGTTCGGGAATGCCCGACAAAATCAATAGTTTTTGAACAAGAGATATCGAAATTTCAAGATATTGAGGGGGAAAACCAAAATGGCTAAAAAAATAATGGATGGAAACACAGCGGCGGCTTTTGGAGCTCTGCTTGCCAGGGCCCAGGTTTTACCCGAATATGAGATTACTCCGGCAACCAAAATCTCCGAACTTCTTTCTGAATTTTGCGCTAAAAAAGAAATGGAAGCGATTTATATTCCGGTTGAATCAGAACATTCGGCAATGGCCGCTTGTATTGGAGCCGCCTATGCCGGAGCCAGAACCTTTGAAGATTCCTGCTCTCACGGATTGGCTTTAATGCATGAAATGCTTCATACCGCTTCGGGAATGAGGCTGCCGATTGTAATGACTGTTCCGAACCGAGCCCTTGGTCTTCCCTGGAATATCCAGACCGACCAGAACGACAGCTTGAGTCAACGAGATACCGGCTGGCTTCAACTTTACTGCGAGAATGCCCAAGAAACTTTAGACACAATAATTATGGCTTTTAAAATAGCTGAAAACATCGGGGTTATGCTGCCCGTAATGGTGGTTACTGAAGGATTTATCCTGTCTCATACCGGAGAACCGGTTGAGATGCCGAATCAGAAATTAGTTGATGAATTTCTGCCTTCCCTTAATCCTGCTTATAAGCTGGAGCTAAAAAACCCTCGAGCTTTCGGCGCTTTGGTTTTGCCGGAACCATATTTTAAGATGAAAATTGACGCCCAGAGGGCAATGGAAAGAGCTAAAAGAGTGGCAAAGCAAACCGACAAAGAATTTGGAAAAATTTTTAACAGAAGTTATGGAGTAATTGAAAAATTTCACTGGCAAAATCCAAAAATTGCCCTGGTTACTTCGGGAACCATTACCAGCACCGCCCGCCATATTCTTCTAAACGAGAAAGGATTTGAAGATGTCGGACTTTTAAAGATTAAAATGTTCAGACCATTCCCGGATGAAGGTGTGGTTCAAGCCATAAAAAGCGTGGAGAAGGTGGCGGTAATTGATAGAAACATTTCTTTGGGTTCCGGAGGAATATTCTGCAACGAAATTAAATCAGCTCTTTCCGAGCTTGACAAGCAGCCAAAAGTTTTTGGATTTATTACCGGGCTTGGCGGAGTTGATGTTAACCCGGAGATAATTAAAGAAGCAATAAGCTATACCAGAAATCATGATTTGGCTGAAAAGAAAATAGTCTGGCTGCCAGGAGAAATGGCAAATCGCAAATGGCAAATCGCAAATGGCAAATCGCCCCGCACCAGAACCCAAAAAGAGAATAAATTCCCTACGGGGCAAGCAAGTTCGGCGCGGGACAGGCAAATCACAAATAAGAAAAGTGGAAAGAAAAGCGCGGCTGCCGAAAGTAATGAGCTTCTTTATTCAGGACATTCAGCTTGTCAGGGCTGCGGTCTGCCAATTGGGCTTAGACAGGTTCTTAAGGCGCTGGGCCCAAAAACCTTTGGTGTTTTCCCGGCCGGCTGCTCAACAATGCTTATCGGAATTTACCCCCAAAGCGCTTTGGGAATTCCCTGTATTCATGTTAATTTTGGAACCGGCGCCCCCAGCGCCTCGGGAATCAGAGCGGCTATAAAAATCCTGGGATTGGAAGATGAGGTAGAAAATATTCTGGTCTGGGCAGGCGATGGCGCAACTTATGATATTGGTTTTGGAGCTCTTTCCGGAGCCGCCGAGCGAGGCGATAATATGATTTATATTTGCGCAAATAATGAAGCTTATATGAATACCGGAATTCAGCGCTCATCAGCCACTCCTTTTGGCGCCTGGACAACTACCACCCCTCTGCCGGCTTTTAAATCTGTAGCAAAAAAACCATTAAGCGAGATAATGGCCAGCCATCGGATTCCCTACACCGCCACTGCTTCAATTGCTTTTTTAGATGACCTAAAAAGAAAAGTTGAGAAAGCTAAAGCCATTAAAGACGGCCTGAAATTCATTGAGATTTTATGTCCCTGTCCAACCGGCTGGCGCTTTCCGTCGGATTTAACAATAAAAATAGCCAGGCTTGCGGTGCTTTGCAAAATCTTTCCGCTTTATGAAGTGGAAAATGGCGAAAAATGGAAAATCACTTTTGAGCCAAAGGAATTTCTGCCGGTTAAAGAATATCTAAAGCTTCAGGAGCGATTTTCTCATCTGACTGAAAAAGAAATTAGCGAGATTCAAGAATATGTTAAAAAAGAACAGCAAAGATTAAAAAAACTTACCGAAGTTTTTAAGTAACCAAAAACCCTGCTACAAAGTAGCGGGGTTTTTCTGTTAAGTCGGACTTCGTAAGAATTTGAAAATCAACTCAAATAGCTAATAGAGTAGAAGGAAGACTATTCCTCCTTACTATATTAACGCGTCGCTCGCTCGCCCCATTAGATAGCGAGCTTGCGAGCTCTATCTAACGGGGTTCCCTCGCTCGCGTTAATGGGATTTTGGCGTCTTTTCTTTAAGAGAAACTCCATTTTTTCTTAACAATTGATGGGATTTGAAAAATGTTAAGCCAACCAAACTGATAGTAGTAAAAGTCGGAAGATATTCGGGAATATAAACGCCGAAACTTTTGAGAATCAAAAATATTCCCAAAATGCCGATTGAGGTCATGGCTCCATTTTTGAGCCATTTATATCTTGCCACTTTATCAATGCCCCTAATTGTAAGTTCCCTAACAACCAAGGCGCCGATTCCATTTCCGATAAAAATCAAAGGGATTAAGGTGGTGAAAGCAAAAGCACCCAAAACACCGTCAACGCTGAAAGAAGTGTCCAAAACCTCCAAATACATTAATTTTGAAAAATCGCTTAAATGAGAATCCTGACCCAACATTTTTGCTTCCTGCTGGGCCGCCTGCTCCCTGAATCCATACATAATAAAAAATATGGCATAGCCAACGGCGGCCGATAGCATTAAAAAAGGAGAAAATTTTGCCAAATAAAGAAGCGCCACCAAAAGCATCGCCGCTATGGCAAAAAACCAGACACCATAATGGGGTTTCACCAATTTATCAGGCATAAAATAAGAGTCCTTTTTTTCCAAAAACAACCAATGCAGATAAATCAGAAATAAAAAAACTCCAGCCCCAATAAGAATAATGCCCTCTCTTGCTCTAAGAAGTTCGGCTATTTCCGGCGATCTTTCAAACATTGAACGAAAAGCCCCCCAAAACCCGATTTCCGGAACCGAAAGCCAGACAACTACTAAGGGGAGAAGACCCCGAACCAGAAAAACCGCGGTGATTATTCCCCAAAAAAGAAAAATCTTCCGCCAGCGGACGCTCATGGTCTTTAAAACATGGGCATTAATAATGGCATTATCAACACTGCTGACAACTTCAAAAACTATCAATCCTATAATGACGATTAAGAATAGTAAACATAATTTATTTATTGCAAAATTTCAGAAGTGTTTTGGCATTTTCAACCGCAAAGCCGGAAACATCATTGTTAAAATAACAATAAATGTCCAGTCTTTGTTTTTGCCATTTTTTGATTTTTTGAGCCAAATCTTCAAGCTCCTCATTGCTGTATTTTGAAGAAAACATGGTCTTGGGACCGTGCATTCGAACATAAACAAAATCAGCCAACTTTGATTTTTCAATTTTTATCCAATCTGATGAATCGGATACAACTAAAACCGCTTTGTATTTTTTTAATAAATCAAAAAATTTGGGGTTCTTAAAAGACGGGTGTCTAACTTCAATAGCCAAACGAAGATTTGCTCTTTTATTTTTAATTTTTGTCGCAAATGCCAAAAACTCTTTAACTCTAGAAAGATTTTCGGAGTTGTATTTGAAACTCGGAGGCAACTGAAGAAGGATTGGACCAAGTTTTTCTTTTAAATTCAGGGCGTTTTTTAAAAAGGTTTCCCAGGCCTCTTTAACATCCTTTAATCTCTTAATATGGGAGATGTATCGGCTGGCCTTAACCGCAAAAACAAAATCTTTGGGTGTTTTTGAGTACCAATTTTGATAGGTTGCGGGTTTTGGGAGATGATAAAAAGAATAATTAATTTCGGCTGTTTTAAAATGTTCTGAAAAATATTTTAATTTATCCTTTGACCGCAAGTCTTCGGGATAAAAAATTTTCTCCCAATCATTGTAAACCCAGCCGCTTGTTCCTATAAAAATCCGTCTTATCTTGTTTTTCATAATTAACTTATTTGGAAGAAGCAATAAAATAATAGCGAGAATACAAAATGCCATTAAAGAATCTTATTGGTGTAAATCTAATTAAATTCTCTTTTGGGCCCCCTTTAAAGAAAATTGGCTTAATGGAAAGATTAAACCCAGCTTCTTCAAAATATCTAATCCACAATTTTTTACTATAAGTATTTTCAATTACGCCAAATTTTTTTACATGCCTATCAACAAGGCTAAATTTTTTCTTAATTGGCCAGGAAAAAGATTTAATTGGCTCTCGAATAGCTACCAATTTTCCTCTGGATTTCAAAACTCTATAAATCTCTCGCAGAACTAAATTTAAATGATTGGTATGGTGAAGAGCGGCATCAATAACCACGAAGTCAAATGAACTATCATTAAACGGTAATTTATGAAAATCACCCAAGATTTGAGTTATTTTATCTTCTTTCGCTTTCAAAAGTTTTATAATAGTGGGGGCTATTTCTTGAAGAACTCTCTTAGAAAAATCTAAGGCGTAAATATGGCGAACTTCAGGAATTTTTGATAACTCTGCTGACAACCAACAGCTTCCGGCCCCAATTTCTAAAATTTCTCCATCAAAATTTATTTTCTTTTTAACTTCGGAGATTAGAGGTACTCTTTTGTTGATAATTTCCGATCGCCATTTTTTAAAGTCTTTTTCAGTGGCTCCCTTGAAATGACTAACAAAATTTAATTCTTTAAGATCCGCAAACGGGGTTAAATAATTGTCACTCTCTATAAAATTTAATTTCAACATTTTAGATGAATTACAAAATTTTATTTAAAAAAGACATTGTATCTTCTTTATTAATATTTTTTACAAACTTCCCGTTTTTGAAAATTCCGGCTTTGTTTTCGCCCATTCCCACAATTGCCAAATCGGTATCTCTGGCCTCACCCAAGCCGTTTACAATACAACCCATTATGGCAATTTTAAATGGTTTTTTAAAATTGTCAGAAAAACTTTCAACATATTTGGCGATTTTCTCAACCGGAATCCGGGACCTGGCGCAAGTTGGACAGCTTACAATGGTCAGCCCCCTCTCTCTTAATTTCAAACTTTTCAGAATTTCAAATCCAACTTTTACTTCCTCAACGGGCTCAGCGCTCAAAGAAACCCTGATTGTATCGCCAATCCCCTTGAGAAGCAAAGAGCCTATGCCAATTGCCGATTTAATAGTTCCGATTTTTTCAGTGCCAGCTTCGGTAATTCCAAGATGAAACGGATAATTTGTTTTTTTCGCCAAAAGCTCGTGCGCTCGAACTGTAGTTAAAACATCGCTGGACTTCAAAGAAACAACAATGTCCCTAAAACCAAAACCCTCCAAAAGCTTAATTGATTTCATGGCAGACTCAACCATGACCCGAGGAATATCTTTTTCACCATATTTTTCCAAAAGCTCTTTTTCTAGCGAGCCGCTGTTTATTCCAATCCTTATTGGAATTCTTTTCTTTTTAGCAATTTTAATTATTTCCCAAACTTTTTCTTTATTTCCGATATTTCCCGGATTGATTCTTATTTTATCCGCCCCCTGCAATATTGATTCAATCGCCAGCTCATAATCAAAATGGATGTCGGCAACTAAGGGAATTTTAATTTGTTTTTTAATTTCTTTAATTGCCTTGGCCGATTCCATATCCGGCACCGCCACCCTTATTATTTCACAACCGGAGCTTTGCAATTCTTTAATTTGTTTTACTGTTTTTTTAATATTCCCGGTGTTGGTATTAGTCATTGATTGAACCAAAATGGGAAAATTACCTCCAATTTTGAGGTTGCCAATTTTTATTATTTTAGATTTCCGCCGTTTAATCATAGCGATTTAATTGCCCTATTATTCTTTTTATCAAATAATCGGGTGTAGAGGCGCCGGAAACTATTCCCAATCTTATCTTTTTTTCAAACTTGTATTTTTCTAATTCTTCCGGGCCGTTTATCCAAATTGTCGGAAAACCCTGTTTTTTTGAAATTTCAACCAATCGTTTTGTATTGGCGGAAAGATGAGAACCAATAACCAAAACTTTGTCAACTTTTTTAATAATTTCCAAAAGTTCTTTTTGGCGAACCAAAATGCTCGGGCAAATAGTATTGTAAATTTTTATTTCTCTGGCTTTTTTCTTTAAAATTTCTGAAATCTTATTGAAATTTTCCAGACTCTGGGTGGTCTGAGAAATTACTCCCAACTTTTTGAATTTGGGGAGTTTTTTTGCCTGCCGGATATTTTCTACAACCAAAGCTCTATTTTTAGCAAAACTTTGCAAGCCCTTAACTTCTTTGTGATGTTTGTTCCCAACAATAATAACCTTGTATCTCTTTTTAGCTAAATCAAAAATTATGCCTTGATTCTTTTTTACAAAAGGACAAGTTGTATCTCTTGCGATTATTTTTTTATTCCTGGCTTTTTCCAAAATTTTAAAAGGTGCGCCGTGAGCGCTGATTATCAGGGTGCCCCCAAATACCCTGCCTAAATTCAAAACTATTTTTCCTCCTTTTTTTCTGAAATGATTCATCACCTCATTGTTGTGCAAAATATCGCCAAGAAACTGAATCGGCCGGGGGTCTTTTTTTAATGATTTTTCGGCAATTCTAAAAGCTCTTTTTCCCCCAAAACAAAAACCCTGATTTTTAGCGATAACGAGTTTCATGTTTCTACAAAATTATGAATCTTTTGCGAATATGCGAATAAATTTACTTCCCATTATTTATTAGGTTCTTAATAATGTCCAAATCTTCCTTGGTGGTAATTTTAAAATTTCTATAAGAACAGGGGGTCATTTTCACTTTTCTACCGATTTTTTCCACCAAAGAAACGTCATCCGTAGCATGAAATTGAGCTTTTTTAAAAGCTTTCTTTGCAAGACTATATTCTATTACCTGGGGAGTTTGGGCTAACCAAAGATTTTGCCGGGGAATGGTTTTTTTAACAAAATTTTTCTTAACTTTTTTCAAAGTATCTTTTAACAGCTGGCCAAGTAGGGCAGCCCCGTATCTTTTGCCTTCTTTAATAACATCAAAAATTTCTTTTTGGGAAATTAGGGGATTGGAAACATTGTGAAATAAAATTAAATCGCCTTTTTTGGCGCCCAAAACTTCAGCCGCCCCTAATCCGCAATACGAAGAATCCTGCCGTTCTTTTCCTCCCTCAATAATAACTGCTATTTTTCTGAACCTATATTTTTTAATTAAAAAAGCGGTTTTTTTAAAATCTTTTCTCCGGGCCACCAAAATTATTTTTTTAATTTTGGGGTGTTTTTCAAATGCCAAAATAGTGTAAAAAATCAGCGGCTTTCCCTTAATTTTATAAAAAACTTTATTAATTTTGCCTGTTCTTCGGCTTTCGCCGGCAGCCAATAATATTACAAAATTCATAAGTTTACCCCGTTACTCATAATTATTGTAGTTAAGTTCAAATTGCCCATTCCATTACCTTATAAATCCCCATAATTGAATTCAATGGCTGGATTTATGAGTAACGGGGCTTAATATTTTTATCCCTTCTTTTTGCGGTCGGCAAAGAAAAACATCCCCATCCAAATCATTTAACCCCTTAATGATTTTTTTGGCAAGTTCGTAGCTCTTTACTCCGCAAAAAAGAGATGGTCCACTGCCAGATAAGCCAAGTTCTTTTGGCCGGAATTTTTTGAAAAAATTGTAAACTTTTTTCACTGAAGGACAGATTTCTCCCGCAAGTTTTAAAAAATTTTTTCCAGTTTTATCGTTTAAACCATACATCATTTTGGTTTCCAGCCTTTTATGGGGACGGGCAATCACGTAAAATTTTGGCGATTTTCTTTTTATTGGCACGACCTCCTCCCCCACCCCGCCGACTTTGCAGGTGCCGCCAAAAATAAAAAACGGGACATCGGCGCCGACTTTTACTCCGATTTCCGCCAATTTATTTTTCGGAAAATTTAATTTGTAAATTTCATTTATTGCAATCAAGGTCGCGGCGGCATCGGCGCTCCCTCCGCCAAGGCCGGCGGAAATCGGAATAACTTTTTGAAGATGAATATGGCAGGGAAGTTTTCTGCCGCTCTCCTCTTCCAAAACTTTTTGGGCCTTTGAAATGAGGTTATCTGTATCGGCGCAAATATAACTGCCGGTAAGCTGGGTTTTCTTCGCTTTTTCAAAAAACAAAAAATCAGCCAAATCAATTGACTGCGTTATGCTTTCAATCCGGTGATAACCGTTTGGCAATTTGCCTAAAATTGCAAAACTTAAATTTATTTTGGCATTCGCCTGAATAAACATCATGCCAATTTTGTCTATGAAGCCAAGCAAAAGCGAAGGCTGAAGAGTTACAAAATTGAGCACCCTGTTAGATAGCCCCGTTAGATAGAAACTATGCCTATTCGTCTTTTTCTTTCAATTCACAATCAAAATCTACTATTTCAAGCAGTTGATAATTTTTATCTAATGGGGCATCTAATGGGGTACCCCAGAGGGATAGCTTTGCATCCCACG
>PCWD01000033.1 GCA_002787255.1 Parcubacteria group bacterium CG11_big_fil_rev_8_21_14_0_20_39_14 | reverse complement strand
CGCCCCGTAGTCAAATCCGTCAGGATTTGTACTATCGGGGTCGGTTTCGCGTTGAAACGCTGCAATTATTTATTACGCATCAGGTTTAATGAGGCATATTTCTATTTCAGCGTAAATCTGCGTTGATATCAGCGTTGTTCTGCCTATATGATGATAAAAGCGGAGGGGCGCTGATAACAAGCAGAGGGGCGCGGAAGAATTATATGTCGGAAAAGTGTGAAATATAAGATTTGTGTATCCGGGGCGGCTGAAACCGGTCATTGCGCCAAGAATGCTTTAGAAAAAGCCAGGGAGTTGGGAAAAGAGATTATTCGTCAAAACGGTGTTTTGATTACCGGCGCCACTTCAGGTATTCCTTATTGGGCCGCTAAGGGAGCCAAGGAAGAGGGAGGATTTTCAGTCGGCTTATCCCCAGCTTTTTCGGAAAGAGACCATGTTGAAAGGTACCGGCTGCCCATTGATTATTTTGACATTATTATCTATACCGGATTTAAATATTCCGGAAGAAATCTTTTGTTAACCCGGACTGCTGATGGAGTAATTTTTTGTTGCGGCAGAATGGGAACGCTTAATGAATTTTCCATAACCTTTGAGGACAACAAGCCGATTGGGGTTTTGGAGGGCATGGGCGGGACCGCCGATATGCTCAGAGAGCTTGTGTCAAAAATGCATCGGGGTCCCGGAAAGATTGTTTACGATTCAGACCCCAAAAAATTGGTTAAAAAATTAATTCAGTTAATTGAAAAAGAAAAGAAAGCTTTAAAAATCTAATTATTAAAATCACTAATTTGTGCTAATTGAGGTGCAAATCAGCGCTAATAATTATTAGGGCTGATTAGCGCCCATATTCGCATATATTAGCGAATCAATGGAAGAAGAAGGCAAACTTATAGGTAAAGTCACTCACTATTTTTCAAATTTAGGAGTGGCGATTATTGAGCTTGAGGATGCTTTGAAGGTGGGGGATAAAATCAGAATTAAAGGCGGCTCAACCGATTTTGAGCAGGAAGTGGAATCTATGGAAGTTGAACATCAAAAAGTTCAGGAGGCAAAGAAGGGCGATGCCATCGGTCTTAAAGTAAGTGAAAAAGTCAGAGAAGACAACCAGGTATACAGAATATAAAATATCAAATATAAAATATAAAAAATAAGAAATGGGTATTCAAAATTTTCTTTCAGAAAATTTTGAAACTATATATCTTTTTTATTTTTTATTTTTAATACTTCGACATCGCTCAGTATTAACCCTGAGCTTGTCGAACGGGTTAATTTTTGATTTTAACGACCGAGCACTCAACGATTTGAGCGCTCGGGAGTGTTTATGGATATTTTTGATTCTCAGCAATTGAGAATAATTTTACAGCTTTTATTGGCGGTTTTTTTAGGAGGTTTAATGGGAGTTGAACGGGAATATGTTGGCAAAGCGGCCGGAGTCAGAACTTTTTCCCTGGTTTCTTTGGCGGCCTGCCTTTTTACTATTCTTTCCAGGGAGGCTTTTACTTCTTTTTATGGACAGGCCGGTATAAGCTATGACCCTTCTCGTATGGCCGGTAATGTTATTATGGGCATCGGGTTTTTGGGAGCCGGCCTTATTATTTTTCGGGGAACAAAAGTGGAGGGTTTGACCACGGCCGCTGGTCTTTGGGTGGCGGCGGCGATAGGAATGACCGTAGCTTGCCGATTTTATCTTATAGCGTTTTTTGCCACAATGCTTGCTGTTTTTATTTTAGCCGGACTGCGCAGGATTAAATTGGATAAATTCTTTGGAGAAGAAGAAAAAGAATAATAGTGCAAATAATGCGAATTTAATGCCAATCTACAGACCGCTAATAACGAAAATGGAAAATGGTTATTGGAAAATAGAAAATAGTTATAGAAATTAGAAAGTGGAAAATAGTAAACTAATTTCCAATTTCAATTCTCTATTACCAATTTCCAATTTCTATTAACCAATTTCAAATTTCAGAGTATTGGCATATTAGCGGCATTCGCATAAAATTCGTAGATTAGCATCATGTTTTGTGGTAAGGGTTGAAAAAATATTATTCTACCTTCTGCTTTTTTGTCTGCCTTTTCAGACAAGATTAATTCTCAAAGAATGGTTTTTCCGCCGAAGCCTTGGCGGGGGAGGGGGAGCGGAATTCAATGAATGGAATTCTGCTTTTTTGTATTTAACCGATTTATTTATTCTGGCAATTTTATCCCTGTGGTTTTACAGGAGCAGAATATCTTGGCTGTCGGCCAAGCATGGGCAAAAAATCAATATCATTTTGGGATTATTTTTTGCGCTCTCCGCCCTATCTTTGTCCGGGGCCCAAAATTCAGGACTGGGAATTTACCAATTAATAAAGCTTGCCGAATTTATTTTTTTATTTCTCTATTTGAAAAATAATTTTACCCCGCACCTTTTCGGGCAAGCTTCTTCAAATACAAAAGAAAGAAAGCCGATAGGCGGCTCCGCCTTAACTAAGCCTATATTTTTGAGAGCGTCGGCTGGAAAAGGCGCGGGGTTTAAACTCAATCGAGTTTATCAGGTCTTAATAGCCAGCGGGCTTCTTCAATCATTTATTGCCATTTGGCAATTTGCTTTCCAGAAAGATTTGGGCTTGAGAATTTTGGGTGAGAGTTTTCTGTCTCCGAACATTGAGGGAGCGGCAAAAATTGTAGTTTCCGGAACAAAGATGCTCAGAGCCTATGGAACATTTCCCCACCCCAATGTATTAGCCGCTTTTTTGCTGTTTTCTATTTTTAGCTTTTATTTTTTTTATTTAAAATTCAAAAAACCATCCCTTTGCTCAAACTTGATTTCCCTTTCGGTTTTTACTTTTTTGACCCTGGGTCTCTTTTTGACCTTTTCTCGAATTCCCATTATTCTTTTCTTTTTCTTCAGCATTTGTCTTTTCCTTGTTCTCTTTTTCAAGAAAAAATTTTATAAGCTTTATCATTCTAAAACCCTGCTCATCTCAAGCCTGTTTCTATTTGCCGTTATTCTTTGCGTCGCCTTAATGCTTCCGGAATTTTATTCAAGATTTGTTGAAAAGTCAGTTGACCCGGGGATTCATCTCCGCTATTTTTACAATTTTATCAGCTTGTCAATGTTGAAAGAAAACCCTTTTTTTGGCCAGGGCATTGGCAATTTTGTTTGGAAATTGCAGGATTTTCAGGGCTCTTTGCGGGCCGCTAATTTAATTTATAAATTAGATGTTCCGGAAATTGAAATTATTCCCCATGAGGCGCCTTCCTGGCTTTTCCAGCCGGCTCATAATGTTTATTTATTAATTGCTGCCGAAATCGGAGTTGTCGGCGCTTTGCTCTTTTTGGTTTTTTTGAGCCTTATTATTGTTCCCTTAATTAAAATTATAAAAGAGAACAATTTATTTTTTATTTTTTATTTTTTATTTTTTATTTTTCTTGCCCTGTCCCTGTTTGACCATTTTTTCTGGACCCTTCAGCAGGGAAGATTGATGTTCTGGATTCTTTGCGGAATTTTAGCCAGTTTTAGTCTTGACAAGAAAATTTCAGACGCTAAACTTTAAATAGTTGGTCCGTAGTCGCGCGGACCTATTTTTGAAAATCCGAAATCCTAAATTCGAAATCCTAAACAAACTCTAATGATTAAAACTCCAAATTCTAAACTAAATATGTTTAGGTATTGGAAAATTAGAATTTAGAATTTGTTTAGAATTTAGATATTAGAATTTAGAATTTAAAAGTGTGGATTTAAAAACATTTACCTCAGCTATTGCTCAAATTGCCGAAGAAAAGGGCATTCCGAGAGAAAAAGTTATTGAAACGATTGAAATGGCAATTGCCGCCGCCTATAAAAAGGATTATGGAGTTAAGGGGCAGATTATTAGGGCAAAGCTAAATGAGGAAAGCGGGGAAGTAAAATTTTCCCAGCTCAAAATAGTTGTGGACGAGTCAATGCTTTTTTCGGAAAAAGAGCTTGAAGAGTTGAAAAACAAAAAAATCAGCGGGCAGAAAGAACCGCTGTCAAAGGCTGGCGAGGAAGAAAGAGTCAGAGAAAAAGAATCTGAAGCAGCAGAAGAGAGGAAGAATATAGGGGACAGGGAGGAAAAGAAATTCAGATTTAATCCCGAAAAACATATGATGCTTGATGAGGCAAAAAAAATAAAGCCGGATGTAAAAGTTGGCGAGGAGCTGGAATTCCATTTGGAGACCAAGGCGGATTATGGGAGAATCGCCGCAATGACGGCAAAACAAGTAATAATTCAGAGGATTAGAGAAGCTGAAAGAGAAGCGGTTTTTGAGGAATATAAAACTAAAGAAGGAGAGGTAATTTCAGGAATTGTTCAACGGCTTGAGGGTCGCAACATTTTCTTTGATATTGGAAAAACAGTGGGTCTTCTGCCTCCTTCCGAGCAAATTCCCGGTGAATTTTACAAAATCGGCTCCAGGCTTCGCCTTTATATTCTAAAAGTTGATAAAGACATCAAGGGGTCAATTGTTATTCTTTCGCGGGCTTATCCTAAATTTTTATCAAAACTTTTTGAAATTGAAGTTCCGGAAATTGCTTCAAGGGTTGTAATTATTAAAGCTATTGCCAGGGAGCCAGGTTCGCGTTCCAAAATCGCTGTTAAATCCGAGCAGCCGGGGATTGACCCGATAGGTTCAATGGTTGGACAAAAGGGGACAAGAGTGGGGGTTGTTATTGATGAACTGGGAGGCGAAAAAATTGATATTATTGAATGGTCGGAATCTCCTGAAAAATTTATTGCTAACTCCCTTTCCCCGGCAAAGGTTTTGGAAGTTAAGGTTTCCAAAATCAGAAATCAAGCCATTGCTATTGTCCCGGAAGAACAGCTTTCTTTGGCTATTGGCCGAAATGGACAAAATGTCAGATTAGCCGCTAAATTAACCGGCTGGAAAATAGATGTCAGAATGCCGGAAGCAGTCAAAAAAGAGAAAATAGTTGAGAAAGAAGAGGAGGTTGAAGTTCAAGAAAAAGAGAAAGAGGAAGAGAAAAAAGATATAAAGAAAAAAGCCAAAGTTCCTGTCAGGGAAAAGAAAGAAAAAATAAAGAAAAAACCCTCCGAGGAAGCTGCAAAAGATGAAGAGAAAGAGAATTCTTTTCCCAAGGAGGAAACCCCGGGAGACAAAGAATAAACTAAAAAAGCTTTAGAGTAAACTATATGCTTATTTTTCCAATTATTTCAAGTATTGTCGCTATCTTTTTTGCCTTGTTTTTGGCATTGAAAGTTAAAAAAGCTGATTCGGGTTCTGAAAAAATGCGGGAAATTTCTTCAGCCATTAAAGAAGGAGCCGAAGCTTATTTAAAAAGGCAATATAAAACCATTGCCATTGCCGCTTTGGTTCTGGCTTTAATTTTGTATTTTACTTTGGGCTGGCGTTCATCTCTAGGTTTTTTAATCGGGGCTGCCGCCTCCGCTCTTTGCGGGTATCTTGGAATGTTCATTTCAACCATGGCTAATGTTCGAGTAGCCCAGGCTTCCGGGAAAGGAATAAGGTCAGCTCTTGATTTGGCTTTTAAAGGAGGTTCGGTAACCGGATTTTTGGTTGCCGGTCTTGGTTTACTCTCGGTTGCCGGTTTTTATCTTTTAACGCGAGATTTGGGAGCCCTGGTTGCTCTGGGTTTTGGCGGTTCTTTAATTTCAGTTTTTGCCAGGCTTGGCGGAGGAATTTATACCAAAGCCGCTGATGTTGGAGCTGATTTGGTTGGAAAAGTTGAGAAAGGGATTCCTGAAGACGACCCCAGAAATCCGGCTGTTATCGCTGACCAGGTTGGGGACAATGTTGGCGATTGCGCAGGTATGGCGGCCGACCTTTTTGAAACTTTTGTGGTAACAATGGTAGCGGCAATGGTTTTAGGCGGGCTTTTGTTTCCAAATTTAATTGAAGCTGTTTTTTTCCCTTTAATTTTGGGGTCAGTGGCTATTTTGGCTTCAATTATCTCAACTTTTTTTGTTAAACTGCCAAAGAATCAATCAATTATTTCAGCTCTTTACAAAGGCCTTATTGGAGCCGGAGTTTTATCCGCTCTCGGTTTTCTGCCGATCATTTTTCAGTTCAGCAAGGCCTTTCAAATTCATCCGATAAATCTTTATTTACCGGCTTTGCTCGGACTTTTGCTCGCTGGCGGAATATTTTTAATTACCGAATACTTTACTTCCAAAAAATATAAACCGGTTAGAGCTATTGCAAAAGCTTCTTTGTCCGGGCATGGCACCAATATAATTGCCGGCTTGTCTATTGGAATGAAGTCAGCCATTTTACCGGTTGTTTTAATTGCGCTCGTGATTTTAATAAGTTTTTGGCTTGGCGGAATGTATGCGATAGCTATCTCGGCTGTAGCCATGCTTTCTTTAACCGGTTTGATTATCGCTCTGGATTCTTATGGACCAATTACCGACAATGCGGCTGGAATTTCTGAAATGGCCGGTCTTCCCGAGGAAAATCGAAAAATTACCGATGCCCTGGATTCGGTTGGCAATACAACGAAAGCCGTAACTAAGGGTTACGCTATTGCTTCGGCCGGTCTTGCCGCTTTAGTTCTGTTTTCCGCCTACACTCAAGAATTGCTGGAGCTGGGGCAAAGAATTCAATTTACTTTGGAAGACCCGAAAGTTTTGGTTGGTCTTTTTGCCGGCGGGGCTATCACTTATTATTTTGCCGCCCTGTCTATGGAAGCGGTTGGGAAAGCAGCCGGCAAAGTAGTTGAGGAGGTGAGAAGGCAATTTAAAGAAATTAAAGGATTAATGGAGGGCAAAGCAAAGCCGGAATATTCAAGATGCGTTGATATCGTTACAAAAACCGCTTTAAGAGAAATGCTTATCCCGGCTTTGCTGCCGGTTATTTTTCCAATTTTAATCGGGTTTTTATTGGGGCCGGAAGCTCTCGGGGGATTATTGATTGGTTCCATCATTGTCGGAATTTTTTTAGCAATCCAGATGACCTCGGGCGGAGGTGCCTGGGACAACGCTAAAAAATATATAGAGGAAGGAAATTTGGGCGGCAAGGGTTCTTTTGCTCATCAAGCCGCTGTTACCGGCGATACGGTTGGCGACCCCTACAAAGACACGGCCGGTCCTGCAATTAACCCGATGATAAAGGTGTTAAATATAGTTGCTCTACTGATAGTCAGCTTTATTGTATAAGGACAGTCCTAGGACTGTCCTGAATTAGCTATGACAAAAATAAGAGAATTTTACAAAGGTGGCTTTTGGCACATCTATAATAGAGGAGTTGCCAAAGAAGAAATTTTTCATGAAAAGGGAGATTATATTTTTTATCTTTATAAATTAAAGGAAACCCTCAAAAAATATTCCGTAACTATCCACGCATATAATTTTCTTCCTAATCACCTTCACTATTTAATTGAGCAGACTTCTGAAATAACCCCCAGTAAATTTTTCTCGGGACTCCATACTAGTTTCAGTTCCTATATAAATAGAAAATATAATAGAGTTGGCCATTTATTTCAAAATCGTTTTCAGGAAAAGCATATTGAGAAAACAGATTACTTATTAGACCTTTCCTTATATATTCATTTGAATAAGATTTTAGAAAAACTTCAGCACATTGATCAAGCATTTATCTCTAAAGACATGCTTCAGAAATTATTAGATGAAGCAGAAAGGGATCCTTGGAATAGTTATTCAGTATATTTAGGTTTACGAGAAGACCAAATCACTCAGGATAAATTTATTCTTTCTCTTATTTCTGATAATCTTAAGAAAGCCAGAGAGGATTATCAAAAATTAGCAAAGGAAGCAGTTATTTCGGGTAAATTTCTTAAGGTTCGTGATTTAATTTTTGAGGACTTTCAAGGACTGTCTTAGGACTGTCCTTGAAAAATGATTTTACCCATTCGTAGTTCGGAGCATTCGGATAAATTCGTAGGTTCGGATTATTTAACAAAAAACGCCTATTCCAAGTTTCAGAACAGACGTTTTATTAACACAAGCGAGGGAATCTCGCCCTCTATGCTCACGGAATTTTTATTGAAGGTTATTTTGAGAATATAGCTTTTAAAATAATTTAATTCTCAAATTCAAGAGCTTAGAGGGCGGGGTGACCGACCTGCCCGCCATATGCCTACGCCCCAAATTAAGACTTAATTTGGAAAACCGAATTAACGCTCTATTCTAAATTTAAACTTGATTGATAGGCTTTGGCAGGCGGGGCGACGTGTTAATATAGTAAGGAGGATATCGCTCTTCTCCCACTCTATTTAAAAAATCCGATTGATTCCAAAGTAAACAGAGAAAACAATTATAAAACTTTGAACAGCGTTGGCTGCCAGCAAGTACCAGAGACCATACCTTACGTTCTTTAATTTCATGGCTACGGCCGCTGCCTGATCGGTATAAGGAAAGGGCAAAAACAAACAAAGGAGGATAAGCCAGACGCTTTTGCGGGACAACCAGCCAGCCAGTCTGGTTTCCCAGCCCTCTTTTTTATTGCCCTGGTTGTTTCCCCCCCCTTCTTTTAGAACCTTTGATTTTATTTTTGAAAACCATTTCCACTTTGCCAGAAAATACATTATTCCAGCCGTGCCGGAATAAAAAAGAATGATTCCAAAAGAGGTTGCAAAAAAGCAAGCCAGAAAAGTTTTTAAAATTGGCATCCCGGTATAAAGCCAGTATCCAACCACCCCAAAAAGTCCGACCAGTCCCATGGGTTGCCACCAGAGAGGTAAAACATGAGAGGCTATTTCTGTCGGGTTTCTGACCATGCAAAAGGGGGCAAAAACGCAAAAAATCGCAAAGATAATTAAAAATTTCTTTTCTCGGGGTAATGATTTAAATTTCCGCCACCAACCATTTGGTTTCCGTTTTTCTTCCATTTTTGGCGCTCCAAATTTTAAAAGTACTCATTTCACAATACTCCATAATTGATTATTATGCAAGTTTCAATCAAGAAGCTTCCAAAATCCAAAATTGAGCTTACCTGCGAAATTTCCTCGGCTGATTTTGCTCAATATTTAGACAAAGCCGTTGAAAATTTGGCGAAAGAGTTGGAAATCAAGGGATTCCGCAAAGGTTTTGTTCCAAGAGAAATTGCCAAAAACCACCTTTCTCAAAAAGAGATTCTTGAGGAAGCGGTAAATTTAGCGGTTAACGACACTTTTCCAAAAGCCATCAAAGAAAATAAATTAGAGGTGATTGATTTACCAAAAGTGGAAGTGCTAAAAATAGCTCCCCAAAACCCCCTTGTTTACAAAGTTCTAGTTTCGGTCCTGCCCGAGATTGAACTGCCGGATTACAAAGAAATTTCAACAGAAATAAACAACAGGAACAAAGAAGCTCTTGAAAGAAAACTCAAAGTGGAAGAAAAAGAAATTGATGATGTTATACTCCGGCTTCAGAAATCCCGGGCAAAATACATTACGGTCTCGCGAGAAGTCAGAGCAGGGAACTGCATAAAAATAAAATTAAAAATCAAAAACCTGCCCCGTACCGTGCCGGAGGCTCTGGCGCGGGGTCAAATATCAAAAATTAGCGAAGGTCAACTTTTTCGCGATCGCGAAAAAGTTGACCTTCTTAATCAGGGAGCAGAAGTTGGGGGAATAGAAGAACATGAAGGAATTTTGGGTTCAGGATATTTTCTGCCGGATTTTGAAAAAGAGCTGCTCGGGATGAGAGCTGGCGAGCAAAAAAGCTTTTTGCAGGAGATTCCAATAAATCATATCAACAAAGAATTGGCTGGCAAGACATTAGATTTTGAGGTTAAAATGAATTTGGTTCAGGAAGTTGAATTGCCGGAAATCAATGATGAATTTGCTAAAAATTTAGGAGATTTTGAGAGCATTCAAAATCTCAGGCAGAATATTGCCGAGGGAATTAGAACAGAAAAAGAAGAAAAAGAGAAGCAAAAAAATCGTCAGGAGTTAATTCAAAAAATCGCCAGAGAGAGCCGGCTGGAAATTCCCGATATTTTGGTTGAAAAAAAAACGGAGCAGGAAATTTTTAATTTAAAACAGAATATTGAAGCTTCCGGCCTGAATTTTCAGCAATACCTTGAAGAGCTTAAAAAGACCGAGGATGAGTTTAAAAAAGATTTACATTTCGGCGCCGAAAATCAGGTTAAAATTGCCCTGGTTCTACATCGGCTCGCCGAGGTTGAAAGAATTGAAGTTTCTGAAGAAGAAATTAAGGAAAAAGTTGCTCAATATTTAAAAAGATCTTCTGATGACTCAAAATATCAAAATATAAAAATGTCTCGCATTGACCCGGAACGTTTAAAATTATATTATGAAGATGCAATAAAAAACGAAAAGACATTTAAGTTACTAGAAAACTATTAGTTAGACCCCCGAGTTTTAAAGTCAATTTAATAATTTTTAAATCCAAATTTTTAATTTTTAAACCCAGCACCAGAGCGAAGCTCGGTGCGTGGTAAATTCAGAATTTTTAAAAATTTGAAATTAGAATTTATCTTAAAAATTTTAAATTAAAAATTAAAAATTTTAAAAAGGTATGAACTTAATTCCAACGGTTATAGAAAAAACCCAATATGGAGAGCGAGCTTATGATATTTACTCTCGGCTTCTCAAAGAAAGAATAATATTTTTGGCCGGACCAATTTTAGACCCGGTTGCCAATTCCATCATTGCCCAGCTGCTTTTTTTGGAGCACCAGGACCCAAAAAAAGACATTCAGTTTTACATCAATACTCCCGGCGGCTCGGTTACAGCGGGCCTGGCAATTTACGATACCATGCAGTATGTCAAGCCGGATGTTTCCACAATATGCGTTGGCATGGCTGCTTCAATGGGCGCGACCTTGCTTTGCGCCGGAGCCAAAGGAAAAAGATTTACTCTCCCCAATTCAGAGATTCTTTTACATCAGGTAATGGGCGAAGTTGGGGGACAAGCAATAGAAATTGAAATTTCAGCCAGGCATATTGTAAAAATTAAGGATAAGCTAAACCAGATTTTGGCAAAGCATACCCAAAGACCCCTTTCTCAAATTGAAAAAGACACAGACCGCGATTTTTATATGTCAGCCCCGGAAGCCAAAGAATACGGCATAATAGATGAGATAATTAAAGGAAAAAGATAAGCCCCAGAAGTCC
>PCWD01000023.1:11301-11680 GCA_002787255.1 Parcubacteria group bacterium CG11_big_fil_rev_8_21_14_0_20_39_14 | reverse complement strand
CAAGCTCTAAAACGTCCTTAAGAGTTGAACCACCAGTTGATGTTTTAAGTTCTGTTTCTGCCATAAATTATGTTTTTAATGCGACTGAAAGGAGCACCCCGCCCTCTAAGCAGTAATTCTTTTCTTGAGGGCTCGCCAAGCACTCCCATAATATTTTAATTTTTTTTCTCTTTGTCTTGCGACCTTTTCTAATTGGTAGGCTTCATAATAAACTAATTTGAAATTGCCTTCTTTTCTGTGCTCTTTAAGCCTCCTTTCTAAATTATTAGTATAACCTATATAAAATTCATCATTTCTTTTCCGTTGTAAAACATAAACATAATACATACGGCATAGAGGGCGGGGTTTCGCTCCGCTCATCTTAGTTTCCCTAAAGGAC
>PCWD01000023.1:0-11271 GCA_002787255.1 Parcubacteria group bacterium CG11_big_fil_rev_8_21_14_0_20_39_14 | reverse complement strand
TTTAAATTCAAATCATCTTCTTTAAGACCGAAAACCAATCTTAGTTCTTCTATTTTGGTTTCAATGGCTTGAAGATTTAATCCTAATTTTTGCATTTCAATTTGGGTTAAACTTCCCCCTTCAACTCTTCTCACTGCTTCTCTCTCCACTAAATCAGTAATGAGTTTGATTAAAGTTAAGACTAATTGGGCTAATCCCCCTTCCGCTTCTTGGGGATTATCGGCATTAATCATCTGATTGATATGCGCTTGAGCTTTTTCAATTTGACCTTCCATTTTTTTTAAATAGACTTCATCCCCCATTTCATTGATATTTATTTTATCGGTTCTTTTCCCCTGCTGAGTTTGCAATCTTGACATGGAAACAAGGATAAGTTTTAACTGAATGGCTAACAAATCTAAATCGGCTATTCTCACCACTACATCTCCCTGGACTACTACTCCTTTATCAATTACTGTATCCAAGGCATCAACTAAACTAGCATTTTTATTGTCTAAGTTAATAGCCATTTTAGTCCTTCGACTTCGCTCAGGACTAACCCTGAGTTTCTCGAATGGTTTAGGCGAAATGATAGGAGGGCCAAGGGCCGCTCATCTCAACTTCAATCCCTATTGGATTATATTTTTCTTTTAACTCTTCGACCTTTTTTTGAAATTGGGCTAATTTTGATTCTTCAATTAAATAAAAACTGTTCAAAATCATTTCCTCTGTTTTTCCGGTAAAATCTTTCTCCAAAAGTTTAGCTTTATTTTTGCTGAAAGCTAATTCACCCAGGCCCTCGTAAATCTCTTCCATAACTTTATCTAATTCTTTGTCTTTTTCTTGCCCAACTATCCCATCTATCTGTTTTTGGGCAAAAAAGGCCATTCCTTTGGGCATTGATTCAATTTCTTTCTTTTTGGCCAAAACCTGTTCATTTTTTTCTTCAATATTTTTCCTAAAAATATTTTCTTTTAAAAACACTTTCACGCCCCATTCCTGTTTTCCTGCTAATTTCTCCAGGCTTTGTCTAAATTGTTCGTAACGCTTGCCCAGGGTTTCTTCTAAATTTTCTTTAGTTTTAAAAATTACTCCAAACTGCATTGGAATTACGGGAACTGGACCAACCATAGCCTCCTCAATTACTTTTTGGTGGTTTAGGGCCTTTTCCCCAATCCAGTTTATATCTTCCTGGGCTTTCTTTTGAATTTCTTCTGAGCTAAATTCATCTAAAGAGACTTCGCTAACCACTGCTTCCAAATCCTGATAAGGAATAGTAAAAATTTTGCCCCCATCAATTCCCCCTGTAGAAAAGTTAGAACCAGTTTTTTCCTTAATACAATAGAGATAAAAACCATTCATGAAACGCGATACTAATATACGAATAAAAATTAGTATAATTCGTATTCATTAGTATATTGGCATCGATTATTACTCTTCTTTCTTCTCAAAAGCATCGGTGTCCATCTTTTTTCGCATGGCAATTTTTTCATAACCAAGCAACTCTCCTTTGGCATCTAAATGAACTTCGTAAGTTCCCAAAATATCCATGCCTTCGGGGATGGATTTTTTCTCAGCAATTTCAACTGTCACCATCCATCCTTCTTTTTCTTTTTTTAACCCAACACCAGCTGGTTCTTTAAAACCGGTTAAATCAGCCAATTGTTTTTTTGCTTTCTCAATAATTTCTTTTGGTTCCATATTTTTATATTTTTAAATTTTTAGATTAGATCGACCTTGATTTATTTTTAGCCAAAAAGGAATTTTGATAATTCTTTTAAGGACTCTGTGCCCCTTATATCGTAAGGAAATAAGGGGACTAAAACTATTTCTTTTTGAGGATATTCTTTTTTTACTCTGGCAATATATTTTTCTTGATTTTCTCTCTTGGCTTGACAGAATTTACATTCGAAAGCCGGCGTAATCATATTTAAAATTATGTAATTATAGGGAACATTAAGTTTTTCTAAAGATTGGGCCAAGTCTCCCATTTCTCTTACCCCCATTTCTTCAGCAATGCTTATCATTATAAACTCTGTTTTTTTAGAGCTAAATAATGTTTCTTGAATTTTCTTTATATCCTTGGAAAAATCTAATAGTTTTCTTTTAATCTCAATTAAACCAACTATATCTTTATATTTAAGCAGAATTTTGAAGATACTTTTTAACCACTCTCCGATTGTCTCCGGAAGCTCTAAGAACCGAAGTAAATGGCCGGAAGCTGCTGAATCCAAAACATAAATATCGTATTTGCCCTCCGCCATTAAATTCATAATCTCTCCTAGGGCCATAAGTTCTTCCATTCCCGGTGGGGAAAGTTCCATTAACTCTGCCAGCACTTTTCGGTCAAAAGCGATATCCATTCCTCCCCCAATAAATTTCTTAAAAATATTATCTATATCTTGGCGATATTCATCTTTCCATTTCTTAAGCTTTTCTTGAGCGTCTATTTCCAAAGCAAAAAGATTATTAAAACCTTTTATGGAAGTCGCTTCTGTATCTAAAGGAATATCTTGGCTGAAAGCATTACTGAGGGCATGGGCTGGATCAGTAGTGGAAACAAGGATTTTTTTACCTGCCCCGTACCGAGCTTGCTCTGGTGCGGGGTCTTTATGCTTTTCAGCTAAAGCTATAGCGGCTGCAGCAGCCACTACCGTTTTTCCCACTCCGCCCTTTCCTCCACAAATTATAAAGTTTACCCCGTTAGAGATTTGTTTTCTCTGCATCTTTTCCTTTTCCCCGTAATCTCTAACGGGGTGAATATCTTTCTTCAAAAAATCAGCCATCTTACCTTTAGATAAAGCAGGAAATTTTGAGTGGGCAATCTTTGGCAGAATGGACTGATATTCTTTCTCGCCGAATAAGATTTCAGCGTAATCTAATAAATCTTTTTCACCGCGAATTTCTTTTGGAAATAAGGGCATTTCCAACACTTGAAATTTCTTAAACTTTTCATCAATTAATTTGATGTGTTTTTCTTGAATTTCTGCTCTTTTTTTACAAAATTCACATTCACCCCCACACCATAACTTCGTTTGGTGTGGGGGTTCACCCGGAAATAAAATTCGATTGGCAATAATACTTTCTACCCTTATATCCAGAGTCTCAAGATATTCAATTAAATCTTCTGTCTCTAAAATGCTCATTGGTTCAGGAATAGTGACTGGAACAAATTCAGTTAAGTCGGGGTTTTTTAAAAGATTTTTAACTTCGGTTACATCGGCCCTAATCTCTTCCAAAAATTTATCACTTTCATCTCTCACATATTTCCCTCTCCAGTGCTTCATTAAATATCGGTGTTTTTCCCGCATCAAACTCATTACCTTTAACCATCTTTCCATTGCCTGGGGCAAAGAAAGAAGTACTTTGGTATGACCGGTGGGAGCAGTATCAAGGATAATCAAATCATATTTTTTTTCTTTTAAAAGATTGGCAATTTTTATTATTGCCATCACTTCATCCGTTCCGGGAACAGCCAAGCCCTCAAACAGCTCAATATCTTCTTTGGCCAAATAAGTGCCTCGTTCCACCAAAGTTTTAATCACCTCTAAATTCTTTTTTCTGAAATCTTCCAATAATTCTTTTGAATCAAATTCAATAGCCTGGAGATTGTCTTTAATTTGAGTAATTTTATTCCCTATCTCAACATCAAAGCTATCTCCAAGAGAAGGCGCCGGGTCAGTAGAAACAACTAAAATCTTCTTTTTTGTGGTTTTTTCTAAATAGAGAGCGGTTGCTGCGGCTGAAGTAGTCTTTCCGCTTCCTCCCTTTCCGCCAAATAGAATAAGTCTTAAATTTTTATTTTTTAAAAAGCTCTTCACCCCGTTAGAAGTCTGTCTTTATATAACATATAGCTATTTTCAGACAGACCTTTATTTTTTAATTTTACCCCCATTATCAGAGAGTAGAAAAAATTTCTATAATTTTTTCTACCAAAGACTTCTAACGGGGTTCATTTTTCTTCCTTTTTTAAAGCTTCCATTCTATCTAAAATGTCTTTTTCTTTTTTTTGATATTCAGCTTCAGTAATTTGTTCTGCTTCTAAAGCCATCTGCAAATCAAGAAGTTCTCGCTGAAGTTTTTCCGGAGTATCTTCCAATTCTTCTAAAGCCATATCCCGGATTTTTTCTGCTATCCAAATAATACCTTTAAGTGGCGCTAATAATATATCATCTATTAAAAATGCCATAATTTATTTAGTTTTTTAAACCAATTTATACCTTTAAATGTAACTCCACGAAATTAAAGGGAGGAATGGGGCCAATGTAAATAAATTTAATTCGCTGGTCGTATTCTCTGATTAATTCTTCTACCTTTTTATCAAATTCTTTCTCATTCTTTTTTGGCACTAAGAAGGCGCTACTTAAAATCATTGAATCTTTTAAAGGTTCGGGAGATCTCAAGAGCTCTCTTTCTTTAAACTTTACTGCTAACTTTTTTAGGGGGCTGAGAATCTTGTGGGCCTCATTTTCTCTCTTGGCATCAAGCGCTTTTTGGACTAATTCTCCTACTCCAGCAATTCTCATTTGAAAGGGATTTTTCTGAGCTATTCTCTTTGCTTCTTGAATTTCTAGATTTTGTTTAACTATTTCCTGAAAAATGCCTGGCATATTTTTCCATATTGCCCTGAGGCCTAACTCTACTCTTCCTTCCGCTATTGGAAATGTTTCTAAAAGTTCTTTTCTTTTTGCTTTTAATATTTTTTCTCTTATGTCTTCTTCACTTTTGGCTACTGTGCCAAAACGAACCGGCAAAACATCATATCCTTCTTGCATTACTTCTTCAATGACTCTTTGGTGGCAAGTTAAATATTCTTTGATAAATGAAAATTCTTCTTTTTCGGTATCGCTTGCTACAATTGCCAAATCTCCCTCGTTAATAGTATAAACCTCTTTCTCATCCTGTCCCAAAATGTTAAATTTTCTGGGACTCTTTTCTTTGATAACACAATAAAGATATTTACCTTCTTCGGGCATAATCCTAAAATTATTGAACTATTGTTCTTGATTTACTGGTCCCTGGGAACTTCTCCAGAAACTTTGGGCTTCCCAAATCTAAACCAGCCTAATATCTTTTTGAAAAAATTTATTATCTTTTTCACCCCGTTAGAAATCTGTCCTTATATAGCAGATTGCTAATTTCGGTCAGATTTTTGTTTTTTGTTATACCCCGTCTATTACTCAGCATAAAATTTTTCTCTGAAAAATTTTATGTCCAAGATTTCTAACGGGGTTCATTTTACTTAAAATAATTTAGTGAAAAATCCCGCAACCGCGTTCCAGGTATTCACAAGAGCGCTCCGTATGCCTGCAAAAAAAAATTCAAAATAGCCGCAAACATAATCCTTTTAAATTTTAATTTTAAACTCAACCTTTAATGCCCTCCCCGTTAAAAATTAAACCTATAATCGTAAACCTATTTAATAATTAAAGAATTTTTCACATCTTCTTCTCTAAAAGAGTATTTTCGACCCTCAATTTTTCCCGTAAATTCGTCGCAACTCTGGCAGTAATTTTCTAAAATGCTGTAAGCTTGGGCTATTTTTTTCATCTCCTTTCCTGTTTTTGATTCACCGCCATATTTATCAGGATGATATTGATGAGACAGGGCATAATAGGCGTTTTTAATTTCAGCAAAAGTAACCTTCTCTCCTAAGCCTAAAAGTTTTCTAGCTTCATTGATTACTTCAAAATTCCCAAGCTTAAGATTGATATTTACAAAGCTATAAGGAGGCATGGGGCCCACATATTTAAATCTTAGATTCTCTCCATATTTTTGCCCAAGTTCTTGCATTTTTTTATCAAATTCGGGTTCAGCTTTCTTTTCGACCAGAAAAGAGATATTTCCAATCATTACTGGCTCAAGAGATATCGTAGATTGACTATTGGTTTTTAGTAACTTTCCCTCTTTTGAATCTAAGCAACATTCTTTTAAAGAATTTTCAATGTCTTTCAGATATTCTCTACATTTTTCTTCCAAGGTTTCAAAAAGCAATTTTCCCAACTTTAATTTAGCGGTTATGCCCTTGACTGGGGATTGGGCCTTTTCTTTTAATTTTTTTATCTCAATATTTTCATTGGTTAAATTTTCCAGCATTTTCTTTTCGTCCCAAAAAACTTGAACTGCAAATTCCACTTTCCCTGCAACTTTCTTTAAGGCTGTTTTGAACTGAAGATAAGCTTTTTCTAAAATGCGCGATACTTCATCAACATTTGGTGCAATAATCCCGAAGGCCATGGGAACAACATCACAATCTTTCATCACTTCTTCGTTCGTTTTCTGGTGGATAGCAACATTTCTGGTTAGCTCTTTTTTGTCTAAGCGATCAAAATTAATAATGGGAGTACTTGAAACTACTGCCGATATGTCTTTGAAATGAACAAGGCTTACTTCTCGATCATTTATTCCAATAGAACCAAATTTTCGATCTTGGGCTTCCTTAATTATAGAGTATATGTATTTACCTTCCTCCATTTTGAGTTTTTATATTTATCCCTTTTTTCTCTTTCCCTCATCTGAAATAGCGGCAATCAGGGCTCCTTTGGCCACACTAAACAAAGGCTGGGAGGCCATTTTAATCTCGCCCACCCCAAGAGGAAAATCTGCTTTTCTTAACAATTGTTTAAACCTTTCCAAAAAACCTCTGGGCAGGGCAGTGCCTCCCGATAAGATTATAGTAATCGGTTTTTCAATCCGAGGCATTTTTTTGGTTTCTTCAAACACGCTTTTGATATGGGATATTACGTATTCTATTAAATGGTTATAATAAATAGATAGAGCTTGCTCAACTTTACTGAGGTGCTCTTTTTTTGTCAGATCAAGCGTAGATTCCTTAATAGCGCAAACCCTGGTGGCTCGCTCATCAATTGCTCGAGCTACCTGCTGATCTATCCAATCCCCGGCCTTGGCAATACTAAAAGTAAAAACAGGAACAGATAGACAGCTCAAGCAGACATTAACCATTCCCCCACCAAAAGAAAGTCCAATACCGGTAAATTTCTCTTCTTCTAATTCAGAAAGAACTATGGCCAAGCCCTCGTTAATTGACTTGGGGGTGTAGTCCAGTCTTTTCAGCATTTCAGAGAGAACATTCTGATGATAGACTATGTCAAAATCTGCATCTACCGGTTCTCCTGGAACAGAATAATAAATTATTTCTCCTTCATACTTCGGCGCTCCAACTACGCTCTTAATAAGGAGCCCTATCATGGGCAAGGCTTCTTTTTCAGAAGGACTAATCACGCCCCTGCTTAAGGGTCTTCTAGTATCCCGATTAAACATGTTGGCAAATTTAATTGCTTCATCACCAACTATGTATAATTTGTTCTCCTTCTGAATATATTTTACCTTGCTTTTGGCAAGCATTCGTTTGGTAAAATCAGTATATTCAATTTCAAAAAAAGCATTTCTTTGTCTCTTAAAAATAATCTTTTCGCCTTTCTTTTCAGCGCATTCAACAAAACTCGTACCAATATCTAATCCTTTACCCATAACAAGCTTTTCGTCTTTTATTTTTTTGCCGCCCTTTTGGGCGAGCCTCGCCTTCGGCGGGGTTTTTATTTTTTTAAGTTTTTTTGGCATTATTTTTTTGGTTATTTTTTCAACTTTTTAAGTGTCCTCAAAGTTTTATCAAGGTCTTCACTCGAGATAAATTTCTTCTCGGGACCTTCGGCAAAATCATACTCAAGTTTAACTTCTTCCTCAAATGGACTAATAAAGCTTTCTTTGATTTTAATTTCCTTTGGAAGTTCTTGGGTGAGCCTCCGACTGAAACGAGATTTAGGGACAGACTTGACCAGGCCGAGAGAAGAGCTTTTTCCTAATTCTTTGGCTAACTGACCCGCTATTTCCTTAATTGTTTCTTTATCCCAAAGGGCTTCTGTCTGACTGAGGAAAAACTTTTTTCCTTTTGGCCTCAACTTATAGGTCCTTTCAGCAGTTAATTCTAAATAGCCATTTTTTGCCATGCACTTACACAGATATCCAGCATATTCCGGGCTAATCATTGCCTCCCTGGCAATTCGACTTGGGCCCGCTTCTCCCCTTAACTTTCCAATGATGTTTAAAATATCTTGTTCTGTAGCTGTTAAGGCCATTTTATTTTGACATTATTTATTCTGTTTTTGAGTAAGTGGAACTTTTTTAAAATGCCGAGCGGAGATTTTAAACCCCGCACCAGTCCCGCCTCTGGCGGGACGGTGCGGGACTAGTCCAGCACCGTGCTTCGCTCTGGTGCTGGGTTTCTTGGAACTCTTCCTCCCCTCTTTCGGATTGCCATACTTTCCACTTTTTATAAATTCCCTGATAGCCAGCAATGATGCTTTTTTACAAATGGTTTCTATATCGGCGCCGGTAAGTCCTTCAGTTTCTTTGGCCATGTTCTCTAAATTTACATCTTGAGCCAAAGGTTTTGCTTTGGTGTGAATTTTAAATATTTCCCGCCTTGTTTTCTCATCGGGACTGGGAAGCTCTAAAAGAAAATCAAATCTCCCCGGTCGCAGCAAAGCAGAATCAACAATATCCAATCTATTAGTTGCTCCAAGAATTACTACCCCCTTAAGCTCTTCTAAACCATCCAGCTCTGTTAAAAATTGGCTGACCACCCTTTGAGTTACTCCGGAATCTCCTATCTCTCCACTTCTTTTTGGGCAGATGGCGTCAATTTCATCAAAAAATACAATACAGGGAGAAGCTTGACGAGCTTTTTTAAATACCTCTCTTATCCCTTTCTCGCTTTCTCCTATCCAGCGAGATAAAAGTTCCGGCCCTTTTACGGATATAAAATTTACTCCAGATTCTGTGGCTACGGCTTTAGCCAACAAAGTTTTACCGACTCCCGGGGCTCCATGAAGCAATATTCCTTTAGGGGGCTTAGTATTAGCTTCTTCAAAGAGTTTCCCATATTTTAAGGGCCACTCAATAGTTTCTTTTAGGATCTGCTTGACCTCTTCTAATCCTCCCACATCTTCCCATTTAACATCGGGAATTTCGGTAAATACTTCTCTTAAAGCCGAGGGCTCAACTTCTTTCAACGCCTCCCGAAAATGATCCATAGTAACCTCCAGCCCCAAAAGTTTTTTATAAGGAATGTATTCTTTTTCAAACTCAATCTCCGGCATAATTTCTCGCAAGGCCGACATCGCTGCTTCCCGAGCTAAAGCCTCCAGATCCGCTCCCACAAATCCGTGAGTAATCTCAGCTAATTTATCTAAATCAACCCCATTAGAAATTCCGTTTCTAACGGGGCAAGCATCCTTAGCCAGGGGCATGCCCCGAGTATGAATTTCTAATATTTCTTTTCTGCCATTTTTATCGGGAATAGAAATTGAAATTTCTCTATCAAATCTTCCTGGCCTTCGAAGAGCTGGATCTAAAGTATTTGGAATGTTGGTAAGTCCAATAACCACCAAGTTTCCCCTTGACTCTAAACCATCCATCAAGGCAAGAAGCTGGGCCACTACTCTTCTTTCTACTTGTTTTTCTCCGCCCATATCCTCTCTTTTTGGAGCAATAGCGTCTATTTCATCTATCACCAGGATAGCTGGAGTATTTGCTTTGGCTTCTTCAAAGACTTCTCGGAGCCTACCTTCCGATTCGCCGTAAAATTTCCCCATAATTTCCGGTCCAGAAATGGAGGTAAAATAAGCATCGGTTTCATTGGCAACAGCTTTGGCAATTAAAGTTTTTCCACAACCCGGCGGTCCATGGAGCAAAACTCCTTTGGGAGCTGAAATTCCCAATCTTTCAAAGACTTCGGGATATTTTAATGGAAGTTCAATCATTTCTCTGATTTTGCCAATTTCTTTTTTAAGCCCGCCGATGTCCTCATAGGTAATCCCCACCCCTCTCTTTTCCCTGGCCACTCCTTTTATTTTGATAGCCGTTCCGGAATTTATTAAAACCGCTCCCTGGGGGTCGGTATCTTCAACTTCAAAATCTTGAAATTTGCTTCCAAAAAAAGTTACACGGATTTTATTTCCTTTAACGACCGGGGTGCCATCCAATATTTGGGCTAAGTATTCCGAATCAGTCTCTTTTAAAGAGCTTTCCGAAGTTAAAGGTTTTAAGATTATGGTTGAAGCCGGGTTTATAGTAATTTTTTCAATGCTCACCTTTTCGCCAAGCCCAGCTCCGGTATTTTCTCTCAGTATCCCATCCATTTGAACCACTCCCTTGCCTCTCATTTCCTCAAAAGCCGGCATTATCTTAGCTATGGCAATATTTTTGCTTTTTGCCTGCCCCGTAGTATCCCGAAAGGATTGCTTCGGGGATTTTTGACCTCGCACCAGAACCTTCGGTTCGGTACGGGGCAAGTTTTTGATTTTTACTATATCCCCAACTTCGGCTTTAACTCTGGAAAAATCTTTTGGGTCTATTCGAACAATAGCCCTTCCCACATCTTTTGTTTCTGCCTCAGCTACTTTAAAAGTGACTGTCATACCCAGTAAGACAACCTTGAACACTCTTGACCGAATTTAGAGTATTCAAAGTTGGATAGATTTAGATTGATAATTTGAAATAGTTAAGTTTAACCTTTTGGGCGAGTGAGTATAAAAAAAAGTACAAGACGCAAGCCAATAACTCACAAATTACTTATTTTTGAAGCTTAGAATGACGCCCAGAAACGAATCCGTTCAAAGTTGCTCTACTGGGTCATAATTTTTTCATTTTTACTTCCAGTACTCCATTTTTAAAGCTTTTTTCTTTTGACTCAAAATTCACCCCCACACCAAAAATTTTTACCTTTTTGTTTCTTTAATTTTTTTAATTCTTACCTCTAGTACCCCGTTTTTAAAAGAAGTTTCTTTGGTGTGGGGGTAAACTTTTGCCGGGAGTAAAATTTCTTTTGCGTATTTTCTTTTCTCGTCTCCAGCTTCTAAAGTTAAAATGTCTCCTTTCATGTCTAAGGTAATGCTGTCTTCACTAACTCCTGGTAGTTCGGCAACAATTAAAATATGGTCTTTTTCATCAAAAACATCAACTATTGGTTCTCTTGTTTCAGTAATTTTAAAACCTTCCTTGGTTTTCTTAATATTGCCAAAGGTTTGAAATTCTTGCCCTGCACCGAACTTGTTCTGGTGCAGGGTTGGTCTTCCTCCTATTCCTGTTTTTATTGAAAATCCATAAATCCCTTTTGTTTTTTCTCCCAGCCCTTTTATCTCCCCCTTTCTCTTAATTTCTCCTCCGGCTTCCTCAACTTTTTCCACTAAATCAACGAATTTCCCTAATCCCTTAACCAATCCTCCGATTAAAGGCAAATCTTCCAGGCCCTTTAATTCCTCTTTAGCTCGG
>PCWD01000055.1:2571-14635 GCA_002787255.1 Parcubacteria group bacterium CG11_big_fil_rev_8_21_14_0_20_39_14 | reverse complement strand
ATGGTTCGGGCCTGGTCAGCCAGGGCTCTTGTTATTGCCTGTCTTATCCACCAAGTTGCATAAGTTGAAAATTTATAGCCCCTCTGCCAATCAAACTTTTCTACTGCCCGAAAAAGACCTAAATTGCCTTCCTGAACTAAATCAAGCAAAGTGAGATTCGGAGAACGCCCAATATATCTTTTAGCAATTGAAACAACCAATCTCAAGTTGGCTTGAGCCAACTTTTTTCTTGCATCGTCTTCTCCTCTTTCAATTCTTCTTGCCAGCTCTTTTTCTTCTTCAGCGGTTAAAAATGGCACTTTTCCAATTTCTCGTAAATACATCTGGGTAGAATCAAGCTTTGGTTCAATGGAGGAAACCGAAGTTTTCTTTTTTCTGACTTTAGTTTCCTTTGGCTCTTCTTCTATGGTTAAGTATTCTTTGGCTCTTTTTATTTCAATATTTTCTCTCTCTATTTCCTGATAAACATTTTCCAGAGTTTCAATATCTTCTTCAGCTCTGGGGAAAAAATGGAGAATCTCGGAAAAGGTAACAAAACCTCTTAATCTTCCTTTTCGTATTAAAATTTCCAATTTTGCCTTAAATTCTTCCTCTTTTTTAACAGGCTTTTCCCCAAAAATCTTTTCCCGCTTTGAAATTGGGGAAATTTTCTTTTTTAACTTTTTTTTCTTACCGGGTTTAGTTTTTCTTGTTCCTTTCTCCTTTTTTATTTTAGTTTTTTTAAATTGTTTTTTTCTCATAAATCATAAATGCAATATGCCCTATGCCCTATATTCTATATTCTATATTAAAGTTAGCGCGTAATAATTTTCGCGTGGTTTCGCGTAGGCGGCTTCGTCAGCTTTCCTGTTACTATAAAGTTTTGCAGCCGCCTTGTTTCGCGTTAGTTTCGCGCAAAGAACCTGCTATTCCTTATTACGCATCATCTATATTCTATATTCTATATTCTATGTTATGTGTTATGTGTTTTATGTTTTCTCTAAATCTGCGAGCTCGCTGGTGAGTTTACCAAATTCCTCCATTAATGGATTGATATCTTTTTCTTCTTTTTCCTGAATTTGAATATCAAGCCCCAAATCTATAAGTTTTTCTCTTAAATCTATTTTTTTTATTTCCTTTAAACAAAGTTTTAGCTCTAAAGAATGGTCAAGCTCTTCAAATTTTTTTTCACAATCGTTTCTTAAAAGCAAAGAATCAATAAATTGAGAAGTTTCCGGGGAAATCTTTTTTTGAAAATCATCAAGTTTAAAATTTAACCCCTCGCTTTTGACGCCTTCAAAAACCTGGGAAACTAAAGTTGTTCTAAATGGGGATTCCTTAATTAATTCAATATTTTGAGGTTTCCCAAAAAGAAGTCTTAAAATTCGTTCTTCTAAAATTTCCCTTCTTGTTTTCCTGGGCAAATTAAAATTTTCGGATTTTCCGCTCTCCAAACTTTCTCTATTAAGTTCCGGAGAAGTTTTAGCTAAATCTTCCCAAATTTTATCTTCGGGAACTTTTAATTTATAAGAGAGCTGGCTTACCCAATGAGATTGTTCAATATTAGAAGGAATTCTTTTTATTACCGGCAAAAGAATTTTAGAAATTTCCCTTTTCCCCTCGGAACTTTCTTTGTCAAATTTAGAAAAAGCGCTTTCAAAACAAAAATCTAAAAAAGATTTTGCCCCCTCAATTGCTTTAACCCAATCATCCCCGCCTTGCGATGAAATAAAATCAGCCGGGTCAGATTTTTGGGAAAGAGTTACCACTTTTATATTAAATCCCTCGGCTTGAGCTAAATTAACCCCTCGTTTAGTTGCCGAGTCCCCGGCAATATCCATATCAAAACAGGTAAAAAGCTCATCAGAATACCTTTTTAATATCTTTAATTGTTCTTGCGTGAGGGCGGTGCCTGAAGTAGCTACGACAAATTTTACGCCAACCTGATGAGACATTATAACATCGGTGTAACCTTCAACCAAAACGCATTTATTCTCTTTCCTGATTTCCATTTTCGCCTCATTTAGACCATAGAGAATTTGACTTTTATTATAAATGAGGGTAGCCGGCGTATTGATGTATTTGGCAATTTCTTCAGGGGTCTGTTCAAAAATTCGGCCGCCAAAACCGATAACCTGAGAGTTCAAATCAAAAACCGGGAACATTATTCTGCCTCGAAACCTATCATAAATTTGGATATTAGATGGAGGATGTTGGGTATTGGATATCTCTTTTTGGACGGCAAGGCCGGCCTTGACTATTTCTTCATTCCTGTAGCCTCTTTCCCCTAAAAAATCCGTCAAACCATTCCAGGTATTTGGAGCATAACCAAGCCTCCAATTCTCAATTGAATCTTCGGAAATTTTTCTTGAAAGAAGATATTCTTTTGCTTCCTGCCCCTTTTGACTGGATTGGAGCTGTTTTTCAAAAAATCTTGCGGAAAGTTCGCAAATTTCTAAAAGTTTCTGACGCTCGGTCCTCCACCTGGCGTATCCGGGATCCTGAGATTTAAGCTCTACCCCCGCTCTTTGAGCTAAAATTTTTAAAGCGTCGCCAAACTCAACATTTTCTATTTCTTTAATAAAGCCAAAAATGTCTCCGCCCTTTCCGCAGGAAAAACAATGCCAAATTTGACGAGCGGGTGAAACAAAAAAAGAAGGATTTTTTTCGGAATGAAAAGGGCAAAGAGCCCGATAATTTGCCCCGGTTTTTTGCAAACGAACATAATTGGAAACAACATCAACAATGTCCAGTTTTGATTTAATTTCTTCAATTGGAGAGTTTAACATGCTATAATATAAATAACAGATTTTGGATTGAAAATCAATATGCCTTTTGTTGGAGTTATAAATTCAAAAATTCAAAGTTCTAATGTCAAATGCCAAAGCTCAAATGTTAAAAGCATTTTAGATTTTGGATTTTGGTCATTAATTTGTCATTTGGATTTTGTCATTTGGATTTTATTCTGAGTTTATGCGTATTGCCATTTTATCTCCTCTCTGGATTCCGGTTCCGCCATTGACTTATGGAGGAACCGAGCTTATTGTCTATTGGCTAACCGAGGAATTGGTAAAAAGGGGTCATCAAGTAACTCTTTTTGCCAGCGGTGATTCAAAAACTTCAGCAAAATTAATTCCTATTTGGCCAAGAAGTTTATGGCGAGCAAAAGTTTCTTCACCTCATTCGGTTATTGGTTTAATGTATGAGCGGGTTTTGGATATGCAGAAACAATTTGATATTATTCACGACCATTGCGAATTTTATACCGCTCCTTTCTCAAAATTTATCAAGAAACCGATTGTTTCTACCATTCACCACCCAATGTATGAAGAGCTGATAATTTTATTTAAAAAATTTTCCCAAATTAATTATGTCGCAATTTCCAAACACCAAAAAAGGGCCGCCCCGGGAGTAAACTTTGTTAAAGTTATTTATCACGGACTGCCGCTGAAAGATTATCCATTTTGCGATAAACCCCAGGATTATCTTTTATGGCTTTCCAAAATCACTCCCCAAAAAGGTCTGGCTGAGGCAATCGAGGTAGCAAAGAAAGCCGGAGAAAAATTAATAATTTCCGGAGTCATTCCCAGAGAATACGATGATTATTTTGATTTCAGGATTAGACCCTTAATTGACAACGAGCAAATCAAATTTGTCGGAGCGGCAAATTTTGAGAAAAAAATAGAACTTTTTAAAAACGCTAAAGCATTTATTTTCCCGATTCGCAGACCCGAACCCTTTGGTTTGGTGGTAATTGAGGCAATGGCTTGCGGAACGCCGGTTATTGCTTACAAAGAAGGTTCAATGCCGGAACTTATCAAAGACGGCAAAACAGGCTTTTTGACCTCAAACCAGGAAGAAATGCTTGAAGCCCTGAAAAAAGTTGACCAAATTTCGCGCTGGGCTTGCCGCCGTCAGGCAGTCAAAAAATTTTCTCTTAAAAAAATGGTTAATAAATACGAAGCGCTTTATAGTGAAATAATAAGCCGGGAAAGAAGATTCCCCTGGCCATTACCGTTTTAAAAATCTAAAAAATTAAAAAATTAAAAATTAACATGAACAAAAAATTACGAATTGCTCAAATTGCTCCTTTGTGGATATCAATCCCCCCTCAAAAATACGGAGGCATTGAAAGAATTGTTTTTTGGCTCTGTGAAGAATTGACAAAAAGGGGTCATAAAGTCACTCTATTTGCTTCCGGCGATTCCAAAACTTCGGCAAAATTAGTTTCTGTTTATCCCCGGGGATTATTAAAAGATAAAGTTCCCTGGACAGACCCTTTTTGGAATTTAGAAAATCTTTCACTTGCTTTCAGGAGAACAAAGGAATTTGATATTATTCATTCTCATCTGGATTTGTGGACTTTATTTTTTCAGGAATTAACCAAGGTGCCGGTAGTTCATACGACCCATAATCCTCTTTATATTTCTTCAATTACCGACCCAAAAAGAATTCCCACTCGGCTGAAAATGTTTAAAATTCACCGAAAAACAACTAATGCGGTTTTTATTTCAAAATCCCAAAGAAGACTTTGTCCGGTAAAATTCCCCCAAAATAAAATTATCTATAACGGCATTGATGTTTCCAAGTTTAAATTTAATCCAAAACCAAAAGACTATTTTGTCTGGATTGCCAGAATTGATAAATATAAAGGAATTGAAAACGCCATCAAGGCGGCTGAAATTACCGGAGTAAAATTATTATTGGCCGGACGGCTTGACCCTTTCCGAAAAGAATACTTTAAAGAAAAAATCAAACCCCATCTTTCAAAAAAAATAAAATATATTGGAGAACTTTCTAAAAACCAGCTTTCTGATTTTTATGGCGGGGCTAAAGCTTGCCTCTATCCAATTGAATGGG
The DNA here is from genome assembly GCA_002787255.1 of Parcubacteria group bacterium CG11_big_fil_rev_8_21_14_0_20_39_14. GTDB lineage: Bacteria > Patescibacteriota > Minisyncoccia > Minisyncoccales. The sequence continues at coordinate 9,796 of PCWD01000055.1, read as the reverse complement.
AAGAACCTTTCGGCCTAATAGTGGTTGAGGCAATGGCTTGCGGAACTCCGGTGATTGCTTTCAATCATGGTTCAATGCCGGAATTGATTACTAAAGACACTGGTTTTGTGGTAAATAATATTTCTGAAATGGTTAGGGCGATAAAAAAAGTTGATAAAATTGACAGGGAAAAATGCCGTCAAAGGGTGGAAAAATATTTTACTTACTCAAAAATGGTTGATGAATACGAAAAACTTTATTATTCCTTAATCAAAAAATGATGAAGAAAATGAGAATTGCCACAATGATTACCGGACACTTTACCTGCCCCCCGCCCAAAGGAGTAATTTACGCTCCGATGCTTATTTTGGAAGCCATAGCGGAAGGCCTTGCTAAAAAAGGCCATAAAATATTTTTCTTCGGACCGGAAGGCTCTAAATTAAAAACCGTAAAAGCAATATCAAAGGGACTTTTACCTCTTTATTCCGGTAAACAGCCCGGCTCAAAAAACCATCCGATTCTCAATGACCCAAATATCGACCAGGCAAAAGTGGCAAATCTCTGGGACCAATATTTAATTTCTTTGATTTATCGGGAGGCCCTAAAAGGGAAATTTGATTTAATCCATATTCATCCAGCGGACAGGGCTTTGCCATTCGGCCTGGCAATCAAAAAAATTCCAGTGGTTTACACCCTGCATGACCCGATTTATCCCTGGCGCGCCGAAGTTTTTAAAATGTTCCAAACCAAAAATCAATATTACATCTCAATTTCAGACGCCCAAAGAAAACCGGCTCCCGATTTGAACTGGGCCGCAACAATTTATAACGGTCTGGATTTAAAAAAATTTCCTTTCTCAAACAAACCAAAAAACCAGCTTTTGTTTTTGGGCAGGATTTTGCCTACCAAGGGACCGGATATAGCCATTCGGGCGGCAAAATTTGCTAAAGAAAATTTAATTATTGCCGGCGCGCCAAATAAAGGGAATTACTGGGAAAAGAAAATTAAACCATGGCTTGGAAAAGATATTAAATATGTGGGAAATATTCCTTATGAAAAAATCTTTAGATATTATGGAAAAGCCAAAGCACTTTTGTGCCCGATCCGATGGGAAGAACCTTTCGGTTTAACTTTTATTGAAGCAATGGCTTGCGGAACGCCGGTTATCGCATATGAGCGGGGCTCGGCAAAAGAAGTTATAAAAAACGGAAAAACCGGATTTATTGTTAAAAATATTAAAGAAATGGCAGAAGCAATAAAAAAAATCGGCCGAATTGACCGGTACGAATGCCGAAAGTGGGTTGAACAAAAATTTACAATGGAAAAGATGGTTGATAACTACGAAAAAGTGTTTTACAAAATCTTAAAACATTAAAATTTTTAATATTTGCCAAATAAGACCTCTTCCTTGAGCGTGGGTGGCTAGGAGGGGCTGTGGCAGATATTTAATTTTTGATTTTTTAATACATGCTTCCTTACGTAAGAGTACCAACAATTAAATTGGAAAATTATCAAGGAGTAATCTCCGATGAGCTTTTTGACGAGGTAAAAATTTTGGCCAAAGAGCTTAAAGGACTAAAAGTCACTTTTGTCAACTCAACTCCAAGGGGCGGCGGGGTGACGGAAATTTTAAAAAGCCTGGTGGGACTTATGCTGGGCATCGGACTCAAAACAGAATGGCATATTATACCTCCTGGCAGAAAATTTTTCGGTTTAACCAAGGAACTCCATAACGCCCTCCAGGGCAAAGAATTCTCTTTAAGTTTTAAGGCAAGACGTCTCTATCAACATCATATGGAGAGATCGGCCGAACTGATGCTCGATATGGAATCAAACGTCTGGATTATCAATGACCCCCAGCCGGCCGGCGTCATTCACTATTTGCCGAATTTCCATCCCTCGGTTGCTCACTTCCATATTGATACTTCCCATCCCAATAAGGATACCTGGAATTTTATTGAACCAATACTTCTGGCTTATGACAAGATAATTTTCAGCGCCAAAGAATTTGTTGCGTCGACATTGCCAAAAAGAAAAATTAAAATTTTTGCTCCGGCAATTGACCCTCTTTCGGACAAAAACAAGCCTTTATCTTTGCAGACGGCAAAAACGATTTTAGAAAGTTTTGGCATTGACCCGACAAAGCCCCTGGTCACTCAAGTTTCCCGCTTTGATCCCTGGAAAGATCCGATGGGTGTAATTCAGGCCTATTATTTAGCCAAAAATAAAATTCCCAACCTCCAATTAGCCCTGGTTGGTCTTTTTTTGGCTTTTGACGACTCGGAGGCAATGAGAATTTTTAAGCAGGTAAAAAAACACGCCGGAGGCGACCCGGATATTTTTATGTTTTCTGATCCTCAAGAACTTGGCAGTTTAAAAGTTGATATTTTTGTTAACGCTTTCCAGGTTGGTTCAGACGTAATTTTACAAAAATCGATTCGAGAAGGTTTTGGACTCACGGTCGCCGAAGCGATGTGGAAAGAAAAACCGGTAATTGGCGGAAATGTCGGCGGAATAAAAATTCAGATAAAAAACGGAGAGAACGGCTTTCTGGTTTCCAGTCCGCAAGAAACGGCAAAAAGAATTGTCCAGATAATAAAAAACCCTGCCTTAGCCGAAAAAATGGGCAAAAATGCCCATCAAACCGTAAAGGAAAAATTTCTGATGCCCCGCCTGCTCCGGGATTATTTAAAATTATTCAAGGAATTAGTTTAATTTGAAAGGAAATTCAGCAGAGCTCCGGTTGCCCAGGCTTGGAGATGACAGGCCTGGGGAATTTCAACAATTTGATTATTTAATACGCCGTATAATTCAGGAATCTTGCCCAATTTCCAATAAGCTCTCAAAAGGGCTTTTTTTATTTTTTGGTATTCTTTTTTGTAGCCGAGTTTTTTAAGACCTTGAGCGATGAGCCAATTATCATGGGGCCAGACCGAACCAAAGTGATAATCAAGAGGATCAAAATCTGATTCAAGAGATGAATGAGTTCTAATGCCAAAAGGGGTCCAAAGATCTTGCTGAAACAATCTTTTAATTATTAATTTTTCTTTATCTTTTTGGCAAATTCCGGTAAATAATAAATGACCGGAATTGGAAGTAATTTTTTTTATCTGGTTCTTTCTTCCATCCAGAGCAAAAGCGAAATATTTTTTATCTTCCATCCAAAATTTTTTATTAAAATCTATTTTTAATCTCCTGGCTCTTTTTTCTAATTTTTTTGTCAAATTTATATCCTTTATAACTCTGGCCAATCTAGCAATCTCTTTTAACGCCAGATATTGATAACCCTGCGCTTCAACAACGGCAACTGGAGGCTGAATATTAAGAGGATCTTCTTTCCAATCTTTCCAGCCCTGGTGAAAACGACCTCTGGGAGTTTTTCTTTGATATTCCAAAAATCCGTCGCCATCAATATCGCCATATTTTTCCATCCAATCAAGGGCTTTTAAGATATTTTTCCAATATTTTTGGATAAATTTTTTGTCTTTGGTTTTCCAAAAATAAAAATCAAAAAGAATTAAATACAATGGCGTGGAATCAACTGAACCGTAATAGGGAAAAGCATAACCTTCGAGATGCCATTTTCTTTTAGGCTCGGTTTCGTGCAAAATTTTTCCTGGTTCTTCTTCGCGGAGTTTATCAAACTTTTTGCCTTGAAACTTCGATAAAATTTCCAGAGTTTTACGGCAAATCTCTGGGTCATAATTTAATAACTGCCAGGAAACAATCAAAGAATCCCGACCAAAAAGCCGGCCAAATCTCGGCAAACCGGCCCGAATAAATCCCTTTCTATCTTTTAATTGGCGCATTTCTGAAATGAGTTGATTTTTAATTTTCTTTATTGATTTCATTTATTTCAATCTAAAATCTAATTCACTTCCAAAGAATAAAATGGTTTTTACAAATCGCTGCGATCGCAGCGATTTGTAAATCTAAAGATAAAGCGGTTTACACCGTTAGAAAGCCCCGCCCTTTCTAACGGGGTTCACAACATTAAAGAGGCAATACTAAAATAAATTACCACACTTAAAATATCTTGCAAAATAGTGGCGGAAGGACCGGAACCGAATGCCGGATCGGTTCCCAACCTGAACAGTAAAAAGGGAATCAAAATCGCAATTAACACTGCGGAAATGAGAGTAAAAAATATAGCGATGCCCACAACCAAACTTAAATAAAAATCCTGCCAAATTAAAGAAGCCGCGATTGAAAACAATATTGAACAAATTAAAGCAAGTAAAAAAGTTATCGAAAACTGCTTTGCAATGTACCTCTTCAAAGAAAATATATGATTTCTGATAGCCAAATCCCGAACGAAGATAGTTTGAATCTGGGTTCCGACGGCATCGGATAAATAAACAATGAGGGGGGTAAAGAATGCCAAAATTAAATTTTGCGATATTATTTTTTCAAAAAATCCCATAATCTGGGCGGCTCCGATTCCTCCAAATAATCCGATTATTAACCAGGGAAGGCGGTGTCTTACTCCTTGCAATAGCGGCACAGATAATGTGTTTTCATATTCAAGGCGGGCTTTGCTGATACCCGAAAAATGAAGAATATCTTCGTGAAATTCTCTGTTTAAAATTGAAATAATTTTATCAGAAAGCACTACCCCCAGAATCCGACCAGTCTCCACCACCGGAATGGCTTTTAAATTGTGGGCTAAAGCCAGGTTAACAACTTTTTCCTGGTCAGTAAATGGAGAGGCGGTAACCAATTTTGTCTTCATAATCTCTTTAACTCTTTTTTCTTTAGGCCATCGAAAAATATCTTTGATGGAAGCTACGCCAACCAGTATTTCCCTGTCATCAATCACATAGATATAATTAATGGTCTCATACTCCGCCTTTCTTTCCCGAAGCCTTTTTTCAACATCAAATAAAGTCTCCTCTGGTTTTGCCAGGGGAATTTTAGCGGTCATCTGGCGCCCGGCCGAATCGGAAGGATAATTTTCTTTATTGTTTTCGGTCATTTTGAAAAATATCCAACATAAATTTAAAAATAGTGCGCTCTATGAGGCGCTCTATAGTGTACCCTATTTTTTCTTATTTAAGATGATAAGCTGCTAAGCGCAATTGCAACCCTTTCTTTCCCTCACATCACCCTTTTTCTATGCTCAAAACAGAAATCTAATTTATCTGGAAGCGCCCTAAACCCTGTTCCGTGATCATGGGGTCTCCCATCAAAATACTGGCCTATTCTAATATCAACAAGTATTACTCCCTTTTTTAATAATTTCAAAAAATTATCAAAATTAAAATTGCTAAGTAACCAGGCTTCATTGAACCAAAATTCTTCATCGGCGCCTTTTCCTTTTGACTTCGCTTTTACATATAGCAATTTAGGGAGTTTTCTTTCAAAAGATTTTTTTAATGTATTCTTATCCCAATAGCCTAAAATCTCGTTTTTTGGATTTATAAGATTGACTTTTTTATTTCTAATGGCAATCTTAAAACCAAGTTTGCCCTTTAATTTATTAAACTCCATAGCACTGACAGTGGTATGTAATTCTTTTTTCTTGTTTTCTCGGACGGATGGATAACCATATCTCTGCAGCAAAACAGAATTTGCTTTCTCGGGAAGGGGTGATTTTGTAAATAATGTGAGCATACTAGAACTATCTCTTCGCGCTGATTCTAATTCAATCATGGTCGTATTTGGACCAGGGACATTGTTCTCCTCTATCCCCAATAGGTCTTCTAATGTTTTTCCTACTCCTGTGGTTCCCGCTCGATGAGTTTTAATATAATTCCTCTTTTTTATTGCCTTTAATTTTCTTATTATTTTCCGATAACCAATCATGGTTTCCAAAAATCAAGTATGTATTCAAAGGTTGTGCTAAGGGTAATATAATTACTCGGCCAACCGTAAATACCTACCTTATTTACTAAATCTCTTTTATCCCAAATAATAATATTCCTAAATTCATAACCCACTTTATCCATTGCTTCAATAATATAACTATGCGTAGGATATCTATGATTATTTTCCCACAAATCATTAATATTGATTACGCAATGTGCTTTTGGTTTCAAGAGAGGTAATATTCCTTTGTAAATCTCCGCTAATGCCTCCGTGTATTCTTTGAGTTTCATTGTTCCAAGGTCGCGCGGATTATTTGAATATTGTTGAATTTTATTAAAGTATTTGTTTTCTCTAAGGTTTCCTCGAATACTCTTGTTTAATCTTTTATGATTAAGCATAATAGCGTAAGGAGGCGAAGTTACACATAAAGATATTGTTTCTTTTTCAAGGTATTTGGGAATATTAATGGCATCGCCACAAATTGCCAGTTGCTTTGTTTTCCTTCCTAAATCTAATCTATTTTGAGCCATTCTTTTTTTAATATAATCAATATATTTTTTATTAAGGTCAAATCCCACCGCATTTCTCTCTAAATCTTGGGCAGCAATAAGTGTTGTCCCGATGCCCGCAAAAGAATCAAGTACCAATTCTCCTTTTTGAGTAAAAAGCTCAATACATTTTTTAGGCAGAGCAATTGGAAATACTGCCGGATGAATGTTTTTGTCTCTAACATCTCTTTTCTCATAAAAAAACTCCCAAACCGCTACCTGGTTTTTAACCCACTCTTTAGCATCAAGACAATTTATATGATTATCTTGACAATCACAAGTTTTTTTATATTCTATATCTATTTTTTTAGAATTTTCAGGCATAAGCAAATCTCAATATAGCAACACCTTATAGTATGCCCCATGATGTACTCTATAATGCGCCTTTTTTAATTTTTAGTAATTTTTCTAATGAATTTATTTTTTACCATATTCTACTTCATCAAGGTTCGCCCCTTTTAAAATTCGGTCAACTATTTCAATCTCTTCCAATATTCCTTCAATTAAATCGTAATTTTTGGCTTCTTTATAAGTTACCCAGGCATAATCAATGCTGTCTTCATCTAATTTAACATCGCCCGATTTCCAATCGCAATAATAACTTAAAGTAACAACGGGAATTTTATCCGGACGAATAAAAACAAGGTCTAAAAGATATTTAACTTTTCCAACCTCCAGTCCGGTTTCTTCTTTTATTTCCCTTCTCAAAGAATTTTCTATCGCAAAATACCAAGAATCCGGCGTGGTTTTCGGAGTGTTAATATAATCCGAAACCTCCAATCCCCCGCCGGGCACTGTCCATCTGCCCGGAAATGCCCTTTTTTCAAAAGTTCGGCGCAAAATCAGATATCTGCCGTCTTTACCCCCACTACCAAAATTTTTGTGTGGGG
>PCWD01000055.1:0-2558 GCA_002787255.1 Parcubacteria group bacterium CG11_big_fil_rev_8_21_14_0_20_39_14 | reverse complement strand
TTATCGCTGAGTAAACGCTGATATCTACGCTGAGTTAACGCCGATACGCTGAGTAAACGCTGATATCTACGCTGAGTTAACGCCGATACGCTGAGTAAATAATTATTCAACGCTCTCATCTTATATTGATTTTATAACAATTAAAAACCAGTCGCAACCCCCGTTAGATAGAGCTTCGCTCATCTAACGGGACAAAAAGAGCCACCCTGATTTCAGGATGGCTCTTGTCTTCAACCTTCTTGGTAAGTGTATGTTTTAATTGGTTCTTTTAAACTATTTTGCCAGGACTTTTGCCAGGACCTCTGATTTTTGCGAAAAGGATGTCTTTGTCTCTCGTTTTGCTTTTCATCCCCGTCTTTTCCTTTGAGGCAAGCCTCGAGGTCAACCTTTTCATCCACAGCAATAATTGGCACCGGATATTTGTATTCCACTAACTTTCGGCGAGCTTGCTGAAAAAGCTCCAGGTGGTCTTTATAAATTTGCCCTGAGCCCCCCGGAAGGGCTTTTAGTGAAAACCGACGGATTTTTGAAATTTCCTCGGTATCTTTTCTCAATAAAGCTTTTCTATTAAGCACCATCCCGAGCAAAAGACTCTTGGTGTGGCTGTCCTTTCTTATTTGAGCGAGCACTTCGGGAAAGAGCTCCACTTGTTCTTTCTTAAGGGAAGTTTCTTCCTCCAGCTCCCGGATAGCGGCATCATACAAGCTTTCCCCTTTTTCAACTTTGCCGCCCGGCGCTCCCCAGCCCATTCTCTTCAGGATATCGCCGCTCTCTGTGCATCTTTGGCCTTCTTTATTTTTGACTAAGACCACCTCATTAAAATCAGAACCCCAAAACAACATTATAAAAACCGATTGGCTATACATTATTTATTACCTCTTTTCAAATTTTCAATGTCTCCCCTATTGACAAATTGGCTATTTTCTTGGCATCAAAACCAAGAAGCCCTGCCAGAATTTCGACCTTGTCCAAAGTAGCATGCGCGGGAACAATGACTTTAGGCTCAAGAATCTTAATTGAACGTAGAATATCTTCTTGCTGTCCGTGGCCGGAAACATGAATAAATTTTTCCTTAACCGGAAACGGCAAACCGAGTTTCTCTTTTTCGCCCTGATGAAGGACAACTTTTACTTTTTTGCGATAAAGCGTCTCAAGCAGATTTTTAACCAATTCCTCGTTGCCGGGAATGCATCTTGAGGAAAAGATTATTGTATCGCCCGACATCATTCTCACATCAGCTTTAATATACCTGCCCTCAGGCGTCAGCCAGCCGCCGGTAAGCGATCTCCAAATGTGGGATTTTTTCTCCCCCTGACAACCGGCTAAAATAACCACCTCATTCGGATGTCCAAAACCGGAGCTTGACTGAAATTCGCCATTCGCCGCTAAAAACTCCTGAAGAGAAATTCTCATTCCCCGACCAAGAACTTTTACGGGCCTGTGAAGTTTTTTACAAACCTTCAAGAGTTCTTCCAATCGCTGGATATTGGATGAAAAGAAAGTGATAAATATCCGACCCTGCGGAGTATCTTCTATGAGCTCCTGAATATTTTGAACAATTTGATTTTCCGGCGGAGTAAAACCCTCCATATCGGCATTCAAAACATCTAAAACCAGGCAGTCGAGCTTTCCGCAAGTCTTGCGAATATCCTGAAGCGTCCTCTCAAAAGATGCCCTGGTTTCCTCAAGTCCGTTAAACTTAAAATCAGTTAAGTGAACAATTGTTTTCTTTCCCGCTTTCAAGATAATTCCAAAAGTGCCGGGAATGGAGTGATTCAAAGGAAAACAATCAACATAAAAATTTCCCTGCCCAAAAGTATATTCCTGCTCAAACCAGGCTCTAAATTCGGGCTTAATACTATCCGGGAACAAATTTTCAATATTACGGGTCGTAAAAAATCTCTTTGCAAAAGACGAAATCCTAATAGGAATTCTTCTTTTGGCAAGTTCGGCAATCCCGCCAATGTGGTCAAGATGAGCATGGGTAATTAAAGCGTTTACATCTTTCCCTTTCATCTTTTTGTCCAAAATTTCCAACTTTGGCAAATAGGGAATTTTCCAAGCCGAATCCCCGTTTTCCTCTAATAACTCTCTCCCCTCCGGCAATCTCGGCATAATCCCGCAATCAACCACTAAAATATCCCTGCCTTGTTCATACAAAAAACAGTTTCGACCAACTTCGCCCACTCCTCCCAAAGGAGTAAGAAAAGCTTCTTTGTCTTTACCAAACAGCATCAAAAATCTCCTTTACTTTTTCGTTTATTTTTGCCTATAGCTCCACTCAATCTTTTTCGACCTATATTTTTAAAAAGAACTTTGCAGAACCCCGGAATTACCCGGCAGTCCCACCTAAAATTATAGCATGTTTAAAAAGTAATGTCAACCCCCCCCACCACTTTTGCTATCCAAAAACCAAATCAAACCATGGATGAGTAATGATTGAGTTTAGACTCTCGCGGCGCAGTGCCCGAATAGGGCCGAGTCCCCTCCCCTAAAGGATAGGACGAGTGCGCCGCCTTTGAGCAAAACCGCAAAAGTGGTGAGGGGTTAATGCCCCC
>PCWD01000022.1 GCA_002787255.1 Parcubacteria group bacterium CG11_big_fil_rev_8_21_14_0_20_39_14 | reverse complement strand
CCACCCAAAGTTTAATTTACAAGCAGTTCTTACTATCGGGGCTTGCCCCGTACTCAAATTCCGAAGGAATTTGTAGTACCGGGGGGCGCGAAACAAGGCGGCTGCAAAGGTTTGTGGCAATATAAAGTTCGGCGAAGCCGCCTACGTAAAACCCACGCGAAAATTATTACGCGCTATCTTTTTTGTGTAAGGGCACTATAGTAATAATTTCCCGATTATCAACTTTTTTCTTAAGTTTAATATGACTTCCTTTCCGAGAAACAAAATAAAAGCCGAACTCTCGGCATAGAATTTTTATCATTTGTTTCCCAGAAAAGATTTTAGGCATATTCCAATTCAATGGTGGTAACCAATGGCGCGCTCTTTAAGGAATATCTTTTCGCTCGGGGCTCATCTTCTAAATAAAGCTTAATTGCTTCTTTAAGATTTTTTTTAGCTTCCTCAATGTTTTTTCCCTGACTTACCACTCCCAATTCAGCGCAATGGGCAACATACCATCTACCTTCCCGATGAATAATTGTAGTAAATCTGTAGGTCATACTATTTTTAAGATATTTAAAAATTTAATCATTGTCAAATACCCTGATTTTTATTTTGCAATCTAATTTTTGTTTACCATTTAACAATTAAATAAACTCATCGCTTTTTGCACCCCGTCTTTAACCGCCACTTCAACTGCCTCAACGCAGTTTTTGATTGTCTTTTTCAGAACTTTTTCCTGCAAAGGAGTTATTTTTTGTTCAACCAAAAATTTGCCCATAAATTTCTTGGAACGGGAAGGAATTTTTGGACTTTTGGTTATTCTGGTTCCAATTCTAAATCTAACAAAATCTTTGGTTTTGAGAGCTCTCATTATTGATTCAACGCCTTTATGTCCGGCCGAACCGCGATTTTTGGCAATTCTAAATGTTCCCAATGGCAGGTCGGCATCGTCGTGAATCACAAACACATTTTCTGGTTTAATTTTATAATATTTAGTCAAAAAACCCACCGCTTTTCCGGAATTGTTCATAAAAGTCTGGGGCTTTCCTAAAACAATTTTTTCTTTGCCAATTTTTCCTTCGGAAATTTGAGCATTGAATTTTGCCTGTTCCGTAGAGAACTTGTCCTTCTTCGGGGATTGAAAATTGGCGGCGATTTTATCAACCGCCCAAAATCCGACATTATGTCGGGTTTTCGCGTATTGTTCTCCCGGATTGCCGAGACCCACTACCAAAATCATAAACCTCACAAATTTGCGCTAATTTAGGTGCGAATTTTTGCGAATATTATTCGCACAGACTCCGAAGCAATCCTTCGCTATCGCTCAGGATGCTACGGTGCGAGTATTGCAGATTGCCAACAACTTGCAGTACTCCTCGCCCCGCACTCAAATCCAAAGGATTTGCAGCGCTGGGGTTAGCACCCTTATTTGTACAAATTGGCGATATATTGTTGAATTTCCGAATAGTCAAACTTTCCGGCTTTTGGCCACTGGACATAGCCAAGATTGGCTGCACCCCCCGATGTTATAAGTCCGGTGGATGGGTCAATCACTTTGTAAATAGCATCTTCTTTTTTTAAATTTTGAGAAAGTTCCAAAATCCGGGCTCCCTCTTCTTTGGTTAAATTTGTTTCAAAATGAGAAGATAAGATTCTTTCAATTTCTAAAAAAGTGGATAAATCGGAAAGTAAATTCAGCTTTATTATTTTTTCTTTCAAAGCTTCAATTATTTGCTGCTGGCGAGCCATTCTGCCGTAATCGTCTCCTTTAACGTGCCGCACTCTTACATATTTTTTAGCGGTTTCTCCGTCTAAATATTGCCAGCCGCCGGGCATTATAAAAGTTTCGTAGGTTTTATCGGGTCCGGGGAATTGGGAATCATAGATTGGTTCTTCCACAAGGACCTTTACTCCGCCAGCGGCATCAACCAATTTTCCGAGTCCTTCAAGTTCCATAATCACAAAGTAATGGATTTTAAGGGAGGTAATTTCTTCAATGGTTTTTTCAAAAAGCTCAAGATGTTCTAAATTTTTTAATTTTTTTTTGTCCAGGATATAAAGGGAATTGATTTTGGTAACATAGCCGCCGGGAATCCTTACTAAAAAATCTCTGGGGATTGAAATTAAAGTCATTTTTGACTTGCTTTTTAAATTAAGAGAGGCGATAATAATGCTGTCGGTAAGATGGGGAGCCGGATTGCCGGCTCCGGGCATTCCCAGAATTAAAAAATTTACCCGACCATCGTTTTCTCCTTTTAATCTTTTGGTTTTGATGGTTGAAAAGGGTAAAAGATTGAGATTTTTGGCTGCTTTAGCTTTTGCGTTCTCCGGTTTTTCCAGCTTTGGGATGGATTTTTTTGGCTCCAAAACAGGCTTTTCTGATTCCGAAATCTCAACCTTCCCTATTTCCTTTGTCTCTTCTGCGGATAAGGACTCTATAGAACTTGCGGTTAAGGGAATTTTTAATTCGTTTATTTTAAGGGAAAAAGAGATTCCCGGCAGAGAAATAATTTTAGAGCTTATTGCCAGGATTAAAAATACTCCTATTCCCTGAGAGATTTTCAAAGAGAGTTTCCTAAAATTAATACCTTTCCCGTTTGGGGAAAAGTAAATAAGCTCTTTGCGAAGTGATTTATTGAGGTTGTGGTAAATATCCAACTTACTTTAAATTCTAAATTCCAATATCTAAATTCTAAACAAATTCAAATGCTTTAAATCCCAAACACGTTTTTGAATTTAGAATTTGGAATTTGCCTGCCCCGTAGGCCGAGCACTCAAGGCGTTGAGTGATCGGTCCTTCGGGGTTTAGAATTTCGGATTTAGGATTTTCTATCTTTATTATATCAAAAACTATTGCTAAAATCCAGAATATCGGGTATTATTATTTTAAGCTTATGACAAAGACGCTCCTTTTTATCTGGGAAGTTGCTAAAATAATTATTATCTCCTTATGTATTGTTATTCCAATACGTTATTTTTTGTTTCAACCCTTTTTTGTTAAAGGAATGTCAATGGAGCCAAATTTTGAAGATGGTGAGTATTTAATTGTGGACGAGATAACGCCCAGATTTAAAGAATATCAAAGGGGGGAAGTAGTGGTTTTTAAATTTCCCCAAAATCCTTCTCAGTATTATATTAAAAGAATAATTGGCTTGCCCGGCGAGACAATTGAGCTAAAAGAAGATAAAATAATTATTAGGGGTAAAGAAGATAGAGACAGCCTTGTCTTAGATGAAACAGATTACCTTTTAGTTAGTTTAACAGGTTCGCAAAATTTAAAAATTATTCTCAAAGAAGATGAGTATTTTGTTTTGGGAGACAACAGAGGCGCTTCGGCCGATTCTCGGAGATGGGGAGCGCTGCCGGAAAAATATGTAGTTGGCAGAGTTTGGTTAAGGGCTTGGCCATTTACGAAATTTGAGATAGTTGAAGCCCCCAGTTATTAGATATTAGATATTGGATATTAGATATTAGATATTAGATATTGGATATTGGATATTAGATATTGGCTTTTTGTTTTGTAATCCAAAATCCATAATCCAAAATCTAAAATTTAAAGATGGCAAAAAAATTTTTACAAACCCCTCAGGGGATGCCTGATATTTTGCCAAAAGAGCAAATTTTTTTTGAAAGAGTTTTGGCGGTGGTTAAGGACTTCGCTCATTTTTATGGTTTTAAGAAAATTGATACGCCGATTTTAGAATTTACCGAGCTTTTTGAAAAAGGAATTGGGTATTCTTCCGATATTGTTGAAAAAGAAATGTACACATTTGAAACAAGAGGCGGAGATAGTTTGACTTTAAGGCCAGAAGGGACAGCTCCAATTGCCCGAGTTTATCTGCAGCACGGAATGCAGAATTTACCTCAGCCCTTAAAACTTTACTATTGGGGTTCCTTTTTTCGGCACGAGCGACCCCAGGAGGGAAGATACAGACAATTTCATCAGTTTGGATTTGAGGTTTTGGGAGAGCAATCTCCTGCCATAGACGCTCAAGTCGTGCAGCTTTCTTACAGGATTCTTGAGGCGTTAAAAATCAAGCCTTTAACTATTTTAATAAATAGTATTGGATGTAATCTTTGTCGTCCCTATTTCAAGAAGGTTTTAAAAAATTATTATAACGCCAGAGCAGGTCAGATTTGTCCCGATTGTAAAAAAAGACTCAAAAAAAATCCTTTAAGAGTTTTAGATTGCAAAGAAGAAAAGTGTCAGCAAGTAAAAAATCAAGCCCCAAAAATAATTGACCATCTTTGCGAAGAATGCAAAAATCACTTCAGGGAGGTTCTGGAATTTTTAGACGAAGTTCACCTGCCTTATATTTTAGACCACTACTTGGTCAGGGGGCTTGATTATTATACCAGAACAGTTTTTGAAATTGTTCCGGTGGACGTTTCTGATTTTGGAAAAGGCAAAGAATTTGAGGCGGGAAGTCAGGCTACCTTGGTTGGGGGAGGGAGATATGATGATTTAATCAAGCTTTTTTCCAGAAAAGAAGTTCCAGCAATGGGTTCAGCCGGCGGAATCGAAAGAATTATAAAAGAGATGAAATTGGGCGGGGAAAGACTACCCCATTCAAAAGGCCCCGCCATTTTTTTAGCTCAATTGGGAGATTTGGGGAAAAGGAAAAGTCTTAAACTTTTTGAAGATTTTCAAAAAGCTAAAATTTTAGTTGCTGAATCTTTTGGTAGAGACAGCATTAAGAGTCAGTTAAAAATTGCCGACAAACTAAGGGTAAAATATACTTTAATTTTAGGACAAAAAGAAGCGCTGGACGGCACAATTATATTGAGAGAAATGGAAAGCGGACGGCAGGAAATAATGAAACTTGATAAAGTGGTTGATATGATGAAAAAACGACTGAAGAGATAAATTGCTAAATTGCCAAATTGTTAAACCGATTTCAATATGGCAATTTATCAATAAAGTAATTTAACAATGGAGCAGTGTGTTTTTTGTAAAATTGTCAATAAAGAGATTCCATCAGAAATTATTTACGAAAATGATAAAATTTGCGTTTTCAAAGACATTAATCCAAAAGCCCCTGTCCATATTTTAATTGTGCCCAAAAAACACACAGAATCTTTGAATGAATTGGATGAACGCGAGAAAGATTTGTTGGGCGAGATGGTTCTGGCGGCAAAAAAAACCGCCAAGGATTTTGGAATCTCAGATGGATACAAGCTCCTTTTTAATGTAGGCAAAAAGGGGGGACAGATTGTGGAGCATTTGCATTTGCATCTGCTGGGCGGCTGGTAAGCGCTCGCCCATTTGGGCTCGCTAAGATTAAAAATTAAATATTAAAAATAAAAAATAAGGAATGAGTAATCAAAATTTTCAAAAAGAAAATTTTGAAACAATGCAGCTTTTTTATTTTGTATAACATGGTTGAAGTTCGTAAAAAAGAAGGGGAATCGGCAGCAAGTTTGGTTAGAAGATTTTCTTACCGCATGCAAAAGAGCGGGATTTTGCTGCGGGCAAAAAAAATCAAACACCGTCAGAAGCCAAAGACAAAGAGAGAGAGAAAAATGGCTGCCTTGAGACGACTTAAGAGGCAATTCCAATAAAAAACAAATTGGAAAATAATTTTGTTTTTTGACTTTTGACTATGATTGAAATTAATAATTTAACCACTATCCCTCTTGATGAAAATTTTTTAAAAAAGGTTGCCGAGGAAGTTTTAGAGAAAGAGCTCGAAATATCGAAATATCGAAACATCGATTTATCTATTGCTTTGGTTGGACAGGGAAGGATAAGAGAGCTAAATAAAAAATATCGGGGAAAGAATCGGGTAACCGATGTACTCGCCTTTCCCGAGAGAGAAATTGGATTAGGGGAAATAATAATCTGTATTAGAGAGGTTAAAAAAAACGCCAGAAGATTTAGCTCCGATTTTAAAACTGAACTATCAAGGGTTTTAATTCATGGAATTTTGCACCTTTTGGGATATAATCACGAGGAGTCAGAAAAAATGGCAAAGAAAATGATGGAGAAACAAGAATATTACCTTGCCAAAGTCCTAAAATCCTAAATCCTAAATCCGAAATTCTAAACAAATCCTAAATTCCAAATTCTAAATTCAAAAACGTGTTTGGGATTTAAAGCATTGAAATTTGTTTAGGATTTAGATATTAGAATTTAGAATTTCAATAATGAAAGATTATCTAATTTCCGGGCTTGATATCGGGAGTTCAAATATCCGTTTAGCCGTTGCCCAAAAAATAAAAGGTTCTCAAAAAATAGAGATGTTGGGCACTGTAAGTTGTCCCTCTTCGGGAATTCGCCGAGGGGCGATTACGGATATCCAGGGGGTGGCAAGCAGCATTAAATCTGTTTTGGAAGAGGTTGAGCGGACAATTGGAAAAACCATTAGCCGTATTTATGTTAATATTGGCGGCAGCCACATCTTAACGATTAAAAATCGGGGAGTAGTTGTTATCTCTCGAGCAGATGGAGAAATTTCCCAGGAAGATGTTAACAGAGTGATTTTAGGAGCAGAAGCTATTTCCCTGCCCAAGAACAGAGAGATTATTCATGTTGTTCCCCAGGAATTTATTATTGATGAAGAAAGGGGAATAAAAGACCCTTTGGGCATGCATGGAATCAGGCTTGAGGTAGAGGCCCTAATAATTCATGGGTCTGCTTCATTTTTAAAGAATTTTAATAAGTGCCTGGAAGAAGCGGGACTTAAAATTGAAGACACGGTTATTTCGCCCCTGTCTTCGGCTCGAGCTGTTCTTTCCAAGCGCCAAAAGGAGTTGGGGGTAGCGATGCTGGATATAGGCGGTGGGACGACCGGAATGGCTGTATTTGAAGAAGGCGACCTTTTACACACCGCTATTTTGCCCCTCGGTTCTTCTCATATTACCAGCGATATTGCCATCGGACTTCAAATTGACATAGATGTTGCCGAACGGCTTAAAGTTGAATATGGTTCGGCTATGAGTTCAGAAATACCAAAAACAGAAAAAATAGAATTCTCAAAAGTTGACTCGGGAGAAGGAGAATTTTCAAGAAGGGAGATAGCCGGGATTATTGAAGCAAGGTTGTATGAAATATTTGATATGGCAAATAAGGAGTTAAATAAAATTGGTAAAGCCAGTCTTTTGCCAGCCGGAGCGGTGATTACCGGGGGAGGCTCCAAACTGCCGTTTTTGGTAGATTTGGCAAAAAAAGTTTTAAAACTTCCCTGTCAGATTGGTTTTCCTCAAGAATCAGAGTTTGGGGGAATAATTGACAAGATAAATGATCCATCTTTTGCTTCAACGGCCGGGCTTCTGCTCTGGGGAAAGGATGCTCTTGAAAGAGAGAAAGAAGGAAGATTTTCTTTATCAGGAGTTGGATTTGGCGCCAGGGTCAGAAAGATATTTAAGACATTTCTTCCATAGTATTAAAAATGACCCTTGCAAAAAATTTTTGAAAGTGTTATATTTTCAAGAATAGAAAGTTGAAGTCTTTTTGAAAATCAAAATTTAAAAATTAAAAATCAAAATTATCCCGGTAGCAGACCAGTCAGACTGGTCGCTACGGGGCATATCAAAATTCAAAATTTTAGAAACCCCATTCTATTTTTGATTTTTGCCAAATAAGACCTCTTCCTTGAGTGTGGGTGGCAGGGAGGGGCTGTGGCAGATATTTAATTTTTGATATTGACTGAGCCCGAGCGAAGCCCGAAGGGCGAGTGAGGGCGAAGAAATATGCCTAGAATTAAACCAGATATTGAAATATACGCCAAAATAAAAGTTATAGGGGTAGGAGGTAGTGGAGGAAATACCATTTCTCGAATGGCAAAATCAAAGATTCGGGGAGTGGATTTGGCCGCCGCAAACACTGACGCCCAGGATTTACATTATTGTTTGAGTCCCGTAAAAATCCAGCTCGGGAAAAATTTAACCAGAGGGCTTGGAGCAGGAATGAATCCGGCTTTGGGCGAGCAAGCTGCCGAGGAAAGCAAAGAAGAAATTTCCGAATATTTAAAAGGAGCCGATATGGTTTTTGTGACCTGTGGATTGGGCGGGGGAACCGGCACCGGAGCTGTGCCTGTTGTGGCCGGGATAGCTCGAGAACTTGGAGCTTTAACAATAGCTGTTGTAACAACTCCCTTTTCTTTTGAAGGAGCTCAGCGAGCTAAAATTGCCGGGTCGGGTCTTTCAAGGCTCAAAGAGAAAGTTGATAGTTTAATAGTTATTCAAAATGACAGAGTTTTAAATATTGTTGACAAAAAGGCAACCCTGCTTAAGTCTTTTTCTATTATTGATGATATTTTAAAACAGGGGGTTCAAGGAATTTCTGATTTAATAACCTCACCGGGTCTTGTTAATGTTGATTTCGCTGATATAAAAACGATTATGGAAAATTCCGGCCAGGCCCTAATGGGAGTCGGCAGGTCCTCAAATTCCAATCGGGCAGAGGAGGCTGCCAGGGAAGCTATAAGTTCTCCCTTGCTGGAACTTTCAATTGACGGAGCGCGGGGTTTGCTTTTTAATATAGCCGGCGGAGAGGATTTAAGCATGGTTGAAGTTAACCAGGCGGCAAAAGCAATTACCCAATCCGTAGACCCTGAAGCAAAGATAATTTTTGGCGTAACTCAGGATGAAAAATTAAGGAAAGGAGAAATTAAAATCACGGTGATTGCCACTGGTTTTAATAAAGAAGCTCAACCCACCCTTTTTAACAATAAAAAAGAAGAAAATTTTAATCCGGCGCCTTTTGCTGAAAAAAACGGGAGGAATAAGAAAAACAATTCAGAGGAAATTTTAGAAGAAGGGGGAGAAGAATGGGAGGTGCCGGCCTTTCTCAGGAGAAAGAAATAATTAAATATTATTTTTAGTATAGAATTGCCGTAAGTTTTTTGACTTACGGTAATTTTCATAAATTGGACTTGTTTCGGTTTTGGAATTTTGGTAAAATGGAGTAATACTTTTTAAATTTTTATATTATCAGCTTCATCTTATCAATCATGAAAAGTATCAAAATAAAAAACAAAATTACTCAAATTAAAAAACGGGATGGTTCAATAGTTGATTTTAGCCAGTCAAAAATTACTGAGGCGATTTTTAAAGCCATAACGGCCACCGCTCAGGGAGATGGGAAAAAATCAAAAAAGCTTTCTGATAAAGTAGTTAAAATTTTGGAACGCCGATTTAAAAAGGGAGAAATTCCCGGAGTTGAACAAATTCAGGACATTGTTGAAGAGGTTTTGATTTTGGAAGATTTAGTGGAAACAGCCAGAGCTTATATTTTATATCGGGAGCAGAGAAGGAGAGTAAGAGAGGTGGTTAAAGTCAGCGAAGAAGCGGTAGAAAGAATTGACCAATATTTGGAAAAACTTGATTGGGAGGTTCAGGAAAACGCTAATATGGGTTTTTCTTTGCAAGGATTAAATCACTACGGAGTTTCCTATATTGTCAAGAAATATTGGCTCAATAAAGTTTATCCAAAAGAAGTTAGGGAAGCCAATGAATCCGGAGATTTTCATATTCATAACTTAGATGTGCTCGCTACTTATTGTTGCGGCTGGGACCTTTACGATTTGTTATTAAGGGGTTTTGGCGGGGTTTTTGGGAAGGTTGAATCAAAACCAGCAAAACATTTAAGAACGGCTCTCGGGCAATTGGTTAATTTTTTCTACACTTTGCAGGGCGAGAGTGCTGGCGCTCAGGCGGTTTCAAATTTTGACACATTACTCGCGCCCTTTATCCGTTATGACAACTTGAATTATCTGCAAGTTAAACAGGCAATGCAGGAGTTTTTGTTTAATATGGCCATTCCCACTCGGGTTGGATTTCAGAATCCTTTCACCAATATAACCATTGATATCAAGCCATCCCCGACATTGGCCGAGCAGCCGGTTATTATCGGCGGAAAGGCGCAGGAAGAGAAATATGGCAGTTTCCAAACGGAAATAAACATGTTAAATCGGGCTCTTTATGAATGTATGATGGATGGCGATGCAAGAGGTCGGCCATTCCACTTTCCAATTCCAACAGTAAATATCACTCGCGATTTCAATTGGGATGACCAGAACTTAAACTCAATGTGGGAAGCAACTGCCAAGTATGGAATAAATTATTTTGCCAATTTTATTCATTCGGATATGAAGCCGGAGGACGTGAGGTCAATGTGCTGTCGGCTCCGTCTTTCCAATAAAGAACTTTACAAAAGGGGAGGGGGACTATTTGGCTCCAATCCATTAACTGGCAGTATCGGTGTTGTAACGATTAACATGTCGCGAATTGGTTATCTGTCAAAAACCAAGAAGGAGTTTTTTGAAAGATTGTCAAGAATAATGGATTTAGCGCGAGAAAGTCTGGAAATAAAAAGAAAGGCCTTGGAAAATTTTATGGAAAAAGGTCTCTATCCTTACTCTAAACATTATCTGTTGGGAGTTAAAACAATGAGGGGCAAGTATTTCGGAAATCATTTCTCAACTATCGGTTTGATCGGAATGAACGAGGCCCTGCTTAATTTCATCGGAGATGATGTCGGCTCAAGGCGCGGCAGAAAATCTGCCATTGAAATTTTGGATTTTATGAGAGAAAAGTTGGTTAAATATCAGCAGGAGACCGGCAATCTTTACAATCTTGAAGCAACGCCGGCCGAGGGAACAAGTTATCGCTTGGCCTTAAAGGATAAAGAAAAATATCCCGATATTATTACTGCCGGCAAAAAAGAACCTTATTATACAAATTCAACCCAGTTGTCAGTTAATTATACCGATGACCCTTTTAAGGCCTTAGAACTTCAGGATGAGCTTCAGTGTAAATACACGGGCGGAACGGTTTTACACCTTTTTTTGGGAGAGAAAATTTCCGATGTCCAAACTGTTAAAAATTTAATTAAAAAAGTTTTTAAAAATTTCCACTTGCCCTATGTTACCATCACCCCCACATTTTCAATTTGCCCGGTTCATGGTTATCTGTCCGGAGAACATTTTTTCTGTCCAAAATGCACAATTCAACAGCCCTGCGAGGTTTATTCAAGGATTGTCGGATATTTAAGGCCGGTTCAGCAATGGCATAAGGGAAAGCAGGAGGAATTTCGGCAAAGAAAAGAATTTAAAATTAGATAATAGATAAGGGCATCCAATATCTATGCAGATTGGCGGATTGCAAAAACTCACCTTAATTGATTACCCTGGCAAAATTGCAGCCACGGTTTTTTGTATTGGCTGCAATTTTCGCTGTCCCTGGTGTTATTCTCGAGAGCTTGTTTTGCCGGAAGAGATAACCCCCACACCAAAATTTGGTGTGGGGGCTGAAAAAGATTTTTTTAATTTTTTAAAAGGGAGAAAAGAATTATTAGAGGGGGTGGTACTTTGCGGCGGAGAGCCAACCATCCATAAAGATTTGCCCGAATTTTGCAAGAAAATTAAAAAAATGGGATTTTTGGTAAAGCTGGATACCAATGGTTCAAATCCCGAAGCGCTGAAGAATTTGATAAAAGAAAATTTAATAGATTATGTCGCTATGGACATAAAAGCACCCAAAGAAAAATATAATGGAGCCGCGGGAATAAAGATTGATACCGGAAAGATTCAAGAAAGCATAGATATTTTAAAAAACGGAAAAATTGATTTTGAATTCCGAAGCACAATATTGCCTCAGATTCATACGAAAGAAGATGTTATGAGTATAGCCAAATGGATTAAAGATGCTAAAGTTTACTACTTACAACAATTCAGACCAGAAAAAACAATCGACCCGGCATATGAAAAATGTAAACCATTTAGCCAAGAGGAATTAGAATCGATACAGAGAGTGTGCAACATATACGTTTTTACCAAATTAAGAATTTAAAATTATGTCAAATGAAATCTCGAGAAAAACGAGATTGAAAATCTACGATTTCTCTCTAAAATTGCATAAAAATAAAGGATTTAATCCGTATAAAATAACAAAAGCAATAAACAAAAACAACTCCTTATTGGAACATTATTGGGAGATGGAACATTGCGCTTGAGAGAACGAAATACAAATGCGGGATTAAAAATTCAACATAGCGAAAAAGATAAAGATTATCTAAAATTTAATCTTTTAGACACACAAAAATTAGCGAGAACTATCCAGCCTCACATAATTAAAGTTAGCGCGTAATAATTTTCGCGTGGGTTTTACGTAGGCGGCTTCGTCAGCTTTCCTGTTACTATAAAGTTTTGCAGCCGCCTTGTTTCGCGCCCCG
>PCWD01000029.1:2747-4424 GCA_002787255.1 Parcubacteria group bacterium CG11_big_fil_rev_8_21_14_0_20_39_14 | reverse complement strand
AAAAAATCCGATAAACTGAATTTAGCGACTAAACAGCAGTTGATTATTAACAAATAGTATTCCTATGTGTAAGGTAGAAATATGCTTATAGAGTGATTTTTATTGCTCTTGACAGCAATAATTCTCGTGCTAAAATTGTAGTATATGGATCTAAACGCTAAAAATCTCGTCCAGCGAACAATCCTGCCTGAGATAACTAAACACTTAGAAAAACCGGAAATTACCATTATTACCGGTAGTCGGCAAGTGGGGAAAAGCACCTTGCTTTTTCAATTAAAAGATTTACTTATTAAAAAAGGTATTTCAGAAAACAATATCTTAATTTTTAATTTGGACATTTTATCCGATTTAGAATTATTCAGCAGCCAGCAGGATTTTATTAAATTTTTAAAACAAAGAATTGGCAAAGAAAAACTTTTTGTTTTTATTGACGAAGCTCAGCGGATTAAAAATGCCGGTATATTTTTTAAAGGAATCTACGACCTCAATTTGCCGATGAAGCTTGTGCTTACCGGTTCTTCGTCATTAGAGATAAGGTCAAAAATTCACGAATCTTTAACTGGCCGAAAGCGGGTTTTCCGTCTTTATCCTTTTTCATTTCAAGAATATCTTTCTTTCTGGGATAAAACCTTAGCAAAACTCATTTGCCGGAAGGATATTTCTTCTTATGACCGGAAACGGATTATGGAACATCTTTTTAACTTTATCAATTGGGGCGGCTATCCGAGAGTGGCGCTGGAAGCAAATATTGATGAAAAACAGCAAATTCTAAAAGAAATTCATTCAAGTTACCTTGATAAAGATATAATTGGGTTTTTAAAAATCAAAGAACCGCTTACTTTTACAAAACTTTTTAATCTTTTAGCCGGACAAATTGGTCAATTGGTCAATCTTCATGAATTATCCAATACCGTTAACATCACTTATCGTACTCTGGAAAAATATCTGAATATTTTGGAGAACACTTTTATTATTAAATGGCTGCCCCCATTTTTTAGAAATCCCCGCAAAGAATTAACCAAAATGCCCAAAATTTATTTTTTAGACACCGGCTTGAGAAATTTTGCCCTTAGATTTTTTCAGGAATTTGAAATACGATCAGATAAAGGAGTTCTTTTGGAAAATTTTATTTTTTCTGAAATCTTTAAACAAGCCGAAGTCCCGTTTCATTTTTGGCGAACCAAAGAAAAAGCCGAAGTTGATTTTGTTTTAACTAACTACGCCGGGATAATTTTGCCGATAGAGGTTAAAGCAACCGCTCTTAAATCACCTGAAATTTCTCGAGGTCTGCGCAGTTTTATAGGCCGATACCTGCCGAAACGGGCCGTTGTCGTTAATTTAGGTTTTCAGGGCGAAATTCAACTAAATAAGACAAATATCATTTTTATTCATCCTTATAGAGTAGGGGAACTGGTAAATACGCGATGCCAATATACTGAGTAAAATAGGGACACGTCCAATTTCCCAATTTCCAATTCTGGTTCAGAGTTATCCACAGGTTGTTGTTTCCATAAATTGCCCAAATCTGGTAAAATTAAGATAGTAAACAATTATGGTATGGATATAACCAAGTGCGATATTTATTTGTGGTAATAAGAGTAGTATAGTATAATAGTATAATATTAAAATTACAAAGGTCGCCTATCCTCCGGGATAAGGAGGGAAAATACTAAAATC
>PCWD01000029.1:0-2735 GCA_002787255.1 Parcubacteria group bacterium CG11_big_fil_rev_8_21_14_0_20_39_14 | reverse complement strand
CTTAAATCTTTAATCTAAGAAGATATGGCAAAGAAAGTAAACCCCATTAGAAAATTTCTTTCTAACGGGGCAGGAAAAACAATTCCCTGGTTTGTGGTTTTTGGAATAATGGCAATATTGGCAATGCTGGTTTTAAATGCCGGGCAGCAAACACTTCCCCAGATGGTTCAGGCAGATGTGGCAACTACTGCAGTGAAGGTAAGTAATTCTGCTCCGACCTTGAGCGCCATTGTTGAAGATCCTACTTCTGCTGACGGTCAGGGGGTAGGAAGTACGGCCGGCAACCCAACTAATCAAGGAGATAATATTACCTGGCAGGGAACGGCTAGCGATGCAAACGGCGATTATTGGTACCTGGCAATTTGTAAAGAGAATAGCATTGCGACAAACAGTCTTGCCGCTCCTACTTGTAGCGGGGCAGGGGCCTGGATAGTTACTGCGACCACCACTTCCGGTGCTCAGCAGACTGCTACCACTTCCACTTCCGGAGTTTCAGCCACCAGTTCACTTTGGTACGCTTTTGCCTGCGATTACAACACCGACCAAAAATGTTCAGCTGGTAACACCGGTACAGGAGATGCGGCTCAAAACTCGCCTTTTTGCACCAACCACCGGCCGTCTTTTACCGAAGTTTCTAATACTACTCCGATAGATCCTAATGAGATTATAACCTGGAACTCAACTTCAAGCGATTCTGACCTTTTTGCCGCAGCAGATACCATCAAGCTTTATGTTTGTAAAACCAATAGCTTTACTACCGGCGGTTCCCCCGGATGTGATAGTGACCAGACCTGGTGCTCTACTACTAATAGTAGTGACCTTACCTGTGGCTACGACGACTCTGACGATATAATGCAGGATAAACTTTACAATGCCTGGGTTTTTATGGTGGATAATCATGGATTCGATGCCACTGATACCGGAGCCCATGGAGATACAAGTGATTACACTGTCAGCAATGTTGCTCCAACCGTTACTGCTTCTACTATTCAGTTCGTAGATGAAGGTGGAGACACTGACCTGGACTTAACCTATCCTGAAGGCGAGACCGCTAACTTTAAGGTAAATGTCACGATAATTGATAAAAACAGCTGTGAAAAATCTCCTAGCGGCAGCGAGATTGCCACCAATACTGATGCCAGCGTTACCAAAGCCTGGGTTTATAGGTCCGGTCAAGGAGCCAGTTGTTCTGCTAATGCCAACAATTGCTATTTAGATTTAGCTGACTGCACATTAGGACCTTGCGGAGGAGCCAGCGATGACACCGTTACTTCCACCTGCACTTTCAGTATGTGGTATGTGGCCGACCCGACCGATTCCACTTCCTATTATCCTGCTAACACCTGGTTAGCCACCTTCAAAGCAGTTGACGATGACAATGCTTCTTCCAGCCAGGAAAGTTCAAGCCCAAGTGAAATGATATCCTACATCGCTTCTGCTCTTATTACCAATATCACTCTTGATTACGGTACGGTTGGCGCCGGGGAGACCAGCGGTGAAGGCACTACCACCATTAAAGCAATTGGCAATACGGGATTGGATAACGAAATTTCAGGCGTTGATATGGAATCTGGCATAAATCTCATTGCTATTGACCAGCAGCACGCTTCTACTACTTCCGGATTTACCTGGGCAACTGGAGCTACGGCTACTTCTACAGCAACCGAGCTGGAAATTAACTGCTTAAAGACGATCGCTACCAACACTCCAGCCACTTCCAGCACTTATTGGCTGATAAAGATTAACACCGGTCAGGCAGCCGGGACCTACGAAGGAACGAATACAATCAGCGGAGTGATTTCAGAAACCAGCACCTGGTAATAATATTAAATAGAAACTGGTAGAAACTGATAGAAATTAATAGAAACTTATTGTAACGATAAGTTTCTACAAGTTTCGCGACCGAGCACTCAACGAATTGAGTGCTCGGGAGCAAGTTTCAATAAGTTTCTAAATTTTTGTATTAAATGCGGAAAATAGCCATTTTAGTGATGGTAATTGTTTTGATGTATTTATTTAACGCGAACATTGTTTTTGCCGGTTTTGGTATTTCCCCTCCTTATGTAACAAACCGCAACCTTACTCAAGGGTCTCATTTTGAAAGCAAAATTTGGTTGAGTCGGGGCGACCCTATTGAAGATTTAAGAGTAGAAGTTGCCGTTGATGTCCCCGGAGCTTCGGATTGGATTTCCATTGACAAAGGCAAAAGCTTTATTATGCCGAAAGGTGAGCAAAGAACGCCGATGACGGTTTTGGTTAATGTGCCCAAAAATGCCGAATTTAAAAGCTACCCGGGCTATATTAGGTTAACAACCTACCCGGTTAGGCCCCCGGAAGAAAAAGGGGGAGGGGTGGCGATAGTTTTGGGAGCCAGAATTGACGTTAATCTGGAAGTGAAAGACATTAAGATTTTTGATTTTGCAGTAAAGAGAGTCAATATCTATGATTTGGAAGAGGGTCATAAAGTTTTATGGTGGTATTCTGCCGGAAAAATAAAATTTGAAATGGAGATTGAAAATCTCGGGAATATAAAAGCCAGCCCGACAAAAGTTCAGTTTGATATTTATGATGAAAAAGAAGAGAATTTATTGGAAACAACCCAAACAAAAAAGATGGAAAAAGTTCCTCCTTTTGAGAAGCAAATGATTACAGCTGTGCTTTCCACCAAATTGCCTCCCAGGGGCTACACGGCGGTCTTTAAGATTTTTAAAGGAGATGAAATAGTCAGAGAAGAT
>PCWD01000035.1:12779-20029 GCA_002787255.1 Parcubacteria group bacterium CG11_big_fil_rev_8_21_14_0_20_39_14 | reverse complement strand
CTGCGATTATTCTCGCCCCGTAGTCAAATCCGTCAGGATTTGTACTATCGGGGTTAGTTTCGCGCAAAGAACCTGCTATTCCCTATTACGCATCATCTTTATAATGCAAATCTGCCTCGGTTATTCTATTTTAACAAAAAATCGTCAATCATTAAAATAATTTTCTTGCTTCATCCCATATTCTTGAATCATTTTGTTTTTCCTTGAGCCAAAACCACCATTCGGCTCCCCAGAGATAAAATTCATTAAGACCGGTTTTTTTGGCAAATTCAATATTTCTTTGAAATTGCTCTAAATTCATTGTTTTTTCCTGCTCCTTAAGCGAGCAATCATAAAGAAGAACAGGACACCAAGGTTCGGCTTGAAGCTCCACGCAAATAACCTCTTTGTCAAATAATTTATTGATGATTTTAACTTTTCTACTATAAAAGATTGGGGGAAGCGGATAAGAAAAGTAGGTGTGGAACTCTTTAAACCAAACCTTTTTATACATTGTAATTCCCACTATATCGCCAAGCTGAGCAGGCTTCCGCCAAAATGAGAATTCTCCGCTATCGGAAATAATAATCGGCCGTTCATAAGAATCAAGGACCCCGACCAAATTAATTTCCTTTTTTAAAAACTCTTTGCTGATTTTCGGACACTCTCCAAACTTAAAAAACGGCTCATTCTCCACCTGCCAAGCCCAAATAACTTCTGATTCTTTATATCTATTTACAATTTCTTTTATGTATTGCAATAATTTTTGATTTTTAATATTTGATATTTGATATTGCGGGGGATGTGGCATTCCGGCCAGCGAGGAGTCTTTATTCCAATCACCAAAAAAATCTTTGCTCCTCTTTTATCCGCTTCTTTAATTTGCCAATCCAGGTCTTCAAAATTATATTCTCCTTCCCTCGGCTCAATTAAATCCCAGTAAGTGGCTATTTTTAAATTTTTTATTTTTAAATCGTCCAGCAGGGCCAGATATGCTTCTTTCCAATCCAGTCCAAAAAGTTCGCTATGCTTTTGAGAAAAGTTAACTCCCCAGGTTATATTTTCGGCAGGCCTGGGAGAACCTCCAAAAAAATAGACAGCAAACAGCAAAAGAAAGACCAAAACTATCAGCAAAACTATTTTTAAGTTTCTTTTCACTCCGTTAGAAATCGTCATAGTTTTGCCCCGAAAGAGATTCTTATACGATAAAATTTCTAACGGGGTTTGTTTTAAATAAAGGCAAAAATCACCAGACCCGTCCCGATAAATAAAATGGCGAAAATCTTTTGGACGAGAACTTTTCTTGAAAATTCCTCTCTTATAATTTTGGGAAACTTTAAAGATACCAGAATGGTAAAAATTAATAAAAACACATATTTGGTCCCTTCCAGAGCATTAACAAAAGCCAGAAAACTTAAAGGAGCTAAGGCAATCGCCCAATTTTGCAAAATAAATGCCCCGGCTCCCATCCCCTGATTTACAAGAAAAAAGGTTCCGGTCTTTTTTTGAAAAGTAAACTTTTTTTTAAAAATTTCAGCCTTTACCTCGTGGGTAAAAATAAAGCAAGCGGCGGCTAAAAATCCGCCAATTCTCATCCAGATAAAACCCGTCCAAAAGGGTTCGGCTAAATAGACATATTTTGTTAGAACAAAAGCTATGGCAAAAAAAAGGGCGGCGATAGCTGAAATTTGAAGCGACTTTGAAGTGATTGATTTTCCTTTTTCAGTGGAAATAAGAACGGTTCCCGTTATTAATAAAATAAAGGCTGAAATTTGCTCCAGGGACAGAACTTCTTTGCCGCCGGAAAACAAAAAGACCAACCCAAAAGTAAATAAAGGCAAAAGCCCGCCGATTGCCGGCACTATTCTTGAGGCCTCAAAATTTTCCAGTCCCGTAAAGAACCAAAAATTAGCAAAAATAAAAACGGCGCCGGCTAAAAGACAGAAAAGAATTTGAGGTATTTCTGGGACTGAAAAACCAACAAAAGGAATTAAAATCAAAGCAAAAATTCCCAATATCCCAACATAAAAGGAATAACTTTTGGGATTTAAGGGACCGGACAGGAGATATTTATCGCCCAAAGCGACTATTGCAAAAAGAAAATAAGACGAAATAGCGACTAAAAGCCACAACATATAATTAGGATTTAGGATTTAGGATTTTTTTGATGTTTAGTGTTCCCAATTTTTCTCCCTCAACAAATCCCTGCATTGCCGCCTCGGCAAGCAAACCCGAATCCAGCCAATCAAAAAGCCATTCCCCTGTATAATCAGGATTTTTCTGAACCAGACCTGACCCAAGTTTTAAAAGCCATTCCTGGTTAAAATTTTCCTGATACCCGATTGGAGGAGCAATAATAATTGGCAAACCCAAAGCGGTATAAAAAGAAAGTTCCGAAGGTTTTGTCCATAAAATATCGGTCGTTCTTAAAGTTTGATTAAAATTTTGAAAATAACTTTCCATGTCTTTGGCAAAAAGTATCTCAATCAAAGCGCCTAACTCATTGTGCGCTCGGTCAATACTTGCACCCAAATAATCTTCCAAACCTAATTTTTTTATATTTTTGGCAAAATAATCTTTGACTTTTTCTCTGATGCCGGCAACCAAAATTAATCTAACTTCTCCGACTTTGATTTTTTTAGCCAGGCTCTTTAATATCCTGCTCCCAATTTCCTTTTGGGCTCCGGCTCCTCCAACAGTAAACATTAAAGTTAGAGGATGGCCCCGCGCCAGAAACTTGGTTTTAACGCGGGGTAAATTTGATTTTTCTGGAAAATCTCCCAGGTATTCCCTAATAAGCGCTTTATATTGCCGGAAATATTTTCTCCTAGAATCAAGATTTAAAAGTCTATATCTCAGATCGTGCTTTAAAACTTCCAATTCATCTGTGCCAATAATCTCTTGAGGAAGCGGATACCCTGTCAAAAAAATATTATTTTGCTTCACCCCATAAAGCTTGAGTCTTTCAACCACTCTCGGAGTTGGGGCGAAATATTTAATTTTACTTGCAAGGGGATTGAGCGGCGCCCAGGCTCTTGAAATATCGGCATCGCAAACAACGCAAAAAATTTCTCCGGGATAGTTAAAAAATTCAGCCATAAAAGCCGGGATAAAAAAGGTATTAATCATTGGGGGCGGATTTTTATCGGGCCAATGGCTTCTATCTTTTAATTTTTCAATCAGATGCTTCCCCCAGCCCTTCTTAATTAAGGAGTGGGTATATTTCAACTGAATACTGGGCCTTGATAAATCTCTCTTTGGATAAAAGCTGTGGATTTTCTGAAATTCATTAAAAACCGCAAAGGAAAACTCGCCAATTAAGGGAACTCTTTTGAAGCTTGAGATAAATTCATAGGATTTTCGCTGACTCTCCCAGATTTTTCTATCTTTTTCCGGAATACCCTGATAACTGTTGGCATTAATAATTTTTCCCTCAAAAGCCAAATTTTTCAAAGGATAAGCCGTCCTTTGATGACCGTAACCCATGTCCACCGAAACTATCCAAGCCTGCCCAAGCTTTGCTTCACAAAATTTTGGCGGACAATCTTTTTTATTGTCTAAGTTATGAATTGATTTTTGCATATTTCTTGTATTGGAATTTAGAAATTCCCATACAATAAAATTATGCTGGCTACCATAATGCTAAAGTCTTTCCTTAAAGCTTTTCTTAAAAGATGTTTATATTTTTTTACATATAATAAAAGTTTCTGGCCCAATATTGTTTTTTAATCTAATGGGAGGTATGAACCCGCTAAAATAAGTGCCTTCTTCCAAAATTTCGAATTCTAAAAACTTCAAAAGTTTTATTAATTTCTTGCGGGCGAATAAAGAAATGTGATGTTCTTTTTTGTCGGCGTAAAAATAAATCGTTTTTCTGAACAAATTAAGATTTGGGGTGGTTATGTATAACAGTCCATTTGTCTTCAATATATTTTTAATATTAAGCAAAGCTTTTTGGGGATTTCTCAAGTGTTCTATTACATCATTGAAGCAAACAATATCAAAAAAATTATTATTGAATGGTAATCCCTCTTCAATGTTTCCCACTTTTAAGACAGCTTGGGGAACAATCTTTTTAGCTCTTAAAATTGCATATTCGGATATATCTATGCCGTAAAGAGTAAAATTATCCGGAAATCGTTTTAACATAAAGCCATAAGCGCAACCGACATCTAAAACATTGCCGGCTTTAAATTCATTATTATGCTTTTTAAGCGGTTTAAAAAGATTATTAAAATAATGTCTAAAATCTCGATATCCAAGTTTATAAAAGAATGATTTTTCTCCATGAAAATAGGCCTTCGTATAAATTTTTTTGTAACTATTATTATCCTCCATAAAATTCTTAAAATAACTTCTTGGCTCCATTGCTCCATTCCAAAACCAAATGAAGTTTGCAAGTTAATGGCAAGCAAACACTTTCCCCATCGCCCTTTCTGGCTTTTGGTTCACCTCAAAAGTCCTTTCGGACTTTTTCCGTTACCCAAAAGCCCATATATTTGCCAAGCATAAGTCTTGTTTGGGCCTCAATTGCCGGGATAGAACCAAAAAGTATAAAGGTGACGGGAAAACAAGCCCATTGGAATATCATTGATAAGCTTTTCCATCTGCTGTATTTTTGAGGACGGGGAGTGAGTAATAGAGTGCTAATTATAATGCAAGTTAAAAGCCCGAGCATGGCTATTGTCATTAGATTTCTGGTAATAATGGGGAGATTATGAGCCAAAACCGTGGTATTAAATTCCTCTCCGCCAAAAAACAGGGGCAGCCAGCCCAAACAAAGAATTAAAAAAGCATTAGTTCCCCAGGCCCAAAATCCTTCTACTAATAAAAAAAGGTGGCGAAATTTTTTGACAAGGGAAATCTTTTTGTTCTTTAGACAACCAAAAAGAAGATAAGGAATGCCCTCCGACCCCCAAGCCCATCTTCTTTGCTGTTTGTATTGGTTAACCACTGTCTGCCACAAATTTTCGGCAGCACAAGAATCCATAGAAACTGGGTAATGCAAAGGGATTATTTTATAATCCCCGTCATAAAACAAAAATGATTTCCAAAATATTCCGGCATCTTCCGAAACTACATTGGTTTGCCAAAAATTCATTTCTACCAAAGCTTTAAAGCTCATTGAATGGGAAGAATAAGTTACTATTTTTTCAGGACGCTGCTGCTGCAGCATCTGCCAAAAAACATTGCAAGAAGAAACCACTCTGGAAAAAAATGGCGCCTCCCAAAGGTTGTTTAAATATAAAGGAATCGGTTGATAACTGCAATGAGTTGGGTCGGAAGAAGTTAAATAATAATAAGTAAGGCAGGAAAAATATTGTGGAAAAACCTGAGTATCAATATCAAAACAGGAAACAATGATGTTCTCGTAAGGAATTTTAAGGACATCAATTATTTTTTCTTTTGCCTGACGGCCGGCCCAGGTTTCATTAGAGCCTTTGCCGGCAATCTCGCCTGGAATATTTTTAGGATGAACCGTAACTAAAAATTTATAAAGTTTATTTCCAAATTCTTTAGATATAGCTTCGGCTACCTCTTTTGCCTGTTCTCCACCCCTCTCTTCTGTGGCAAAAACCATGATTATTTTTTCTTTAGGGTATCTACAATTTAACAAAGCTTTAAAAGTTCCTCTGGCTATTTTCAAATCTTCTTTATACATTGGCAGAACAACTAAATGATAAATATCTTGCCAGTCATCGATTTTGTCAGCAATATTGGCGGGATATTTTCTCAAATTATCAAGCTTTTTAAGCCAATCCGTTTTTAAATTTTTCTTCATTTTTAAGTAGGCAGCCGCTAAATGAATAGCAAAGTGAGTTGTCCTTAGCAGCCAAAAAGAGCAAAAAGCAATAATGAAAAAAGCTGCGAAAACCGGCAAAATCCAGGAGAGTAAAACCATTCCTATTAAAGTGAGCCAGACCAAAGCGCCGGGAATAATCTCAAAAATTCGATAAATAGTCCTTTCTTCTGGATTTTTTAAATCTGTGGCTTTTCCTATATTAATATAATATTTTTTCTCTTGCATTTTTTGTATTTTTAAAAACCGGGGAATTTAATGCAGCCTTGTAAATATCCAACAGCTTTTCTGCTTGGTTTTTGTTTGAAAAATTTCGGGAAATCTTTAAAGAATTCTCGGAAAATCTTTCATAAAGAGACGCATCGTCTAAAATTTTGAGAACTTGCCCGGCAAATATTGCCGCTGACGACTTTTCAATCAAAAAACCATTTTTATTATCAATTACCATTTCTTGCAAAACATCGTCTTTTAAAGCTACTACGGGCAAACCACAAGCAATCGCCTCCAAGATTACTAATCCCTGAGTATCGGTAAGGGAGGGAAAAACAAAAATATCCGCAACCTGATAGAAAGTCGGCATTGTCTCACGGGAAATTAAACCCGTAAACCTTATATTCTTCATTAAATTTAAATTTTTAGCTATTCTATAAAGATTTTTTAGATGAGGGCCATCCCCTACCATCAGCATCAAAACATTGCTTTTCCCATTTAAAATTTCTCTAAACATTTTAATTAAAAATTCCAAATTCTTTTCTTTTGCCATTCTTCCAACAAAAAGCAGAACTTTTGTTTTCGACGAAATGCCTAATTCTCTTCTTAGAATCTGTCTGTTTTCTGGAGATTTTTTAAAAATAGATTGATTAACTCCTGTGGGCAAAACATAAATCGGTTTTTTGACTCCGTAACTTCTCAATTCTCTTTTTATTTTATGGGAGGGGGCTAAAACCGCATTGGAAATATTTGAATGTTTCTTAATTAAAGTCTTGGCTAAATAGGGAATTAAAAATTTTTCCTTTGCGTAAACTTTGACATATTCCGGATAATGAGTGTGATGAGTGTAAATAAAGGGCAATTTCTGGTAATAAGCCAAAGCTTTTCCTAAAAATCCCATACTAAAGGGAGTATGGGAGTGAACAATGTCCAGTTTAATGTCAGTAATCTTTCTAAAATGATTAATCGGTAAAAAGGGAAAGGCAAAATACATTTTTGGTTTTCTGATAACCCGGATGGAACGGAATCTATAAACACGGGGGTTTTCATCGGTATAACCATGGTGACGGGGGGCAAAAATAAAAACCTCGTGTCCTAAATCTTCAAGACTTTTTCTAAAGGTTTCCAGGGAAACCGTCACTCCATGAATTACCGGAAGATAGGTATCGGTAAAAAAACCGATTTTAGCCATAGATTCCATACGAATAAAGATGAGACTGTTGAATAATTCAGCGTTGTTCAGCGTAGCTATCAGCGTTTC
>PCWD01000035.1:0-12717 GCA_002787255.1 Parcubacteria group bacterium CG11_big_fil_rev_8_21_14_0_20_39_14 | reverse complement strand
AATTTTATGGGTTCCATACGAATATTCGTATGGTAGCCATTATTCGTATTAAATTTACATCTTTATTCGTATGCGACTCTTTATTCATATCGCAGGGCTTCTATTGGATTAAGCTTGGCGGCTTTTGGGGCCGGAAAAATCCCAAATATCAAGCCAACCACGCCGGCCACTCCAACGCCTAATGCTACGGCCTTTAAAGAAATGGTAAATGCCCATTCCACCTCTAACATGTTTCCAAGAACCATACTTCCAATGTAAGAAAAAACGCAACCCAAAATAATACCTATTATTCCCCCAAGAACGGTCAGGGCCACCGCTTCCATTAAAAATTGGGTGAGAATATCTTTTTTTCGGGCCCCAACCGCTTTTCGAAGCCCGATTTCCCTTGTTCTTTTTAAAATTTTCTTTGGTTTTAGATACTTCATATTTAAATTATACAGCAAAATAGCAAAAAATAAAACCCCAAAAACGGGGTACAAAAAATACGCAATACGCCCGAATTTTTAAACGAATGGCAACAAATTTTGAACGAATATCTATTCGTTTAAATATTCGTTTTTATTCGTTTTGTATTCGGGCGAGAAACGTTGGATGGCAAAATTGGTGCGGGAACTTTAATCGATCATTAAGGCGATTCGATTAACACCTTATTGTGAATCCTGAAGCTTCAGAGTATCCACAATAACCGACGCTATTTATCTCCCAAAAAGGGGAAATAAATTTTAGTAGTTTTGATCCATCGCCAGCTTCCGCTAGCGATGCCTTGTTACGACTTCATTCTTGTTACCGATCTTAGCTTAGAACCAGTTAAACTGGCGTTTCGGCTACTACCGGCTTCCCTAATGTGACGGATTGGGATAATTTGAGATTATTTCCCGTTCCCACCGTACGTGCGGATTTCCCGCATACGGCGAGCCTTATTTGTGCATCTATGATTTTAATTCTCTTATTCTATCTACCTCTTTCTCAGAAAGATTTTTGCCTTTTCTTTCTATGGCTATCTTCTTCACCATCAGTCAATCCAACTATATAATCTGGCGAAAGCATAAATAAGTTTTGTCCTTCCCAAATATATCTATATGCTTGGTACTATGACTCAGCTGACTTCCTAAGAAGCGATAATCTCATAACTTCTTAGGATCTCCCTGGGTCACTTAATTAACTATTTCTAACATCCTATGAAGGAAATTATAATGACTTCCTTTCGACCGCCCAGCGAAAGTCGTCTTTCCATTTTTTTAATTATCTCATAGGCTGCTATTTGCCTCAAGCCCTTCATCCTTTCTCCTTACGGATTGGGACTGCTAATTTTTTGGCTACCAAGGTTGGATTTTCACCAACTAGCTAATTAAGCTGCCAGGCGCAGTTATTTGGCGGTGAGTACAAGATTCAGGGACGTATTCACCGTGGCATAGCTGATCCACGGTTACTAGCGATTCCAGCTTCATGAAGTCGAGTTTCAGACTTCAATCCGAACTGAGACCGGTTTTGATGGGATTGGCTCCGCCTCGCGGCTTGGCAACCCTCTGTACCGGCCATTGTATCATGTGTGTCGCCCAGGGCATCAAAGGGCCATGCTGATTTGGCGTCATCCCCGCCTTCCTCCCCTATTAAAGAGGCAGTCTTCTGAGACACATATAACTCAGAATAGGGGTTGCGCATGTTAACCCATTT
The DNA here is from genome assembly GCA_002787255.1 of Parcubacteria group bacterium CG11_big_fil_rev_8_21_14_0_20_39_14. Classification (GTDB taxonomy): domain Bacteria; phylum Patescibacteriota; class Minisyncoccia; order Minisyncoccales. Next base: position 11,043 of record PCWD01000035.1, on the reverse strand, counting down.
AAGGGGGCAACTCACGCCACATGCTGACGACAACCATGCAGCACCTGCCCCGACGTCCTTGTGAGAAGGCCATTCTTTCAAATAGCTTTCGTCGGGGTGTCAAACCCTGGTAAGGTTCTTCGTTTGTTGTCGAATTGAACCACATGATCCACCGCTTGTGTGAATCCCCGTCTATTCCTTTGAGTTTTAGCCTTGCGGCCGTACTTCCCAGGCGGGACACTTAACGCGTTAGCTTCGCCACCCAGAGGGTCGATACTCCAGACAGCTAGTGTCCATCGTTTAGGGCGTGGACTACAAGGGTATCTAATCCTTTTTGCTCCCCACGCTTTCGTCTCTCAGCGTCAGAACCATCCCAGCTGAATGCCTTCGCCTTTGGTGTTCCCCACGATATCAATGGATTTCACTCCTACACCGTGAGTTCCATCAGCCTCTTATGTTCTCTAGTTTGTCAGTTTTTCCCGCAGCTCCACGGTTGAGCCGTGAAATTTGACGAGAAACTTAACAAACCGCCTACAGACGCTTTACGCCCAATAATTCCGGATAACGCTTGGGGCTCACGTATTACCGCCTCTGCTGGCACGTGATTAGAGGCCCCTTATTCTATTCCTACTATCAACCGAGCACTCAATAAACACAATCTTTTAAAGACAGAAAATATAAATTTAATCAATAATAACAATGAATAATTTGATTATGCGTATTGAGTGCTCGGCTTTATCAGAATAAAAAGCGGTTTACAACCCGAAGGCCTTCTTCCCGCACGCGGCGTCGCTCGGTCAGGCTTTCGCCCATTGCCGAATATTCTCGACTGCTGCCTCCCGTAGGAGTGAGGTCCGTGTCGCAGTACCTCTGTTGGGGGTCAAGCTCTCACTCCCCCTACCCGTCATTGCCTTGGTGGGCCATTACCCCACCAACAAGCTGATAGGCCGCAGACCAATCCGCTACCGGTAAAGTTGTCTATACCTTTACTGACAGCTGAACCATACTTACAAAATTTAATCTTTCAACGTCAAAAATAAATTCCTAATTTCTAATTCCTAATGTCTAATAAAATGTCCAATTCTTAAATGTCTAATGTCTAAAAGATTTAGGCATTAGTCATTGGACATTTAGATTTTTATTAGAAATTAGAAATTGGTTATTAGTTATTTAAACCTTGTAAGCAAGGTTCAGCCGTCAGACCATCAGGAATTAGCTCGGATTTCTCCGAGTTATACCTGTGTAGCGGGTTTGTATCTACGTGTTACTAACCCGTTCGCCACTGTCTCGCCTCCAGCGAGGCACGCGGAACAGACGCGGAAGAGAGCGATTGCTTCACAATCGCTAGCGCGGAACCACGCAGAAAAATTTTCTGCGTCAGTTCTGCGTATAGTTCTGCGTCAGTTCTGCGCACTTTGCCGAAGGCAAAGCCGTACGACTTGCATGCCTTATCCACGCCGCCAGCGTTCATCCTGAGCCAGGATCAAACTCTCAAAATAAACTCAAAATTTTCGAGCCAAAAGGCGACGAAAATTTTGTAAGTTGAATTTGACCCCGTTAGATAGAGCTCGTCAGAGCTCGCTCATCTAACGGGGTGCGCGATTTTACATCCAATCGCTTTTGCCTGACGGCTCAAGCTCTTGGGCAAAATCGGCATTCCCGCACCAATTTTACCATCCACTACGCGGAACGCCCAAATGAAAAACGAATTACAACGAATTAGGAACGAATTCGTTTGTTATTTGTTTTTATTCGTTACTCATTCGGGCGCTCCACGCTATTTTCAAGGTTCTTTCCTGCCCCACACTTATCTCCTGATGGTTTATTTTGATTCCGAAGAGAGTGCCCGCTGAATCGCCTTGCGGCTCTGAAAAATCTAAATTCGAAAGATAAGTGAAAAGATAAGTACGGGGTGCTCAATTTTGTAGTCACTCAGCCTTCGCCCAATGGCTTGGCTTCGTGAACAAAATTGGCAAAATAAAACCGTAAAGACATCTAAATAATTTTGGGTACCTTTACGGTTTTACTTTACGATGTCCTTTTTAAATAAATTCTATTTAAAATGGTCCTCCTCCCGTATCATTCATATTTTTAAAACTCTCTCCTATTCTATTGTATAGAATTAAAAAGAGATGTCAAGCCAATTGAATTTTTTGAATTTTGCCTGTGTTAAAATCTAATATTATTTATTTTTTACCATCCTGGATTTTTTATCATCTTGGTTTACCCATAATTTATTTATTTCCCCAACCCTCTCTTATACGGGAAACCAACCCTCTTTTGACATTAAAGTTGATGCGTAATAAATAATTGCAGCGTTTCAACGCGAAACCGACGCGAAACAAGGCGGCTGCAAAGATTTGTGGCAATATAAAGTTCGGCGAAGCCGCCTACGTAAAAACCACGCGAAAATTATTACGCGCTATCTTTATTATATCAAACATATAATTTTTATTTCCAAGGTCCCGTTGGCTTTCTTGGTTCCATATTATTTTTAAACTTTCTTATTTTTCTATTATTAAAATCGGAGAAATATAAAAATTATCTCTTTTTTTTGACTGAATTCCCAAAAATTTATACAATCAGTATCCACTCCCCTTTTTTGGGGCGTAGCAAACATATTTTATTTTTACCATTTTGGTTTACCCATATTATTTTTAAACTCCTGTTGTTTTATTATTAACTTCAAAAGATGTAAAAATTATCTTCTTGTCTTTTTAAAAAGCGCGTGGGCCTCGTCGCCTTCGGCGACTCGGCGCTATTCCGTCCTACTCCGTCCTCTATATTTTTAGTTTCCCCAAAGCCCTATTCAAAGTTGCTCTACTAGGCATATTTATTTTTACCAACCTGGTTTTGGTCTGCCATTCATATTCCACTTTTTAGTTTACTCTTTCCAAAAAGATTGTCAATCTCCCGCATTAATCATCTAAAATGTAAGGTCAACTTTTTCGCGATCGCGAAAAAGTTGACCTTTTCCTTGAAGAATACATTGGCAGACCTCTAACGGGGTCAGATTCGTCCAAGCTTTTTTTCTTTTTCGGCTATCCGCAAGCGGGTTTTAATCACGGTATCGGGATTTAAAGAGATACTGGAAATATCGCATTCAACTAAAAATTCGGCAAAATCCGGAAAATCCGAAGGCGCCTGTCCGCAGATGCCGATATCCTTATTATGCTTTCGGGCAACCTCTATTGCCTTTTTAATCAAATCCTTTACGGCTTGATTTCTTTCAGTGTAAATATGGGAAACCAGCTCGGAATCCCTATCAAGACCCAAAGTTAATTGGGTTAAATCATTGGAGCCAATGGAAAATCCATCAAATATTTTGCAAAATTCTTCCATTAAAATTGCATTGCTTGGAATTTCAACCATCATATAAACCTTTAATCCGTTTTTGCCCTGGACCAAATCAAGCTCTTTCATTGTTTCAATAACTTTTCTTCCCTCCTCAGGAGTCCGGCAAAAAGGAACCTCCGGCACCACATTTTCAATACCCATTTCTTCTCTTACTTTTTTAATTGCCCGACACTCAAGCCCGAATGCCTCTTTAAATTTCGGGTCATAATATCTTGAAGCCCCTCTCCAGCCGAGCATTGGATTTGATTCTTTTGGCTCGTAAAATTCACCGCCGAGCAAATTTATGTACTCGTTTGTTTTGAAATCCGAGAAACGGACAATTACCTCATTTGGCCAAAAAGCGGCTCCGATTCGGGCAATCCCCCAGGCAAGCTTGTCAATAAAAAACTCCTTTTTATCTTCCCAGCCTTTGGTTTTCTCATCAAGCTGTTCAATTAATTTTTTTATTTTTTCATCGGCTGATGCTGACTTTTTAAGTTCCTTATAATTTATCAGGGCTAAAGGGTGAATTCCGATGTGAGAGTTAATTATAAATTCTTCCCTTGCCAGTCCCACTCCGTCGCAGGGAATCTGTCCCTGGGTAAAAGCTTTTTCTGGAATGCCGACATTCATCATTATTTTGGTCCTGGTTTTTGGGATTTCGGCTAAATTTAATTTCTCAATTCTAAAGTTTAAAAGTCCTTCATAAACATTGCCCACCCCCTCGGAACAATCTACTGTTACTTTTTGGCCAGACTTCAAAACAGAGGTAGCATTTTTGGTACCGATTACTGCAGGAATTCCGAGCTCCCTTGAAACAATTGCGCAGTGGGATGTTCTCCCGCCCCTGTTGGTTATTATCGCCTGAGCCATTTTCATTATTGGCTCCCAATCGGGATTGGTCATATCGGTTACCAGAATTTTGCCCGGTCTAAATTCGGAAATTTTGCCTGTCTCCAGGACTACATTAACTTCTCCCCGTCCGATTTTATTTCCAACCGCCTCGCCCCTCAAGAGTATTTTTCCTCCGCCAACCGGCTCTTCCAAATGATAAGTTTCCAAAACATTTTCCTTTTTTTGACTGTGAACGGTTTCCGGCCTTGCCTGAACAATAAAAAGTTCGCCGGTCTCGCCATCTTTTGCCCACTCAATATCCATTGGCTTTTCGTAATGCTCTTCAATAGTGCAAGCCCACTGAGCCAATTTTAAAATTTCATAGTCATCTAAAACAAATTTGCTTTTTTCCTCTTCGGAAGTCCCGACTTCTCTTGTTTTTTCCATTTCTTTAGAGTAAACCCCCTTAGAAAGTGATTTTCTAACGGGGTAAATAAGTTTTTTGTCTTTGGCGCCCAAAATTTTATCAATAATCGCCTGTTTCCCAAGTTTTAGGGTTGGTTTAAAAACATAAAATTGGTCGGGATTCACCGTTCCTTGAACAATAAACTCGCCGAGCCCCCAGGAACCGGTTAAATAAACAACATCCCGAAAACCACTTTCGGTGTCCAGGGTAAAAATTACACCCGAGGAAGCAAGGTCTGACCTGACCATTTTCTGGACAGCAATTGATAGATAAACATCAAAATGGTCAAACCCCTTATCTTCTCGGTAAGAAATGGCGCGGTTCGTAAAAAGACTGGCAAAAGCCATTTTAACCCGATATATCAGCTCTTCTTTGCCCTCAACATTCAAATAGGTTTCCTGCTGGCCGGCAAAAGAAGCATCTGCGAGGTCTTCGGCTGTTGCCGAAGAACGAACAGCCACATCGGGATTTTCTATATCTAATCTTTTACCAAGTTTCTCATAAGCTTCAATAATTTCTTTTTCCAAATCTTTTGGGAGAGGCGTTTCTTCAATAAGTTTTCTTACTTTTTCGCCCCTCGCCTCTAAATTTTTTATATCGTGAGTATTCAGGTCGGCTAAAATTTCTTTTATTTTCTTTTCAATCCTTCCTTCCCTTAAAAGATATTTATAAGCCTCGGCCGTAATGGCAAAACCGGGCGGCACTTGAACCCCCTTTTCCGAAAGTCTTTGATACATTTCGCCAAGAGAAGCATTTTTACCGCCAACCAAAGGAACATCTCCTTTTGAAATTTCTTCAAACCATAGAATAAACTTGGGCATACTAATTAAAATATATTCGCATAGATTCGCGAGGGCGGCTTTCTTAATACCGGGAAAGCCCCTTGCCTTCCGGCCGCCCCTATTCGCGAAAATTCGCGAAAACTCGTAGGGTTTAAGCAGAGTATTTTATCTAATTCTACCAAAAAATTGCCGATGAGTAAAACCCTATCAGGAGTCTGCGGCGCCAAATGCCAAAGCGGCAGCGCCAATAATTCCAGCCTCGCTGCCAAGTTTTGCCGGAACAATTTTAACATTGTTTTTGAAAGCCGGCATCACCATTTTTTTAACAAACTTTCTCAGAAAGGGAAAAACGAGCTTTCTGCGCTTTAGGGCTATACTTCCGCCAAGAACAATCATCTCCGGATTAAAAATATGAATGTAGTTTACTATTCCCACCCCAAGAACAGTCAGCGCTTGATTGACCACTTCTTCGGCAACTTTATCGCCTTTTTTTGCCATTCTAAAAATCTCTTTTGCCGTAATTTCTTTCAATTCATTTAATTCCCCGTTCTTTTTAAATCTCTCGCGGAAGAGATCAACAATCCCGGTTCCCGAAGCCAGAGCCTCAAGGCATCCATAATTTCCGCAGCCGCAGCGAAATTTAGAATCTCTGTCTATTATCATATGGCCCAATTCTCCGGCATTGCCAAATCCTTTATAAATCTCTCCGTTAATTATGATTCCTCCGCCAATTCCCGTGCTGATTGTCAAATAAATAAGATTTTGCGCTCCCTTGCCTGCTCCAAATTTTTTTTCCGCTAAGGCAGCGGCATTAGCATCGTTATCTAAAATTACTTTGCAAAAAAATTCTTTTTTAAACGGAGTTATAATATCAACCTTTTTCCACCCCGCTAAATTAGAAGGAGAAATTAGCAGACCTTTTTTAATGGGGCCGGGCGCCCCGATACCTATTCCTCTGACCTTTTGATTGCCCAAAATTTCTTCTGCCATTCCAATCATTCGCTTAATTACTTTTTTGGGCCCGAGTTCTTTTTGGGTTAATTCAATTTTTTTCTTTAAAATCTTTCCTGTCAAATCAACAAGCCCGGCTCCAATATTGGTGCCGCCAAGGTCTATCCCTAAAGCAAGTTTTTTAGAATTTTTAATCACTATATTGAGAGCGTTGAGGAATTTTAGCGTGGTTTTGCGTAGAGCCTGCCCCGTAGGGTCGCGAAGCGTCTCCTTCGGGGTTTAGCGTAAGTTTTACGATTCAGTCATTTTTATCGCTAAACTACGCAAAACAACACGCTAAACTACGCGAAAAAAAATTGTTCAACAGTCTTGTATTAAAAAAGTTTCCAATTCTTTATAAGAATATGGGTTGTCTAAAATTCTTTTTTCCCAATCTTCCTTTCCGTCTCTTTTTAAATGAGTTTCTATGGCAATTTTTCTTTTATCTTTCAAAACCATTCCGCAAAGCGCGGTTCCGGAACCAATCTCCAGGTCCTTAAAATCTTTTAAATTATAAACTAAAACATTTTTGCTTATTAAATTATTAATCTTGCTATTTACAATAATTGCGCCCTCCGCCTTCAAATCTCTGACTTCGCTATTTATAATAAGACTGTTTTTAATATTCCCGGCAACTCTGGAATTAACCAATATTGAATCTTTTGTTTTTTCAATGTTAAAAAATCTTCTCATAATCTTTCCCTCCAAAGAATTCTCCAATGCCTTTAAAAGATTCTTGTGATAAAAGGAAATTTGACCGAAGTCCCACCAAAAAGCATCTTTTCCCAAATCTTTATCTAAAACCAAATTATAACACTTTTCTGACGATCGTCTGAAAAATGTTATGGGGAGATTTTTTTTAAATCTATCTATTCTTTCCCAATAATTTCCATTTCCTCCTCTTTCTAAAAATTCTTCCTTTGTAGAAGTTAATGGCATCCAGAGATGAAAATCTGTATCCAGTTTTTCATTTTTTTCCCTTAATTCATTTTCAAATTCACCCAAAAGAGCTTTTAAAAATTCTTGGGACCAGGAAAAAAATCCCAAACTTTTGCTCAAGCTTTTTAAATCAATGCTTTTTTTTAATTTACAAAACTCTTCCCAGGACAGCTTCTCTCTTTGCAAAGGTCCTGTATTTTGGGCCAAAGCCAAAAGTCCGTAGGGCTGCCAATCTCTTTTCCAAATATTTTCCTGAGTCGGAATCCTGTCCTTTATTCCAAAAATTTCTCCATGACACTTCTGCTCAAAATCAAAGTTTTCCGAAGGAATAATAATTTGGTCTCCCCAAAACACGCAAAGTCTTCCGGGCCTGGTTTTGGCAAATACCTGAGTCTGAAAAATTACCGCTTCCAGAATGGTAAACAATTCTCCATTTTTTAAAATTTTAGGCAATCTTATAGCCGATTTATTTCCTCCCTCGCTGAAAGTCAGGGGAGCCATTCTTTTGCCCTTGCCGGCCGTATGGTATATAGCCACGCTTTTCCCTTGCTTTAAAGCATTTTCCAGTCTCTTATTTTGATTGGCTTTTTGAAAAGCGTAAAGCGTTCCCAAAAGCTGTCCAGCCCCGTTAGAAGTCCGTTTCGCCATTGGCGGAACGGCAGTCGCCTTTGGCGACTTAGTTCTGACGGGGCCAGCTCCCTCACCCCAATCCTCGTATTGGGAAATTATTTCGGCATTTTTCCCGAAAATCTCTTTTTTAAAACAGCTCAGGCGTTTTTGCCAAAAATCAGCCTGCTTTTTGTCGGAAGAAACAATAATTATATAATCAAAACCTTCCCCTTCTTTGACGGCTTTTTCTATTTTTTCAATATTTGAAAAATAATTAGCCATACCCCGTTAAAAGTCCTTGCCCCGTTAGAAACAAATTCGTTTCTAAACGGGGCATAAGTTGATTTTATCTACCATAAATAATATATAATACATTTTACCAAAAAAATAAAGCTTTCACTTGCCTGATTAAATCCTTTGACGCGGATGCAATGATTGTTTAAAAAAAATCACCGTCTAAAGCGGTGATTTTTACTCTATTTTTTCAAAAGTAAGGAAACTATTTCTTGAGGTTTGAAGTGAATTCTTACAGCATTGTCTTTAATAACCAAATTGGAAATTTCTTCCTCCATTAAATTGGTTAATTTGGCAGTTCTAAATTCAACTCCGGAACTAAATTTTATCTCAACATTCCTGTCTTTTTTTTCGGCTTCCAGAAGTCTTATTACTATTGCGTTCTCTTCTTCGGCTTTTTTGACGGCAAGGGGAATAACATTTTTATCAAAAACAGAAAATAATTCTTTGACAGGCCCGGAATAGAACTTTTTATTTTCGCTCTCACCCTGACAAAACATCAATGGGAACAAAAACTCATATGCATATCTTGCAACATCTTCTCTCTGACAGGGCAGGAGCGCATATCTAAACTCATGCTCTCCCTGTTCTTGGGCTAAAGGAATGCGATGGGGAGCGCCAGCTCGCCAGGGAACATTGCCCGGCTTGAATTTCTTTCTAATTCCCCTTCCTTCGGTGCCTACTCTGCCTATACATCTTAAAAGAGTAATAAAGCAGGAATTTTCCACGAACTCGTGTTCCGGCAAACCGTCATTAAAAATAGCAATACCATTTTCTATTTTTTCTAATCGGATTGGGGAGTTGGGATTTTTGGAAGCCGCAAAAGACGGGACCGAGTAAACATTCTTTAGATGGAAAAACACCCAATTCTGAATACATTTTATATTGTCATAGTAAGCGAACTTCTGACCAAAAAGTTCCTGCCATTTTGCCTGACCCCTACTTTTTCCATCTTTGAGAAAACCAGCTGGAATTTCCCAGGTAATATCTCTGGGCTTTTCTGCCAAAGCTAAATGGGCTTGAAGCCGAATGTCTTTTTCCTGATTATTTAGCTTTACCTTAAAATCAATCCGAGGATTGTGGCGGTAAAAAATAATTTGCTGCAAAATTTCCAGACCCCCAACTCCGGATTTAGTCTCTAAGATTGAGCGAAAATCATTGCATTCAATTACTTTTATTGATTCAACCCTGTCCCATCTGGAATCGGAAACATCCCAAAAATAAGCGTCGCCATTCTCCTTCTGGAGTCGAAAACGAGCGAAATTTCCTCCCGTGAGCTTCTTTCCGGCTTTCATTCCGCCGCCTTCCTTTGGTACAAGCTCATAAATCTTGAGGTCATTGTCTTCCCATGTCACTTTATAAAAAGGCGAAAACAGAACTTCGGTCTCTTTATTGAAGCCATAAATTCCTTTTGGTTTTAAAATTTTAATTGGTGAAAATCCCGCGGGACCAGCTTCAGCCAACTCCAGTTTTCTATTTCGCTCAATTAAATCCTTTCTTGACCAAGGAAGAGGATTAAAAACCGATTCCGGGAAGGAAAGTGATTTCAAATCTGCCTGAATGATTTTTTGGCACTCCTCTTGAAGCTGACGAGCTTTTTCTTGCAGGACATTATAGTTATCATCGGTCAAAGAGCCGCAAATTCCATCATGGAAATCGGTTGAAAGCTTAAGCTTCCAAAGTTCGGTTAAATCCCGATATTCTCCCCAGGTTAAATATCTCATTGTCTCCAAAATTTCAACGAGGTAAAGCAATCTTTCGGACTGACGGGCCTGTTGCTTTACTCTGATTCTTGTGCTGCAGGTGGCCGGCAGGGCTCCGGCCGGTTCTCCATCTTTTTCCGTGGGCCCATTAAGTTCTCCCCCGACAACCGGCAGTTCATCTCTGATGTTTTCAAGGCTCTTAAAAAATTCCGAAGGCGAGCTTATAAACATTTCATCCTTGCTGAGCCGGGAATAAGTTTTGCAAAGAAAAACAATCCACTCAAACGGCATTGCTCCGTCAGCCCCAAAACTATGGGGAATAAAAACCATACTATTGGGATAAACTTTTGATAAGTATTTTAGAGCGGTTTTGAATCTCCAAACTTTTCCTTTGGTGGTTGCCCAAAGGGTAAAATCCGGCAAGTATAGAGCAATAAGAGCTGCTAAAAATCTAACTCCTGGTGTCTTTCGTATTATTTTCTCCAGTTTTTCGCTTGGATTTTCTCTGCTGAAAATGCGGAAAAAGGGCGGAAAAGCAGTAATTCCGTGATGCCCTCTTGGCTGGCGGTCAAAAATTATTTGTGAGCCATCAACGCCCTCCCAGAGAAAAACCGCGGGCAGTTCCCTTGAAGCTCCGCGTTTGGCAGTATGATACTTTATTCCCAATTTTGAGAAAATCTGGGGAAGCTGAGCTGACTGGCCAAAACTATCCATTATTCCGGCCGACTCGGATTTAACCCCAAATTCCTTTTTCCAGACTCTTTGACAAAAAGACATTTGCCGGATTAATGACTCGCCGCTTGGCAAGTTAAGGTCGGGGTTAACATATCCGCCGCAAACCAGTTCTATTCTACCCTCTTTTACCCTTCTTTTTAGCTCCTCAACTCTTTTGGGAAAATACTTTTTAAAAACATCCAAAAGAAAAACCTGGTCTATTGCATACTTAAATTCAGAATTCTCCCCCATAATATCCAGAGCTTTTCTAATGTTGTTAGCGCCAAGCCTTTCAGCAACCTCAGGTTCAAATTCCCACCAGGGATCATAATGCGGCCAAGGCACAACATAAATTTTCATTTTGTTCTCCCTTATTTACCCTGCGAGAAAACTTAAT
>PCWD01000066.1 GCA_002787255.1 Parcubacteria group bacterium CG11_big_fil_rev_8_21_14_0_20_39_14 | reverse complement strand
GTGTTCTGCCACTAAACTACTGGCCCTTATTTGTTCTAAATCTTGATTAGCCCCGTTAGATGAGCGAAGCTCTATCTAATAGGGTTAGAATTTTGCAACCTCGTGATTTTACAGCTACAGTATATTCAAAATGAGCTGATAAAGATCCATCGGCCGTTTTAAAAGAGTAACCGTCCTTACCCCGTTTTATTCTCCAATCCCCGGCTGTCACCATTGGCTCAAGACAAAAAACCATCCCTTCTTTTATTTCCGAACCCTCTCCCATTCTCCCAAAATTTAAAATCTGGGGATCCTCGTGAAGCTCCCTACCAATGCCATGACCGCAAAGTTCTTTTACGACATTAAATCCCTGAGATTCAACATATTTTTGAATTGCAAAACTTATGTCGCCAAAATGTTTTCCCGGTTTTGCTTCTTTTGTTCCAAAATCCAAAGCTTTTTTAGTTGTCTCTATTAATCTCTTTGTTTCTTTACTTATTTTGCCGACTCCTAAAGTTATGGCCGCATCGGCATGGAAACCTTTAAAATAAACACCGAAGTCCAAAGATACAATATCACCATTTTTAATCTTTCTTTGGCTGGGCACGCCGTGAACAATTTCTTCATTTATTGAAGTACACAAGGCAGCCGGAAATCCCTGATGCCCCAAAAATGATGGTTTTGCTCCATATTTTAAAACAAGGTCGTAAGCGACCCTATCAAGTTCCCGGGTGGTAATTCCTTGCCTGACCATCCGCTTCAATTTTTGCATTATCGTTGAGAGAATTTTGCCTCCCTCGGCCATAATAGCAATCTCTTCGGGAGTTTTTATGGAAATCATTATCGAAAAATTCTAAACACTAAATCCTAAATTCTAAACAAATCTCAATGTCCCAAATTCCAAATCCCAAACATGTTCAAAACATTGAAAAATTGAGGGATTGAATCTGTTTAATTTGTTTAGAATTTAGATAGTGGAATAAAGTTAGCGCGTAATAATTTTCGCGTGGGTTTTACGTAGGCGGCTTCGCCGAACTCTCCGTTACCATAAATCTTTGCAGCCGCCTTGTTTCATGTCGGTTTCGCGTAAAAAGCCTGCCATTTCTTATTACGCATCAAGTTTAATTTATGATTTTATCTGCTTTAATATGTCTTTAAAAACTTTTTCAACCGACTGCTCTCCATTAACTTTTCCAACCCCAAATCCCTCTTTTTTAAAATACTGAATAAGGGGAAATGTTCTTTCTTTGTATTCTTTTAACCTTACTCTTATACTCTCGGGACTATCCAGTCCTTTTCTTTTTATCAATTTTGAGCCGTCTAAAGGACAGTGGGTAAGTCTAAGAAATTCTTTTCTAGTTGAGAGGATTGGGTGGCGCATTAGCTCACAAATTCTTCTCCTTTGATTTCTCCAAATAGTTTGTTCGGCGCTAAGAGTAATCTCAACAATTTTAATATTTTCCTTTCCATAAAGTCTTTTAAGCAGGGGCATTACCTCTCTGCCCTCGTCCAGGGTCCGGGGAGAGCCGGCAATAACTAAATTTTTCCCCTCCCCGTCTAATTCCTTAAATTTATTTTGAACCCACCAGCTCACTACCGCCGGCGTACAGAGAACTCCTGTCCTCCAAAACTCTCTTTCGTGAGATAGGAAATATTTTTTCCTGTCAAGGGTCACATAGTCATTTTTGCCGGCTGACATTACATTATGTTCAATTATCTTGCTTGTTTCAAAATAATATAAGTTCAGCTTATCAGCCAAAAGTCCAGCCTGGGTTCCCTTGCCAGAACCGGGAGGACCTATTAGGATAACAACAAGTTTTTTATTCATATTTCTATAAATAATGAATGCAACCCCGCACTTATTTTGCAACCCAATACAATGGCAGTCCGCTTCGCCCGGTAAGGGATGTCCCTATTCGGGACACGCAGACTGCAAGAACTATCTATTGTCTTCTTAAATCCCGAATAACTCTTGCCTCAAATGGCAAAATAAGTGCGGGGTTTAAGTATTTCTAACCAAATTTTCTTCGCCTTCAGCTTAAAAATTTGGAGAAATACTAAAACTTCTCATAATCTCTCATTGTTAACTGGGACTCAATTTGCCTCTTGGTTTCCAAAACCACGCTTACCACAATCAGCAAAGAAGTTCCTCCAATTACAAAGGCAAAAACCTGAATCCCGGTGAATCCCTGAACAATTGAGGGCATAACGGCAATTAAGCCCAAAAATATTCCGCCCACCAAAAGAACTCTATTTAGAATAAAACGGATGAAATCAGAAGTAGATTTTCCGGGCCTAATCCCCGGAATAAATCCTCCCATTTTCTGAAGATTATTGGCAACATTTTTTGGGTCAAAAGTAACGGCAGTATAAAAATAAGTAAAAAGAACAACTAAAATAAAATAAAATATTCCGTGAATCCAGGGATTTTCAAAAAAAGTGGCTACTGATTTTGCTATGCCGGCAACGGCCGGATTTCCCGAAGCAGACACAAAATTGGCAATCATTCCGGGAAAAAGCAAAATGGACAGGGCAAAAATTATGGGAATAACGCCGGCCGGGTTAATATTTATCGGCAAATAAGTGGAAACACCTCCGAACATTCGTCGGCCCCTAATTCTTTTGGCATAAGAAACGGGAATGTTTCGACGGCCTTCGTTCACAAGCACAACCCCAACAATAATTACCGCGGCGCAAACGGCAAAACTAATATAAGCTGGAATCATAGACGGGTCCCAGCTTACGAAAATCTGCCTTAACTGAACCGGGGTGCTGGAAACTATTCCGGCGAAGATAAGCAAAGATATTCCGTTGCCAATTCCCTTCTCTGATATTAACTCTCCCAGCCACATTAAAAAAACCGCTCCGGCCGTAATCGTAATAATACTGGTTATCATCTGCCCAAAAGTAAATTCTCCCAGAACCTGTTGACTTTTCAAAAGAGAAAGCATTCCGTAAGACTGAATTATGGCAAAGGGAACGGAAAAAATCCTTCCATACTGATTAAATTTCTGCCGACCGGCTTCTCCCTCTTCTTTATACATTGCCTCAAGTTTGGGAAAAATCATTGTTAAAAGCTGCATTACAATGACTGCCGTAATATAGGGCCCCAATCCCAACATAACAACTGACAAATTTTCCATTGCTCCGCCGGTAAAAATATTCATCAAACCGAACATTTGATTTCCCTGAAAAAACTCTCTCAGCTTTCCTGAATCAATTCCCGGTATCGGAATGTTTGCGGCTAATCGAAAAACAACAAATATTGCCAAAACAAAAAGAATCTTTGAACGCAAATCTCTAATTTTAAAAAGTAAAATAATCTTTTCCCACATATTTGATTTTTTATATTTGATTTTTTATTTTATACTGCCGCCGGCTTTCTCAATCTTTTCTTTGGCTTTTTCGGATATTTTACATCTTTCTACTAAAAGTTTTCTATTCAAGGAGCTATTTCCCAAAAGTTTAACCCCGGGCAATCTCCCTTTTATTTTACGAACAATTCCTTTTTTCAACAAGGTTTGGGGAGTAACTTTTTCTCCTTCCTCAAACTTCTTATTTAAAACCTCAATATTGACTTCGGTAATTTTTGCTCTTTGCTTTTTGCTCTTTGATTTGAATCTGTATCCTCTTAATTTTGGAATTCTTTTGATTAAATCTCTCGACTCCGGTCTGATTCTTGCTCCGGCTCGAGATTTTTGGCCTTTCATTCCCCGACCGGAATAAGTACCGCGCTTACCGCCACGGCCAACACGTTTCGGTTTTTTTAGCTTGTGAATCGGTTTTAATTCGTGTAATTGCATGGTATTAAAATTCTAAATTCTAATTTCTAAATCCTAAACAAATTCAAAATTCTAAATTCCAGATTCTAAACAGTTTTGAATTTTGAATTTTGGTCATTGGGATTTGTTTAGAATTTAGGATTTGGGATTTGGGATTTTCAAAGCTCGAAGAGCTTTGATGGTGGCTCTGGCATTGTTAAGCTTGTTTCCGCTGCGGGAAATAACCTTTGAGGATATGCTTTTTATGCCGGCCAAATCGCAGACGGCCCTAACCGCTCCTCCGGCAACAATTCCTCTGCTTCCGGAAAGAGGTTTAAGCAAAATCTTACTTGCGCCATACTTTGCCTCTACCAGATGAAAAATAGTGCCTTTTTCTGTTATTGGCACGGTAATTAAATTTTTCTTTGCAAGTCTTGTTGCTTTTTCTACCGCTAAACTGACATCCGCTCCCTTTGCCGCTCCCACCCCAACTTTCCCGGCTCTATTTCCCACCACCATTACCGCTCGAAAGCTAAAACGTCGGCCGCCGGCAACAACCCGAACCACCCGGGCTAAATCAACAAGCTTTGAATCAAACTCATCTTTAGTTTTTTGTAAGTTTTCTTTTGGCATTTCAGTAGAAGAATTTCGAATAAAAAATTTCTCCGAAATTTTCTGATTTGCCCAGCAGGACATTCTAAATGAAATCCTTTACCGGGCAATGACCTTGACAAATTTATTTAAATATGATAAAATATAGACAGGAAACGGGATTTAGCTCTTTGAAAGGGGGGTGAGATAATGCAGGCATTCTTTTTTATTGTAGGCGTTATTAGTGTTTTACTTGCCACTTGCTTTGGGATTTATTTCCGTGAGAACTTAAAAGAGGGTGGAAAAGTAGCATTGGGTCCTGGAATTCTAACAGGAGTTATATTCCTTATCGGTGTCTTTGAGATTGTTTACAGTTTTCTTCTTGGATAAATGAATTAGTTACGGCTTCAAGCTGGTGAATCTTATTGACGGGACTGATTACTTTGATTAAAATCAAAATTAAAAAATTATATAAAGGAGGTGAAAAGGATAAAAAAAGAATAAGTATGGGTCTGCTTGGCATAACTGTAATTAGCCTTATGGCTTGGTGGGGCTACTTTCTATGGGGAATAGTGGGGGCAATAGCATTTCCTGTTGGGTGGCTCGGGTTTATGGCTTTTATTTACTGGGCAACCAGAACCTTAAATTCAAAAGATTAACTGATTTTTTCAACCTTGTTTTTTCCAAATCCCTTGCCGTCAATCGGTTTGGGATTTTTTTTCAATATAACAATCTAACAAATAGAACAATTAGAACTTCAACCCAGCTTCTCTGGCTCCATCCGCCACTGCCTTCACTCTTCCATGATATTGATACCCTCCCCTATCAAATACCACTTTTTCAATCTTCTTTTCAAGCGCCTTTTGAGCAATTAATTTCCCCGCCTCATAAGCAACCGCTATTTTCCCGGTTCTATCAAGCTCTTGTTTTTCGTTTTTAACTTTTGAAGTTTGGGGTTCGGATTTTGTTTGAGATTTAGAATTTTGGATTTTGGATTTTTTAAAGCTGGACTCCTTGAGTTCGGCATCGCTTGCGCTCAAAATTGTCCTTCCCTTATTATCATCAATTAGTTGAATATAGATATGCTTGTTGGACCGAAAAACACAAAGCCGCGGCCTACGAACCGTGCCGAATATCTTAGCTTTAACTCGTTTGTGACGTCTCAATCTTACTTCTTGTTTTATTTCTCTTTTCATGCGGCTATAAAAATATAAAAGATAAAAAACACAAACGCAAAAACTTAAAAATTTTAAAGGCAATTTCGAGTTTTACTTATTTTTGTATTTTTTATTTGTTCCGCCATAGCGGAATCTCACTTCGGCGATGATATTTTTGATTTTTTATTTTTAATACTTCGACATCGCTCAGTATTAACCCTGAGCTTGTCGAACGGGTTAATTTTTGATTTTATAATGTGGTGGCTACCGCTTTTTTCCCGGCCTTCCTTCTAATAACTTCTCCCACATATTTTATACCCTTCCCCTTATAGGGTTCGGCTGGCTTAACTTTGCGAATTTTGGCGGCAATCTCTCCCACTTTTTGTTTGTCTGGGCCGGAAACCATAATAATATTTTTTTCCACCTTAAAATTAATATCCTCTGGCGCTTCTATTTTTACTGGATGGCTAAATCCCACTTTTAACTCTAAATTTTTACCATCAACCGAAGCCCGATACCCTATTCCCTCAAGCTCTAATTTTCTCTCATAGCCTTCTTTTACTCCTTTTATTGCGTTGAAAATCAAAGCCCGGGTTAACCCCCAAAAAGCCGAGGATTTTTTTTCTTTGGTTTTCCTCTCGGCCGGCAATACCAAAATTTTGTTATCTCTGTTTTCAATCTTAACCTCCGGACTCACTTCCAAAGAAAGTTCCCCCTTGGGACCCTTCACTGCAACTTTTTGGCCTTCAATTTTTATTTCGACGCCATCAGGAATTAAAATAGGTTTCTTTCCGACTCGACTCATAATATATTACCCGAATATTTATGCGAATATTTGCGAATCTTTTGCGAAAATCTTTCGCATATTATTGGCATATATTCGCAAATTTATTTGTGTAATTACCAGATTTCAGCGATTACTTCGCCGCCAAGTTTCTGCTTTCTTGCCTCCTTATCGGTCATCAGGCCCTTTGGGGTAGAAATAATCGCCATTCCAAATCCTTGCCGAACAGACCTTAAGTCCTTCCAACCTTTATAAATCCTTCTTCCCGGCTTGCTTATTCTTTTAAAATTAGAAATTTTGGGAATTTTTTCCTCGTACTTTAATGTAATTTTGAGCTTTTTTTGAGTTTTTTTCCCTTTTTTAAAAAAATCTTCTAACCACCCTTCTTTCCGTAGAATATGGGCAATTTCAAGTTTTATTTTTGAAAAAGGAAGCTCTACTGTCGTCTTTCCCACAGCTTGAACGTTCTTTATTTGATTAAACATATCGGTGATTGGATCCATACCTTAGATTTTAGATATTGGATATTGGATTTTAGATAATCACCATCTATCATCTAATATCTAATATCTAATATCTGTTTTACCAGGATGATTTCTTAATTCCCGGCAGCTCCCCCCGATTGGCTAATTCCCTAAAGCAAATTCGGCACAGCCCAAATTTTCTTAAATAGCCGCGTCTGCGACCACAGCGAAAGCAACGTCGAACAACTCGAGTGGTATATTTTGGTTTCTTTTTCGATTTTGCAATTTGAGCTTTAGTGGCCATAGGCGCTCCCCCGCCCTTCCTATAATTTCCAAATTTTCTAAATTTTTATTTGTATTTATTAATTAAGTTATTGACCTTTGTGGAAACTTTAGAAAGGGCGGGGTCGCTAAAATCAAATATCACATATTAAATATTTAAATATTAAAAATAGAATTAAGATTTAAAATTTTTTGATTTTTGATATGTGTTTTTGATTTTTGATTTTTTATTTTTTATATTTTAATGGGAAGCCCAGCAACCTTAATAGCTCCAATCCTTCCTCCTTTGTCCTGGCTGTAGTAACAACAGTTACTTCCAATCCAAAAATTTGTTTTACATTTTCGGCAGAAATCTCTGGGAAAACTATATGTTCTTTTATTCCAATGGTCAAATTTCCTTTTAAATCCACTGCCCCAGGCTCAATCCCGCGAAAATCCCGAGACCTTGGCAGGGCAATAACAATAAGCCTTGCTAAAAAATCATACATTCTTTCCCCCCTTAAAGTTACCTTAAGCCCGAGAGGCATTCCCTCCCTCACCTTAAAAGCGGAGATTGATTGCTTGGCCTGACAAATACTGGGCTTTTGACCGCTAATTAAAGCCAGGTCTTGAGAAAATCTTTCTATAAGCCCTTTTTGTTCTTGAGAAGTTTTTTGGGTCATTGCTCTTCCGATTCCCGTATTTATTATTACTTTCTCAATTTTTGGAACAGCCATACTGCTCTTATAGCCAAACTTTTGCATCATCGCAGGGATAACCTCTTTTCTGTATTTTTCTTGTAAACTTAACAAAGTAAATTGCGAATAAAATGCGAATCTATTCGCGAATATTCGCGAATCAAATTCGAGATTAATATTCGCAAGGTTATGTTTCTTCTCCGCATTCCTTGCATACTCTTAACTTTTTTTCACCAACAAATTTATAACCGACTCTGACTGGTTTTCCGCATTTCGGACAAACTAATTTCACATTAGAAACATCCATTGGAGCCGGTATTTCAACTTTTTGTCCCTTTTCTCCGGATTTTCTTGGTCTTCTGTGTTTTTTTGTAATATTGGCTCCTTCGACGACAATTTTAAAATCTTTGGGCAGGGTTTTTAAAACCTTGCTTTTTTTACCGCGGTCTTTACCGGATATTATCAAAACTGTATCGCCTTTTTTTATTCTCATGATTTGGATTTTTGATATTAGATGTTGGATATTGGATATTATATATTGGATTTTTAATTTTAGTCATTACTGACTAATATCTGTTATCTAATATCCGCCTTACACCAGCTCGGAAGCCATAGTAGCAATCTTTTCAAATCCTCTCTCCCTGACCTCTCTAGCTATCGGGCCAAAAATTCTTCCGCCTTTTGGCTCCTTTGTTTTTCCTTCAAGAATCACTGCCGCATTTTCATCAAAACGAATATAACTGCCATCAGCCCTTCTGAAAGCCTTTCTTTGCCTCGCAATCACAGCTCTAACTACATCTTTTTTTTTGACTGACCTTCTTGGCTCAGCTTCCCTTACCGAGGCAACAATCACATCGCCAAGCTGAGCATAGCGTCTTTTTGAACCCCCAAGCACATGAAAACACCGAATTGTTTTGGCGCCTGCATTGTCGGCTACTTTAAGTATTGTTCGCGGCTGTATCATAAGGTTTTGTTTATCGTTAAAAGTTTATCGTTTATCGCTGCCCGTATCGTTAAGGGTTTTAGGTTTATGCTAAAATATGACGAATAACAATTAACGATAAACGAAACGGGCTGCCTTAAACCATAAACGATAAACCTTAAACTTTTTTTATCACTCTCCATCTCTTATCTTTGCTTATCGGACGAGATTCTTCAATAACAACTTTATCCCCCATATGGTATTCTCCTTTTTCGTCGTGGGCTTTATACTTTTTGTGAACCTTAAATCTTTTTTTATATTTTGGATGTATTTTGATTCTTTCAACTTTCACAACAACTGTTTTTTGCATTTTGTCGGATACCACTGCGCCTTGTAATCGTTTTTTCGACATCTTTTTGCAAATCGCTTATCGCCAATCGCTTATCGCAACAATTTGCGATTTGCTATTTGCCATTTGCGATTTGCGATTCGCTACTTATTGAGCAGGGTTAAAATTTTAGCGATATCTTTTTTTATTTTACGAATTTCTCTTATGTTCTTTACCTTGCCGGAAGCCAAATCAAAACGAAGCTGACGCATTCTTTCATGGTTATCTTGCAAAAGCTTCTGAAGCTCCGAATTGGTTTTTGTGCGTAATTCTTTAGTCTTCATTGTTAAACTGTTAAATTGCTGAACTGTTAAACTGATTTCAAGATGATTTTTAATACAACAATATAACAATTTAACAATTTAGCAATATAGCAATTAGCGAGATATAAACCTGGTTTTTATTGGCAGCTTATCAGACGCTCTTCTGAATGCCTCTTTTGCCATCTCCATAGAAATTCCATCTACTTCAAAAATAATTCTTCCAGGTTTAACCGGAAAAACATAGTGGTCAACACTTCCCTTTCCGCCGCCCATAGGAACTTCTACCCCCTTTGTTGTAACTGGCTTATCGGGAAAAATTCTTATCCAAAGTTTTCCGCCTTTTTTAAAAAATTTTATAATAGCGCGCCTGGCGGCTTCAATCTGCCGAGAGCTGAGCCAGCTATAATCCTCTGCCTTCAAACCAAAACTGCCAAAAGAAAGTTTGGTCGCCCTTGATTCAATACCCTTTTGTCTCCGGCGACCTTTAAATTGTTTACGGTGTTTGACTTTTTTCGGCAACAACATATTAATGTTGTAATTGTTGTAATTGTCATAATTGTTGTATTGCCTTGCTTTTTATAAAAATTGCAATTACAACATTAAAACATTTAGAACAATTATAACTTATCCGATGTGCTCTCCCCTATATATCCAAACTTTAATTCCTATTACTCCATAGGAACAGTAAGCCCTCTTTTCGCTATAATCAATATCGGCTTTTAATGTTTGCAAAGGCAGTTCACCTTTTTTCAGAAATGCACTTCTGGCTATTTCGGCGCCGCCTAATCTCCCCGAAATTTTTATCTTTGCTCCTTTGGCTTCCTTATTTTCCATAATTTTCCCCATAGCTTCTTTTATTACCCTTCGGAAGGGAATTCTCTTTTCTATTTTTTCGGCAACTTCTTGAGCAACCAAAGAAGCATAAAGAGAAGGTTTTTTTATTTCCCTTATTTCTATTCTTATTTCCTTTTTCTCTTTATTTTTATCGGTTAACCTTAAAACTTTATTGTAAATCTTTTTTTTAAGCTCCTCGATGCCAGCTCCGCCTCTCCTTATAATAAGACCTGGCCGACTGGTATTAATAATAACATTGATAAGGTTTGGCGAACGTTCAAGCTCAATTGACTCAATGGCTAACTTCTTTAAATTTCTTAAAAGATATTCGCGTAAAATCGTATCTTCCTTAAGATAATCTTTATACTTTTTAAAACTAAACCAGCGCGACTCCCAATTCGTCGTTTCTCCTATTCTTAAAATTTTCGGATGAACCTTATGGGTCAATTGACTCGCGAATTTATGCTAATTATGGTGCGAATTTTTGCGAATATTAATTGTCGGCTATTTATAACTGACATTCGCGCATATTGGCACTTATATTCGCGCATATTAGCGAATTAAAACGCTTTTCTTTTAAAAACTCTTTTTACTATACTTTCTTTCTTTGGTTTTAAAATTTCTTTCTCCGGTCTAAAACTGAGTCTTTTCCTTAATTTTTCTACTTTCTCTATTTTTTCTGTTCCTTCTGCTTTTTCTGTTTTTTTAACTTTTCTTTTCCCCTTCTTACTCACTGCGGTTTTGGCAAAAGAGGGTCTTTCTTCTAAAACAATTTCTATGTGCGAGGTTCTTTTTTTAATTGGCACAGCCATCCCTCTGGATCTCGACCTCCAACGTTTAAGAATGGGTCCGGTATTGACAGTTATTTTAGAAATATATAAATTTTCTTTCTCAATTCCAAAACTATGTTTAGCATTGGCAATTGCCGAATTTAAAAGTTTAAGCATGGGCAAAGCGGCCCTTTTTGGCAAAAATTTAAGCTGATTTTCTGCCGCTGTCGCTTCAAGCCCTCTGATAAGATCGGCTGCTAGGCGAACTTTCCGGGGAGACATTCTAAGATAATTTAGTTTTGCTTTAACCTGCATATTATTACCCGAATTTTTATGCGAATATTTGCGAATCTTTTGCGAAAATCTTTTTCGCATATTATTGGCATATATTCGCAAATTTATTTGTGTATTTATTCTTTAGCGGCCTTCAGTTTTTCCGCTTCTTTTTGGGCAGTTTTCTGTTCCAATTCCCTTTGAATCTTGCCGCCGTGTCTAACAAATTTTCGAGTTGGAGCAAACTCGCCAAGTTTATGACCAACCATATCTTCGGTTATAAAAACCGGTATATGTTCTCTGCCGTTGTGAACGCCGAAAGCAAAACCAACCATTTCCGGAGTTATTGTGCAGGCTCTTGCCCAAGTTTTAACAATCGCTTTGCCTCCTGGTTTAAGTTTGCTGATTTTTTTTAATAACTTTTGGTCAATATATGGACCCTTTTTAAGACTTCTGCTCATTGCAATAACACACTAATTTTTATGCGAATATTTGCGAATCTTTTGCGAAAATCTTTCGCATATTATTGGCATATATTCGCAAATTTATTTGTGTATTTACTTCTTCCGTTTCTTTTTTCGCCTTCTTCTAACAATAAATCTATTTGAATATTTTTTCTTTTTTCTCGTCTTAACGCCAAGGGCCGGTTTGCCCCAGGGCGTTTTGGGGTGTTTTAATCCAATCGATGTCCGGCCTTCTCCGCCGCCATGAGGATGGTCGCAGGGATTCATTGCCGAACCTCTAACCTGGGGCCTTATACCGAGATGTCTTTTCCTGCCCGCCTTTCCTAAATTTACAAAAGCGTGTTCTGACCGAGACAAAGACCCGATGGAGGCAAAACATTCCTCGGAAACTTTTCTTATTTCTGTTGAGGGAAGCGAAAGATTGACATAGCCCCCTTCCCTGGCAAGAATTTTAGCGCAAACGCCGGCTGAGCGAACAATCTGCCCCCCTTTATTGGGATTAAGCTCAATATTGTAAACAGAAGTTCCAACAATAATATTTTTTAATTTCATTCGATTTCCTGGTTTAAATTCCCCCTTTTCTTTGCATACTATTTCATCTCCTGTTTTTAAACCCTGGGGCGCTAAAATATACCTTTTTTCTCCATCGGGATATTGAACCAGGGCAATAAAGGAAGTTCGACAGGGGTCATATTCTAAAGATAAAACCTTGGCCGAAATATTCAATTTGTCCTGACCGGAAGCAAAATCAATAATTCTATATTTCTTTTTTGCTCCCCCGCCTCTATGCCTGACCGTAATTCTTCCTTTGCTTCTTCCGCTTTTTTTCTTCAATGGTAAAATTAAGCTCTTTTCCGGCTCTTTTTTTGTTAGGACGCTGAAATCGCTACCGGTCATTTTTCGCCGTCCCGGCGTTGTCGGCTTGTAAAATTTCATACCTTTAAAAATTTAAAAACTAAAATTCAAAAATTAAGATTTTTTATGTTTTTAATTTTTAATTTGTTATAATAAACCTGATGCGTA
>PCWD01000016.1 GCA_002787255.1 Parcubacteria group bacterium CG11_big_fil_rev_8_21_14_0_20_39_14 | reverse complement strand
CAAATCCGTCAGGATTTGTACTATCGGGGTCGGTTTCGCGTTGAAACGCTGCAATTATTTATTACGCATCAGGTTTAATAGATGGAGCCTAAGGCGAAATCCCCACCTCGTTAAATTCCAAAAGAATTTGTTCGGGGTCATCAGTTTCGCCTTTTGATTGACGCTTACTAAAATTAAAAAAAAGCTCAGAGTTTACCCTGAATTTATTGAAGGGCTGGGCTGCTTTTTGTTGCCTTGTTGTTTTGAAGTGTAAGTTGTTTGTGATAAAATAATATTAAGCCCTTTATGAAAAAGTTAAATCATAAAATATTTTTTCACGAAGAATTTTTTGGTTCAAGAATATATAACACTAAAAATCAAGAAGAGTATTTTTTTGATAAAGATTCCACTGTTACCATTAAAAAAATCCTTTCTAATAATTATAAAGATAATCTATCTCTAAATGAACTTAAAATTAAAAATGAGCTAATTAAAAAAGGGTTATTAACATCGGATGTAGTTTATATTAAAGGTATATCAAAAAAAACGATGGATTAAGTTCCCCTCTGAGGGTTTCTCTCAATATTACCAGAAAGTGCAATTTAAGATGTAAGCATTGCTTTAGCGACTCAGGGAATCCAGATTCAAATGAGCTAACAACCAAAGAACTTTTTAATCTGATTGATCAGATGAAAGATGCCGGAACTTTCTTTTTGGCAATTGGTGGAGGCGAACCTCTATTAAGAGATGCTTTATTTCAGGTGATTAAATATGCAAAAGAAAATTTTATTGCCGCCTCAATCGTAACCAATGGTTTATTAATCAACAAAGAGATAGCAAAAAAAATCGATGAATTAAACTTAAACACAATAACTGTGAGTATTGATGGTTTAGAGAAAAATCATGATTACGTTAGGGGAAAAGGGAATTTTAGAAAAACAATAGAAAAAATTAAATTATTAAGGAAATATTGCCGAACAGCCATCCTTGCTATGAGGGTTGGTATTAATAGTTTAAATATTAATGAATATAGAGAACTAATAAAACTTGCTGAGAAATTATCATTAGACCTTATTAGATTTACCCCGATTCTTCTGCTTGGCAGGGCAAAAGATAATCAAGATTTATTGATTAACCAAAATGAATACATTCGTTTTCTTGAAAATATACAGAATATTAAATCTAAAATTAAATTAGAGTTTCCTACTAAAAAAGAGGAGAGAAAATGGTTTGCTCCCCCTGAAGAATTTGGGTGTCATTGCGGTAAAGAAGTTTGCTGGATTACGCAATCGGGGAACTTCTACCCTTGTATTTTTTTCGGTGATAATTCTGCAGTAGGAAATATTAGAAACGAGAGCTTTTTGGATCTCTGGACTAAAGCTAAAAATATGGTAAGGTTATGTGGGAATGAAATATGCAATAATTGCCCCGAGTTTAAAAAATGTCGGGGCGGCTGTAGAGCCAGAGCCTTATCGGAGCATAAAGACATTAATGCGATTGATCCATTTTGTCCCCTAAAAAAGAATAAACTAAAATTCGTTAAATCTATATGAGAGCGCCCTTTCAGGCTTTAGTGCTTCCTTTTATAAAGGAAGGGGAAAAATATTATTACGCGATATTCAAAAGGAAAGATTTAAGTATCTGGCAATTTATTGCTGGGGGAGGCGAAGGAGATGAAACGCCTATTGAGACCGCAAAGAGAGAGGCATATGAAGAGGCGGGAATCGATAGAAAATCACCCTATATCAGGTTAGCGTCCATTACTACCATACCGGCTGTTAATATTTGTGGATTGAAATGGGGAGAGAAAATTATTATGATCCCCGAATTTGCATTTGGCGTTGAATTGCCTTCAAGGAAGAAACTAAAAATTAGCAGCGAACATACTCAATACCTATGGCTAAGCTGCGAGGATGCTATTAAGAAGTTGAGATACGACAGTAATAAATCAGCGATTTGGGAGCTAGATTATCGGTTAAAAAACAAGAGTCTTGGCGGCATAAAGAAAAATTTCCAAACTATAAAAAAGTTTTTATAACAGCAACTTTTTCAAAAGAGGAAGATTAAAACTCGGCGCAGGTCGAACTTGACAAGCCAGTTTAAATCTGTTATTATTTAGTATGGAAAGATATTGGAAGAGAGGGGGCGATTGGCGTGAATTATTCGTTTGGTCTTTTAAAGCCAGATTGCCTTAAAAGAGGCATTGAGAAAAAAGTGTTAGCGGCGATTGAGGCTATTGGACTGGAAATAATAGCTTTCAAAAGCGTTAGGCTGACTAAGAAAGGGGTAGATATTATCTGGACTTCATTGTTAAAGGAGGATTTCTATGAGGAATTTTTGAAATTCTGCTTGTCTGGTGATTGTATGGCTTTCATTGCGAAAGGCGATGATGTAATTGTTAAACTCAATGATCTCGTCGGACATTGGGATCCGGAGCGGGCAGAAAAACACACGATACGACATCGATTTGGGACATCGGTTATGGAAAACGTAATCCATAGTACGCTTAACGAGGAAATATTCTGGAAAGAGGTGTCGCTTTTCTTTTCACGATCAGAACTCAAACGATTGTTAACTAATTAAGAATTAAAAGAGGGCGCTCTAAAAGATTGAGCGCCTTTTTTCTAAATTGACTATGGGAGTTAATAAAAATCGCCAGGCAGACGAATAATCTATGTCAACATCTGGCGGCATAATCGTATGCCGCTTTGGCAGGTAGCCCAAAATTCAGACATTTTTTGTTTAAGAAATATAACGGGGTGGGACAATCTTAAACCAGCGTCAGTAATTGTTTTACTTGGCTCAAAACTAACTCCGGAGCGGGCAGAGCTTTGCTCCAATCAAGGGTTCCCACTCAATTTTATTGAGCGAGGCTCGCTCCAAAGGAGCGGCGAAAGCCGTCCTGCCAAGGGAGCCAAATCAAAAAGCTCGGTACTCCGAGCTCTTTTTTATAAACACAAGCGAGGAAACCCCGTTAGATGGGTTATATCTAACGGGGCGAAGTTTCTTAGGAACATAGTTCGGGTTTTGCCGTCAAATTTTGCGAAGCAAAATTTGACGGGCTATGTTCTTGTCGGTTTGCTCAAAAAGATGGTTGGAAAAAATAGAAAAGGCTTTAAATATATTGACAACACCCTTAATGGTTTGCTAATATGCATTAAAGAGCCAAACGCTCATTGAAAAAAGAGAGGTGAAAAATGGGTAAAGAAGCAGAACCTTATGAGAAGAATGAAGCGTATGAGGATTGGAAAAAAGCATTTGGAAAGAAGTATGATGAGTTAGTTGAGCAAAGATTGGATGGCGAACCAACGCCCTATATCTTATTCTCTCCGGAGTGGGCAAAGAAATTTGAAGAAGAGATTCAAAGAAGCGCAAAATATCAGAAATTAGCCAAGGGCTGGAAAGGTTCGGTTGTTTTGCAGATTTTGGCAAAACCCGAGATTGGATTTGAAAATGACCTTTATTTATTTATAGATATTTTTAACGGAGATTGCTATTCGGTAAGACTTGTTCCCAAAGAAGTTGGCGAGACCGGAGATTATATTATTGAGGGCGAATATGATAGATGGAAGAAAATAATTACCGGCGAATTGGATGTAATGGTGGGACTCATGACCGGAAAATTGAAATTAGCAAAGCGAGAAAAACTCTCAATGATTGTTAAATATGCTTTTGCTGCCAAAGAGCTGGTAGTTTCGGCGGTTCGAACCAAGTCTAGCTATCCAGATGAATTAACCCCTGAGGAGCTGGAAAAATTTAAGGCTATGTTTAAAGACCTAAAAGAATTTGGTATTTAAAAGACTGCTGAACAATTACCCTTCTGTGTTTATCTATGTTCTGTTCTGTGTAAATCTGTGTAAAAAAAGAGTCCACACAGAACAATACAGAGCTGAACCACAGAACAACACAGATTATTCAACGCTCTAATTTAAATTGTAAAAAAGAAAAAGGGTGGAAAAATTTGACACCCTTTTTAAATTTGCTAAATTGGAAAGAGTACCTTGAAAAGAAAGGAGAACGAGGATGTATGGATTAATAGGAAAAATCTTAAGGGTGAACTTAACCGAAGGGAAAATTACCGAAGAGGAAATTCCCGAAGAATTAGTTAGAAAATATTTGGGTGGCCGAGGATTGGCAAGCCGCTATCTATTTAATGAAGTTAAGCCAGGAGTAGATCCTTTGGCTCCTGAAAATAAACTGATTTTTATGAGTGGTCTTTTAACCGGAACTCAATATCCCAGCGCCAGCCGATACAGCGTTGTTGCCAAATCTCCTCTTACCGGACTTTGGGGCCAGGCAAGCTCTGGTGGTTACTGGGGAGTTGACCTTAAAAAATCCGGTTTTGATGGAATTATTTTTGAGGGTATTTCCCAAACCCCGGTTTATCTGGTAATTGATAATGGAAAAGCTGAACTTCGTGATGCTCAAGAACTCTGGGGCAAAAATGTCTTTGAAACCACCGAAATATTAAAAGAAAAATTGGGCAAAAAGTTTAACATCGCCTGTATTGGCCAGGCCGGCGAGCGCCTCGTAAAATATGCCTCAATTATGAATGATAAACATCGGGCAGCTGGTCGCTGTGGTTTTGGAGCAGTAATGGGCTCAAAAAATCTCAAGGCAATCGGGGTTTCTGGAACCGAAGAAATTAAAATTGCTGATGAAGAGGGTTTTAAAAATTTATCCGAGAAACTGTTTAACCTTCTTGATGAATCCATTTTAAGATTTGGTATGGGAGAGTTCGGAACTAATATGGTTTTGGACATGGTAAATATTGTTGGCGGTTTTCCAACCAGAAACTGGCAAACCGGCGTCTGCCCATTTGTTGATGAGATTAATGGAACAGCCCTAAAAGACAAACTTTCCCCATCGCCTAAAGGCTGTTTTGCCTGTCCGGTAAAATGCGGAAGAATGTCTGAAATCAGACAGGGTCCTTATGCTGGCCAAAAAGGGGAAGGTCCGGAATATGAATCAGTGGGAACTTTTGGCGGAATGTGTTATGTTGATAACCTTGAAGCTATAACTTATGCCCATTTTCTTTGCAATGATTATGGTCTTGATACCATATCTTGCGGCAGTACTATTGCCTTTACTATGGAATGTTTTGAAAAAGGAATTTTGACCAAAGAAGATTATGATGGATTTGAAATTAATTTTGGCGATGCCGAAAAAATGGTCAATTTAGTTCATAAAATTGCTAAAAGAGAAGGTATCGGCGATTTATTGGCTGAAGGAACAAAAAGAATGGCTGAAAAATTGGGCCAGGGCTCAGAAAGATTTGCCATGCAGGTTAAAGGTCTTGAACTTCCGGCCTACGATTCCCGAGCCGCTAAAATAACCGGTTTAGCTTTTGCCACGGCCAATCGCGGCGGCTGCCATATTGACGCTTATGTCCAGGGCGCAACTTTTATTCAGGTACCTTATACCCTGATTGAAGATAGTCAAATTGAAGATGTTCATAAAGAAAATCCTAAGGAAGCAAAAGTAGTTAAAGACCTCCAGGATGTTTTTGCTGATGTTGACTCTTTAGGTATTTGTAAGTTTATGTGTTTGGCTTTAAGGGCTGAAGACCTGTCAGAATCAATTGCTCAAATAACCGGTTTACAATTCAGCGTGGAAGATTTAAGAAAAACTGGCGAGCGAATTTACAATTTAGAAAGAGCTTTCAATATCAGAGAGGGACTTACCAGGGCTCATGACACTTTGCCAAAAAGATTATTGGAAGAACCCTTGCCAGAAGGAATTGCCGAAGGACAGGTAAATAATCTAAAGATTCTTTTAGACCCCTATTACGAATTTCGCAGCTGGGATAAAATTACCGGCAAACCAACTCCAGAAAAACTCAAAGAACTGGGACTGGAAGATGTTATTGAACAAATTTATGCATCCGAATAAAAAATTAAAAGGGAGTGAGTGTTGACACTCCTTTTAAATTTGCTAAATTAAAGGGAGGTAAAAAAGCACATTGAAAAAGGAAAGAAAAATGAGATACGTTGATAAACCCTGGCTGAAAAGTTATCAAATAGGACCATATAAAAATATCAAACACAGTTTAAAGCCATATCCTCAAAAGCCTTTATTTAAAATTTTGGACGAAGCCGCTGAAGCTCACCCCAATCAAAAAGCCTATCTGTATTTGGGACAAGAGGTAAAGTATAGTGAACTTAAACTCTGGGTTGATAAATTGGCAACTGCTTTGAATAATCTTGGTCTGAAAAAAAGCGATAGGGTAATGGTTTTTCTTCCAAATTGCCCCCAGTTTATTATTAGCGATTTTGCTGTTTTGAAAATTGGCGCAGTAGTTGTTCCCTGCGCCTTAAATGAGCAAGTTCCGGAACTCAAACGTCAAGCTGTTGAATCAGAAGCCCGAGCCATAATTTGTTTGGATGGTTTTCTGGAATTGGTCAAGAAAATAAAAAAGGACACAAAAATAGAATATATAATAGTTACTTCAATTACCGATTATTCTCCGGAAGAGAGCGAGCCGCAAGAAATAAAGGGGACTCACAATTTTCGAAGGCTAATTGCTAATGCAGTCGCCAATCCGCCGGTGGTTGAGATTAATCCAATGGAGGACTTGGCTATTTTAACTTTTACCGGCGGAACTACCGGTTTTCCCAAGGGAGTAATGACCACCCATTTTCAGAGAATGTCCAATATCCTTCAGGGTCTTCCCTGGATGATGTCTCCCTTGCCCGGATTTAAAGGGAAGGCCTCAATTCTGGTAGCTGTCCCCATTTTTCATGCTCTTGGACATTGGGTGGTTCAGTCGGGAATAAATTGGGGCCTCCGGATTATTTTAATTCCCGATCCTCGAGATATTCCGATGATTGCCAAACTCATGAATGAATTCCGACCCTTTATGGTAATTGCTGTCCCTGAGCAGCTTAGAAGATTGATTGACCCTAAAATTAATCCAACAGGGCTTCAAAGACTCCAAACAATGATTATATCCGGTTCAGCTGAACTGCCGGAAAAAATCGCCGCTGATTTGGAAGCAAAAATAGGGATGCCGGTTTCTGAAGGTTATGGTTTAACCGAAACCAGTCCCTGCGTCACTTTTAATATTTCTTGTTTTTCCAAACTAACTGGTTTTTTGCCCAAGAAAAAATCGGGAATTGGCGTGCCTTTACCAGATACCGAAATCAAGTTAATAAATCCTGAAACTGGAGAGGAAGTTCCCTTTGGTGAAATTGGGGAAATCTGGGTAAAAGGTCCCCAGGTAATGAAAGGTTATTGGCCAACTTGCGGAAAAGGCTTAACTGAGGATGGCTGGTTAAAAACTGGTGATTTGGCTGAAATGGATGAAGATGGTTATTTTTACATAGTTGGCCGGGATAAGGATATGATAAACAAAAAGGGTGAAAAAATTTATCCTCTTATAGTTGAAAGAACCTTGGCCGAGCACGAAGCTGTAGCCATGGCCGTAACTATCGGCGTTCCGGATCTGGAAAAACCAGGTAGTGAAAAAATCAAGGTTTTTGTCAGAATAAAAAGCGCTTTTAAGGGAAAAGTTAGTGAGTGGGAGCTCATTGAATTTTGCCAGGATAAGCTTCCCCGTCATGCTATTCCTGATTTTATTGAATTTAGAGATAAGTTTCCTCTAACCAAAGTTGAAAAAATTTCTCGGAAAGAATTAAGAGAAGAAGAAATCAAAAAATTGAAAGAGGGAAATTAGAAATTCCCTCTTTTTTGTTTGCTTGACTGATTGTTTTATAGTTGCTAATGTAGTTTAGACAAAAGTGAAGAAGGTGAGACATGCAAAAAAAGGAAGAAGTTATCCGACAGATTGAAGAATCCAAGGAATTACATTTTGCTCCAAGTGCCAAGGAATACTTCGGAATCAGCTTGAAAAAAGTAAGAGCAATTGCCCAAGATAAAAGAATCCCGGTGAAGGAGATAGAAATCGCCGCCCTGGAGAAAGGCATTATTCCCCTACGGTATCAGCGCAATATTGGTACAATAGGTCTTAAAGGACAGATAAAATTATTGCGTTCCACTGTAGCCGTAGTCGGGGCAGGGGGATTAGGTGGAGGAGCAATCGAACTCTTGGCTCGACAAGGAATAGGACACATTGTCATCATTGATAGTGATTGCTTCACCGAGGAAAATCTAAATAGACAACTAATGTCAACAGAAAAAAGTTTGGGTAAATACAAGGCTATAATTGCTGCAAAAAGGGTTAAGAAAATAAATTCTGCAGTAACGGTTACTCCAGGCATAAAGAAAATTACTCCAGAGAATGCTCACAACTTAATCAAGAAAGCTCAGGTAGTAGTTGACGGCCTGGACGACCTACCCTCACGTTTTGTAGTTGAGAAAGCTGCACGGGACTTAGGGATTCCTTTTATCTACGGAGCAATTGCTGGCTTTAGTGGTCAACTGATGACTATTTTTTCCAAAGATGCAGGACTTTCCTCTATTTTTGGCCCGCCTGGTGACCTTTCTGTCCAAGGTGTAGAGCTGGAAATGGGTAATCCTTCTGCTACTCCTGCAATGGTTATGGCTTGGCAGGTTCAAGAGGTAATTAAGATTATTACCGGTGTTGGTAAACCCCTGCGCAATCGCCTCCTTTGGTTTGACGGAGAAGAGGGAACTACTGGAGTGATCGAGTTAGAAAAGACAGGGAACCCCGGAAGAAAAAAAGAAGTGAAAGAAGTAAAGGATAAATAAAGGGAGGGGAGGATGATTAAAGTTAAAGTTTTTTTGAGCTTAAGAAAGATATTTGGCCAGAAAGAAATTTCCTCTGAAGCAGAAAACATCGAAGAATTGTTAAGAAAACTTGTAAAACAATATGATGGTTTAGAGGATGCTTTATTCAAAGACTCTAAGCAAAACGAGCTTAGACCAGGAATAATTATCTTAGTCAATGGTCGTCATATAAAATGGCCGCCTGCCATATCCACTCCTTTAAAAGAAGGCGATGAGGTAGCAATCTTTCCATATATATGTGGTGGCTAATCTGTCTGTTCTTTTAAAAATAAAAGCAAAGCCCGCCTTCGCCCTGAACTTGTTGAAGGGCTACGGCGAGGCAAGGGAGGAAAAGGTATTATGGCTTATTTTGTTTCGCCACAGATAATTTTTGGTGAGGAAGCATTGGAAGAATTATCAAAGATTGAGGGAAAACATGCCCTTATTGTCACTGATAAATTTATGGTCAAATTTGGTTATGTCAAAAGAGTTCAAGAACTTTTGCAAATGGAATCTACAGTTTTTGATGAGGTGGAACCTGACCCATCCTATGAGACGGTTATGAAAGGAGTAGAAATAATTTCTAAAATTCAGAGCGATATTATCATTGGTCTGGGCGGCGGCTCTCCAATGGATGTTGCCAAAACTATAAGAATCCTTTATGAAAAGCCGGACCTCGCTATTGAAGATATAGCTCCAATGGTTGAGGTTGAAATTAAAAAAACAAAATTGATTTTGATTCCTACTACTTCCGGAACCGGAGCAGAAGTAACAACGGCTATTGTTTTGACCAGAAAAGATGAAGAAAGAAAAGCTCCAACTGCAAATTTCGCTGCTATGGCTGATATAGCAATTATTGACCCATCTTTAGCAAAGAATATGCCGCCTGCCTTGACAGCTAATACCGGCATGGATGCTTTATGTCATAGTATTGATGGTTATATCTCCACCCTGAAGAATGATTTCTCCGATGGCTTATGTATTAAAGCGGCTGAAATGATTTTTGAGTATTTGCCACGAGCCTATCAGAATAGAGAAGACAAGGAAGCCAGAGAAAAAATGCACATTGCCGCTTCTATTGCCGGACTCGGTTTTGGCAATTCTCAGGCTGGACTTTCCCATGGTATGGGGCATTCCCTGGGTGCTGTATTTCATCTTCCCCATGGCAAGGCCTGCGGAATTTCTCTGCCTTACTCCCTGCAATACCTGGACAGAGAGCCCGAAGTTATGACTCTTCTTGCTAAATTCGCTTATCATCTCGGAATTCAAAAAGAAACAGAGGAGGAATCAGTTAAAGAATTGGTGGAAAAAATATTTGATTTGATGACCGCAATTGATATTCCCCATTTCTTAAAAGCTGAGATAAGCCCGGAAGATTTTAAATCAAAACTGGAAAAGTTAGTGGAAAATGCCATTTTTGACGGCACCATTGTTTTTCTTCGCCGAACACCTGATACGGAAGAACTTAAAAAACTCTTTGAATATGCCTACGAAGGAAAAGAGATAGACTTTTAAAATGAGCCAAGAAAACCTCAATACTAAATTAGCATTGAGGTTTTTGTTTTTCTAAAATGTTAAGGCAATTTAGAAATGTCATACTCACAAGCAAAGCTTTTTTGGTTTGCAATTTGACAAGATGTTTATTATAATTTAAACTGGAAGTAAACATTAATGATGGCTATTAGTTCATACTTATGAAAAAAGCATTAATTTTGGCCATTTATAATTCAAAAAATACAGTCTTTTCCATCAAAGATATCGCTTTAATTTGGGGAGAGTCTAATGCCAGACTTGTAAAAACGAGAATTTATCGCTATATAAAAGCCGGCAAGCTGTATGCGATAAGGAAGGGATTTTACGCCAAAGACAAAAATTACAATAAATATGAATTGGCAGCTAAAATTTATACCCCTTCCTATATAAGCTTTGAAACCGTTTTGGCGAGGGCGGGCATTACTTTCCAATACTACGGCCAAATTTTTGTCGCCTCTTATCTGACTAGAGAAATAACTGTTGATGGACAAACACATTCTTACAAAAAAATAAAAGATGCAATTCTTACCGACAAAACCGGAATTGAAGTTAAGGATAATTATTTTATTGCTTCTCCGGAGAGGGCTTTTTTGGACGTGGTTTATCTAAATAAAGAATATCATTTTGATAATTTAATCAATATTGATTGGAATAAAGTTTATGAAATTCTGCCTATTTATGACAACAAAAGAATGGAAGAGAGGGTGAAAAGATATAAAGAGGCAACGCAAAAAGAATTTGCTTAAATCGCCATGGCGCTAGACATCAGTAGACATAAAAATATATTAATTAAAATTTTAAAAGATATTTACACCGATAATACTGTCGGCCCCATTTTGGGATTTAAAGGCGGAACGGCGGCGTATCTTTTTTATGACCTCAATCGTTTTTCGGTTGACTTGGATTTTGATTTGCTTGAATCGGAAAAAGAGGATTATGTGTTTGGAAGGATGGAGAAAATTATTTCAGCTTACGGCAAAATCAAAACAAAAAGAAAAAAACAATACACTTTGTTTTTTGAATTATCTTACGCCGAAACAGAGCGCAATATTAAAGTGGAGATTAATCGCAGAAGTTTTGGTTCAAAATACGAAGTGGTGAATTACCTCGGTATTTCCATGAAAGTGATGGTGAGGGAAGATATGTTTGCCAATAAATTGGCGGCGATGTATGAACGGCTGGACAGAACCAATCGCGATGTATTTGATGTTTGGTATTTTTTGCAAAAGGATTGGCCGATTAACAAGGAATTAGTTGAAAAAAGAATAAAAATGCCCTTTAAAGATTTTTTGCAAAACTGCATTAAAAAATTGGAAAAACTCCCCGAACGAAGCATTTTGGCCGGCATGGGCGAGTTTTTGACCGCGAACCAAAAAAATTGGGCGCGAGCCAAGCTTCGGACAGAAACCATTTTTTTACTTAAAGCAAGATTAGAGAGTGAAAAATAAAAATCAAGGACTTGCCAAAAGCATGCCCCGTAGTGTCCCGCCAAGGGCGGGACTATTAAGGGGCAAGCAAACCCCGAAAAGAAATCAAAGATTTCTAATGGAGCAAGAAAATTAAGAAAAATAACATTCCAACATTCTTGAGAATGTTGGAATATGGGGGAATGGGGTCAACTCTATTTTTTTTAATCAATTTTAGACAAAGCATTTATATAAAATAAAATGGAAAAAGATATTAAAAAATTTAAAGAGTTTCAAAAATGGTTTGATAGTCTCGTTAAGAGAAATTATGGCAAAAAATGTCGAGAGTTTACTTGGAATTGTCCAGTTTGCCATGCTTATTTTGTAAAGGAGTTGTTTGATGATTTTGTTGAAGATTTAGTTGAAACTGAAAAGTGGTTCCAAAAACAAGACAAAAAGTCAAAAAGGATTAAAAAGAAAAAATAATATGAGTGACAGATTCTCTTTACAACCAACTTGTTCTGTGTTGTGGTACAAATTTAGATGAGGATGAATATGGCCAAATGCTGATGATGGCAGTAGGTGAATCTATAGATTTAACTTGTCCTAAATGTGGGACTGTATGGCGTTTTTGGATAGAAGTAGTTACTCGCCAAAAGAAAATCGGCCAGAAAAAGATTAAAAAGTCGAAGAATTAATTGAGAAAAATTATTAGCTAATATAAAATATGGTGCGAATAAAAGATATAAAAACAATAACTAAAAATTATGTCGAGAAGCCATTAATGACTTTTATAGAGGGTGGAAAATATACTCGGGATAAAAAACCACAAAGCCTAAATTGGATAATGGGAATAATTAGGGAATCTGGAATTGAGAAAGAAGATTTAGTCAAAGTGTTTGGTGGATTGAAGAGTTGTCCCAAAGAAAAAGATGAGGTGATGCGCTATAATAATGTTTTTGAAGAATGCCAGAAACAGAATTATCTATAAAAATTTCATAAAATAATTGAAATTTAGGCCCGCCCTCGCCAAGGCTACGGCGAGGAAAGAAAGAATGGGCAAATATAAAGGTGTTCCGGGATTTTGTAAGTTAGCAACCATAGAAGAAATTAAAAAGAATGGTTGTGTTTTAACACCAGGCAGATATGTCGGCGTAAAAAAAGAGGAAGATGATGGTGTGCCATTTAAAGAAAAGATGAAAAAATTAACCGGCGAATTAAAACAATATTTTGGAGAAAGTAAAAAATTAGGAAAAGAAATTGAAGAAAATTTAAAGAAATTAGG
>PCWD01000021.1:13568-16642 GCA_002787255.1 Parcubacteria group bacterium CG11_big_fil_rev_8_21_14_0_20_39_14 | reverse complement strand
ATAATCGTTCACCCCGTTAGATAAATTAAATTCAGCTAAGGATTTGTTTCTATTCGTTTTATACAATTTTCTAAAATCCATCTAGTATAAAAAATATCTAACGGGGCAGGTAGGGCGGCTAATGAGTTATTGCTGAAAAGGAAATTTGTCTAAGCCGCCTCGCGAATAATCGCGAATATTCGTATTCGTGACCAATTCTTCGAGCGAGCGCTGCAGAAACTCTATGATTAAGCAGGCATTGGAAGCGAGCTAATTCGTGTAAATTCGCGAGGGGTCAAAGTGTTACCGATGTCCTCATATAGTACAAAAGCTTGACAAAATTTTTGTTGTATGCTATCATGTGATAGTTGTAAGCCGTTTGACAAAATAAAAATAGGAGGTGAAAAATGGCTAAGATTTTAGAAGGAAGTACGTTTTTGGCTGGAAAGAACGGAGTGGTTGTTCTTTTAGACGCGAAAGAACTAAAGACCACTTTGCATGCCCTGATTGAAGGGCATGATAGAGTAGTTCTGGGTTATGGTAATCAATATGGTCCCATGAGTATTGGGGAGTTAAAAGCTTATATTGCTGAACTTCAGAAAGCCAGGAAACGGTTAGAAGGCTAATTTTAGTTCCTTAAAATTAGGGGCTAATTCCAAGTCCCGACAAGTCATTCCAAGTCCTGGCTAAAGTGCCGGGACTTTTTTGTTTCCAAACTCTTTTGGTTTTGATATACCATTTTTCAACATCAATAAACCTTTTTGAGGGATCGGCAATTATTTTTCCTTCAATTCCTTTAATGCTTTCATCAATTAGATAGATAAAAGGGGGACTGTATAAAAATATGGCTGAGCAGTCTTCTAAAACCAATTCCTGAAATTCTTCGTATTTTTGAGTCATAACCGTATTATCAAGACTTTGTCTTGCCTCTTCAAGGAGTTTGTCAGCATTTCTGTTTCCAAATAAGGATAAATTTAACCCAGGGTCTTTTTTTTGGGATGAGTGCCAGAAAGGAAAGGGGTCGGGAATCATTCCCAATATTTCTCCGAATAGGACCGCATCATATTCTCTGGGCTTAATTTTATCCTGTTGGATTTCATAACTTTCCAAAATCTCCAAATTTAGTTTTAAGCCCAATTCTTTCCACTGTTCTTTTAACATAGTTCCAACCAGTTCCACTTCCGGAGTATTTGGCATAGTTAGGGTAATTTCCAGAGGTATTTTTTCTTCTTCTTTTATTGTTTTTTGTCCAATCTTTTTGGTTTTTTCAATAATTTTTTCCCTTAAGCCGTCGCCGTCAGTGTCTTTGAAACCGGATTTTTCCAAAATTTCCTTAGCCAGTTCTTTATTAAAGTCGTATTTCTTTGAGGGCAGGTTAAACCCAAAAATTTCCGGCAGGATAGGGGAAGAAATTATTTTTGCCTGCCCCGACCAAACCTTTCCAATAATTTCTTTTTTATCTGTTCCCAGAATCAGGGCTTGTCTTACATTTTTTTCAGAAAGAATATCCGAGTGGGTTTTATTTAAAAATATTGAAAAATATCTTGGCAGCAAGAATAAATAAGAATTTGGTTTTTTTTCAAATTTCTCTAAGGTTATTGGAGAGAGCGAGCTTAGCCCCCGCACTAAATTTTTATTAAAAGTTAATATCGCCTCCTCCGCATCAAAGAAAAAGAAAAATTTTATTTCTTTAATATAAGGTTTTTCATTATAAAAATAGGGATTTGCTTCAAGAGTATATAAGTTAATAAATCCCAATTCATTTTTTTTAAAACTTTTAAATTTATAAGGTCCGGTGCCAACCGATCCTTTTATATTAAGGTCGGCCAGAGGAAAATTTTTGGGATGAATATTCTCCCATAGGTGTTTCGGCAGAATTCCCAGGGTTAAATTTTCCAGAAAAGGAGCGTAGGAATTTTCTAATATAAAGCGAACTTTAAAAGCATCAATTTTTTCAACCTTTACTCCCTGCCAGTTTATTCTTAAAGGACTTGTGTATTCCGGGTCCTGTAAAATCTTAATAGTAAAGATTACATCCTCTGCTCTCAATTCGGCGCCATCATGCCACCTCACCCCTCTTTTTAAAGAAAATTCATAAATTTTTCCATCTTCTTTGATTTCATAATTTTCAGCCAAATCAGGAACTATTTTGCCCTTTTCGTTGTATTTCATCAGTCCTGAAAAAATAAGCTGAGAAATATCCCGGTCAACATCATTAAAGGGAGCAAGCAGGGGATTAACAAATCTTGGCTGTCCGATTAGAGCTTCGCAGTACTCGCCTCCTTCTTGAGGAACGACTTTGGAGTGTTCTATCCAGTATCCCTGAAGAATTAAACCCAGAGATATAAAAAATAAAGTAAAGAGAGAGCAGAAATATACTTTTTCTTTTAAATTTAGGACTTCCGGGAATCTTTTCCACTGCCAAAATTTAGGCCAAGCTTCCCATCTTTCCGGAAAAGAATCCTTGGTTATAATTTTGAGCTTTTTAAAGGCTCTGTTGATTTTTAAAAACACAAAAAGCCCGAGTTTTTCAACGAATAAGCTTAAAAATCTTTTTAGGTTTTTGAGAAATTTACTGGTGTCCAATTTAATTAAAAGAATAGATTGGCTATCGCTCCGCCAATAAATAAGACAGCTAAAACTATGGTAGAGGTAAAAAGAAGTTTTTCAAAACCTCGTTTTTTGCTATAGACATTACTTTCACCTCCCCCAAAAGCCGAAGAGAGACCGGCTCCGCGCTGTTGAAGCAAAATAGCGGTGATTAAAAGACCGGCAATAATTATTTGAAAAATATTGAAAAAAGAAGTCATACGAATTTATGCGAATTATTTCTTTGTAAAAAATGAAAGAAAAGTGCCAATAACACTGATTAAAATTGTGGCAAGACACAAGGGCAATATTCCCTCAATCTGAATTTCAGGAACAAAATAGGCAGTAAGCCAGAGCAGGAGAGCCGAAATTACAAAACTAAAAAAACCAAAAGTTAACCAAATTAAGGGAAAAGAGATAATTTTTAAAATTGGTTTTAAAAAGAAATTTACTATTCCCAGAATAAATCCGGCCAAAATCAGAATTTTAAGATTGCCCTGAAAACT
>PCWD01000021.1:496-13554 GCA_002787255.1 Parcubacteria group bacterium CG11_big_fil_rev_8_21_14_0_20_39_14 | reverse complement strand
ATCAGAAAAGCGAAGTTAAAATAAGGGAATGAGAATGAAAATTTGACTGCCAAAATATTGAATTTATTCGCGTTTATTCGCAGGCCGCCTCAAGCTTCGAGGTTGGAGCGCTCTTTTTTTAGGCGGCCCTATTCGCAAAAATTCGCGAAAAACTTCGGGAGTTAAGAAAAACTCGCTATGAGTTCATGTATTAATTTAGAATATCACGGAAGAAACTATGAGTCAATCAACGATTTTTTTCTTAGCTTCCGATGGTAGCTGAGTGCAAATCGGTGGGCTTCATCGCGCAGCCTCAAAATTAAATTGAAAATTCCTCTTGGCAAAACTTTAAGTAAAATAGGCTTCTTTCGGTTTTCAATATATAACTCATTCTCTTTTTTTGCTAAACTTACAACTTTTATCTTATTTTTGATTTTTGAGATTTGATTTTTGATTTTGAGCGCAGCGTTAAGCTGTGCGATTCCGCCGTCAATCAGGATTAAATCCGGATGGGGCCATTCCGGATGATTAAATCTCCGAGTTAGAACCTCTTTGAGCATCGCCGTATCATCCGGTTTGCCGGCAATTTCAATTTTAAATTTTCTATATTGGCTTTTATCGGGTTTGCCGTTAATAAAAACAACCATTGAACCGGTAGCTTGTTGGCCCTGAATGTTGGAAACATCATAGGCCTCAATCCGCGAGATTTTATTTTTTGTATCAATAATGTTTTGGAGAATTTTTTGAGCGTGGTGCCAATTTTCTTTTGGGCCAAGCTCCAAAATATTTTCAAAAACTTTATAATGCGATAAAACTTTTTCCAAAGCCATAATTTGGTCTCTAATTTTGGCAGCCTCTTCAAAATTTTGAGATTTTGAAAATTTTCGCATTTCCTTTTTTAAATTAGACAGAACCTGGTTTTTCTTTCCCTGAAGAATCTTTATAATATTTTTTACATTCCCTTGGCACTCATTTTTGATTTTATTAATTTTTAATTTTTGACCTATCCCCAGTCCCGCCAACGGCGGGACGGTGTGGGGCAGGTTTTTGATTTTTATTTGGCAGGGAGCCGGGCACCGTGAAAGTTGGTACCAAAGGCAGGGTCTTCTTGGTATATTTTGACAGCTACGATAAGGAAAAACTTTTCGCAAAATTTTTAGAGTTTCTTTTAGGGCCCTTCCGTCAACAAACGGACCCATATAATTAATTTTCAACCCCGCACCAGCCCTGCCAACGGCGGGGCGGTGCGGGACCAGTCCAGCACCGTGCTTTGCTCTGGTGCTGGGTTTACAATTTTCAATTTTCAATTTTTGGTGGGTGATAAAAATTTGAGGAAATTCTTCCTTAGTTATTCCAACAAAAAAATAATTCTTGTCGTCCCGCCACATTACATTGAATTTTGGCTGATACTTTTTTATAAGATTTGCTTCCAAAATTAAGGCTCCAATTTCCGAATCGGTCTGAATATAGCCAATTTTTCCAGGGAGGGTTAATTGATTCAAAAAAGGTGAGTCTTTAAAATAGTATCGAGAGAAATGATTTCTTACTCTCTCTTTAATATTTACCGCTTTGCCAATATATAAAATTTCTTTATTGTTTTTTCCGCCCTTGGCGGAAAAACAATAAACCCCCGAGCTTGCAGGCAATGAACCGATTTTATTTATATTTAAATATCTAAATTTACTCATATAATAATTTTTATGCGATCGCATCAAATATGTTATTTCTTAATTACTCATGTTTTTAGGAGTTATATTTCCATTTCTTCAATTAAAAATATTTTTACATATTGGTCGATTAAATTCTCCCTAATTACTTTTTCGCTTTCCTTAAAAACATCATAAGGGCAAATCCAAATACTTTTTTGAAGTTTTTGATAACCCAACCATTGAAGAGTCTTTCTAAAAGAGTTTCTGGTGCTTTTTTTCTTTTCGGGAATATCAAAAATAACCATTATCCATTTGCCGTCTTTTCGTTTTTTCTTTTCGGCAAATTTAAATCTCGATTTCAAAGCCTTTTCTTCCCCCTTTTTAGTAAGTAAAATTCCAGTTTTTCCTTCTAAGTTTTTAATTTTGATATAACCTCGACTTTTTAGATAATTAATAAATTGGGCAAATTGTTTCTTTTCCTGCTTTTCGTGATAGTCTCTCCAAAACTCAAACAATAGGGGATTGCAGGCTTCTTGCCAGCTTTTTAATAAAAAAATGCCACCGGGCCCACCGGCAACCTTCCCGGCTTTTTCAAAAAAGTTATATAAATCCCACAAAAATTTATCAGTAATCGGAATTCTCATACTTTATAAAGGTTGTTCAATTAAGAAATATTATTGATTTTTAGATGGTAACATATTTGATGCGATCGCGTCAAATCTGTTACGGGATTAGTGTTGCTGGGTATTTTGTTCAGGCGCTTGGCAGAAAATTTTCAGGGCGATAGATTATTAAAAACTCGTGGTTTTTTTCGCAAGGGGCCCCTTTGCGAAAAAAACCACGAGTTGGAGTTGATATGTTGTTGATGGGTTTAAAATATTTTGTGGTTAAAATGGCAAGGGGTCCCTTGCCATTTTAACCAAGGTGGGTTAGACATTTTAGAGGGATTTTTTAAAATCGGCTGTCAGTTTTGATTTCTGTCAGCCTGTCACCGGGTCGCTATCAGGCTCACAGGATTTACAGAGAAAGATAAATATGTTAATAAAATTATGATGCGTGAAACCAGAGTTAATCTCAAACATTTATTAGAAGACATCAGGGACAGCTATTCTTTGTCTATTGAAGAAGCTATTATTGTTGAATTAGTGGCCAACGCTCTTGATTCCCGAGCCCCTAAAATTGATTTTTTTATAGACCCTGCCGGTGGCCGGTTTACTGTTTGTGATAACGGTCAGGGAATGAAGCGAAATGTAATTAACGATT
This sequence comes from Parcubacteria group bacterium CG11_big_fil_rev_8_21_14_0_20_39_14, assembly GCA_002787255.1. Taxonomy (GTDB): domain Bacteria; phylum Patescibacteriota; class Minisyncoccia; order Minisyncoccales. The sequence goes on along the minus strand of PCWD01000021.1, from coordinate 10,663 downwards.
ATCATAATATTGCCGCTACCACCAAAATGCGGGGGAAAGGAATTGGATTTGCGGGAATAGGAGCAAAGCTATCCTTATTAATTGCTAAAACGGTTGTCACTGAAACCAAGGGGGGGCATGGTTCTCATTGCACCACCCAATGGTTTTTCATGAATGAGAGCAGAGCTCCCTGGAAGTTTATTCCCAGTCCCGATAAAGTTAAAACCAGCCGGGGGACAGCGGTAACTATTGAGCTTTTGGATTTTCAATCTTCTCTTTTGTCCTCCGAATTTATTTCAAAAGTTATTAGAAAGCATTTCTATCCGCTTCTTCATCCTCAATTTATTAATTCTATCCTTAAATATGTATATAAGAAGGGGGTTGAGTTTTTTGTAAACGGAGAAAAAGTTGAGCTTAAGGATTTTGATTCTCCCGAAATCTCTAAAACCTTTCGGGTAACCATTGGCAAGAAGGGAAAAAGATTAGCCGGATTTGGATATCTTGCCAAATCCAAACAAGAACTTCCGGCAGAGCTTTCGGGAATTGGCATCTCAACTTATGGTAAAGTAATTAAACGGGGATGGGACTGGCTTGGGATTTTGCCAAAATCCACTTTTCAAATATATGGAATGGTTGAAATCCCAGCCCTCTCTGAAATTCTTACTACTAACAAAAACGACTTTCTAAAAGATGCGGCCAGTCTTAAAAAATATTATAGATACAGAAAAGCAATTCAAGAAGCAATTCTTCCTATTTTCACTGAACTGGGAGAGGAAAGGATGTCTTTTGAAACTGACTTAAAAAGATTGCGGCCGCTGGAAAGAGAAATTGAAGAAACCCTTAGACACCTTTTAAAAGATTTTCCAGAACTTACCCCCCTGGTCGGAGTTATTAGAAAAACCACAAAAACAGGGTTCGTTTCTGCAATTGAGACGCCACAGGTAGAAATAATTCAAGAAGGATTAGAAAAAATAGAAGAGGGAGATGAAAAAAAAGAATCTTTAAAAGAGAAAACTGAGAAAATTTCTGAACCCGGAAGAAAAGAAGCGAAGAAGAAAAAAGTCCCGAGGCTTACTATCGGGTTTGAGAAAGATTCTTTCCAGTCCAATTTAGCTCGGATGGTTAAAAATGTTATTTGGATTAATACCTTTCATCCGGCTTACCAGAAAGCTCGAAAAGAGGGCTTGGAAGAATATCATATTCTTTTGTGCGTAGCCTGGGTTCTTTCTAAGTTTATTGAAGAAGCTCGTTCTCCTCAGGATTTTGTGAGTCAGTTTCTTGCTTCCTGGGGTTCCGAAGGCAAAAGCGCGCTGCAGATTTTTAAAAAAACCGAGCAGAAGAGCGCCTGATAGAGCTTAACGGAACAGAAAAAGAGGTAAAAACTGCCATGATTTCAAGCCCCCGTAGAAATAGAAGTTATAGTCGGAGTTGAGCTTTTTAGCCCCTATGTTGTTTCTGTGGATTTTAGAAGGATTTTTCAAAACAATAAATAATTCTGAAATTCCCCTTTAAAAAACAGTAGAGCATTCTGAAAATAGGAATCATCCATGGCAAGTAGGCTTTTTATTTTGGTCTGGATTTTTGCCCGGGTTCTCGGCCGGAAAAGTAAGTACTTACCCATTTGAAGTTTTTATCGTAAATTTAACATTACAAAAGAGATTATTGGGATAAATTTTCAAATCAGTGAGTAGTTAATGAAAAAGCCCTGACTATTTATCAGCCGGGGCTTTTTCATTTAACCAAACCCAATAGCCAAACCTGATAGATTTACTACGGACAAAGATGATGATAAAATAAAAATAATGCCCAGTAATACAACTTCGGATTCTTTCGGCAAGTATTCTGCTTCACTATAAAATTTTATCTGCAATGAAAATGCCGCGATTGAAGCTTTAACTTAAATAAAGCGCCGAAAGAAAAACCACTGGGCAAAATCAAATTAAGATAAACAATCAAATTCGGAATTAAAAGCGACCCCCAAACACCGGCGCTTTATTCCGAAGTTGATATACTGGGAATGCCCAGTAAAATGGAACTAATTTTATACCAAAACAAAATTTTAAGGGAGAAATGCGGGGAGATTAAAGAGTTTGACAGGGATTTGGAGAATACTGCTTCAGAAATGCTTGGAATTATGTATAAAAATAACGGGGTGGGGCTGTCCGCTCCGCAAGTTGGAATTGGGAAGAGATTGATTGCCGTTAATATCGGACAAGCGCCAGTAGTCTTGGCTAATCCAAAAGTTATGGAAAAATCCGGCAAGGAAATAATGGAGGAAGGCTGTTTAAGCTTTCCCGGACTTTTTTTAAAAATAGAAAGGCCGGGCAGGATAAAAGTTAAAGCCCAGAGCATAAAAGGGGAGTCCATTGAATTTGAAACCAAGGGATTGCTTGCGAGGGTCTTGCAGCATGAAATTGACCATCTGGACGGGATTTTATTTATTGACAGAATCGGGTTTTTCAAAAGATGGAAGATAAGAAAAAAATTAAAGGAATTGGCAAAACCCCAGAAAACCTAAAGGCCCTTGTACTTGATAGGGCTTTTTGGTTGGGATAGGATTATAATTAATACCCCCCTATGGGGGGTATATAAAATAAACCATTTTATTTATATGAAAAAACCAACAATAAAAAAACAAATTTTAAATCGTACCAGCTATATTAAGGGGCATTTAGACGGAGTTAAAAGAATGATAAAAGATGATAAGTATTGCATTGATATAATTTTGCAAAATGAAGCGATAATCGCCGCGCTCAAAAGATTAAACAAAATCATTTTGGAAAACCATCTTAATACCTGCGTGACAAAGGCCATTAAAGGCAAGAGCGAGAAGGAAAGAAAAAATAAAATTAAAGAGCTCTTAAAGATTTTTGAAAAATTTTAAAAATTCAAAAAATCAAAAAGATTTTCAAGGTTTTTAAAAATTTTAATAAATAAAAATATGCTTAAAAAAATAAAAATTCAAATTGACGGCATTCACTGCGAAAGCTGCAAGACTCTAATCGAAACCGAGGCAGATGTCTTGGCGGGAGTCAAAAATATTGAAGTTAATTATCAAACTGGCGAATGCCAGATAGAGTTTGATGATCGAAAAATTTCTCAGAATAAAATTTTTGAGACCATTGAAAAACTAAATTATAAAGTCAAAGAAAAATCAACGATTGATAAAAATAGCTCAAAAAGACAAATCCGCAGAAGATTAATCATCGCTGGATTGTTATTAGTTGTGTTCGTCTTGGGTTATTATTTAATTAAACATTTTGGTTTTTTGGAAATTCTTTCTAAATTAAATGAAAAGAACTTAAGCTACGGGTTGATTTTCTTAATAGGTGTTTTGGTAAGTTTTCATTGTGTTGGAATGTGCGGGGGACTGGTGATTACCTATGCGGCTCGACACCATGATGACAATCAAAGCAAAAAGACAGGTTCTTCTTTTCTTCACTTGCAGTATAATGTGGGGCGGATGATTTCTTATACTGTTATTGGCGCTATCCTCGGCGGGTTTGGATCGTTTTTTGGCATAAACCCAACTTTCACGGGAATTATTACTTTGGCGGCAGGAATTTTTATGATTTTGATGGGTTTGTCCCTATTATCTAATTTTAAATGGCTGGAAAAAATTAAACTGCATACCCCAGCTTTTATTGCTCGTTTTCTTTATGGCCAGCGGCATGCCAAAAAACCAAAAGGACCGTTTATTATTGGTTTACTGAATGGTTTTATGCCTTGCGGTCCTTTGCAGGCTATGCAAATTTACGCTTTAGCTTCCGGAAGCATCACAAGGGGTGCTTTGTCAATGGGGATTTATGCCCTGGGAACAATACCTTTAATGTTCGGTTTCGGGAGTTTTATCTCCTTAATAAGCCAAGGGAAAATTAAGCAGGTGATGAAAATTTCTGGCGCTATAGTGATAATCTTGGGTTTATTTATGTTTAATCGCGGACTTATAAATTTTGGCGGTGGTTTCCGGAGTTTTGTCGCAAACAAACAAACAAGTCAAACAGAGCCTTTAATTACAGGAGACGTTAACGAATATCAAGTTGCCAAAATGGATTTGACTTATCAAGGGTATTCTCCCAATGTGCTTTTTGTACAAAAGGGAATTCCCGTCCGCTGGGTTATCAATGTTAAACAAATGTTCGAGTGCACAAATGAAATTCTTATGTCAGAATACAACATTCGAAAAAAATTAAATTATGGTGAAAATATTATTGAGTTTATTCCCCAAAAATTAGGTGAAATTAAATTTTCCTGCGGAATGCAGATGGTTTGGGGGAAATTTATGGTAACAGAAGAAGACGAGCAGTTGAACATTCCCAAGGCAGCATATAAGGAATCGCCTGTTTCGCCCCAGAGTGGAACCGGAGGTTGTGGTTGTGGCTGCTCGGGTCAGAAATAAAATTTATTAAATAACATTATGCAGAAAATTGTTTTGCAAATAAAAGGGATGCACTGCGCAAGTTGCGCCAAAACAATTGAAAAATCTCTCATGAGGCGGGAGGGAGTGATTTTAGCGAGGGTGAATTTTCCTTTGGCAAAAGCGACAATTGAATATGACCCCCAGAAAATTAAACCGAGCGAAATTGTCAAAACAATTAAAAAAGCCGGGTATGATGCCCAAGAATTTTTTAAAAAGGAAGTTGAAGATGAAATTAAAATGGGCTGGCAAAGGTTTTGGCTCGGTCTTTTTCTGACTCTGCCGGTGTTTATCATCGCCACTTTTTTTTATGACACTCGTTTAAATCTTTCGCTTTTTGTTTTAGCGACGCCGGTTCAAATATTTCTTGGCTTTCCCTTTTACCGCGGGGCTTATTTTTCCCTGAAGCAAAAAATGGCCGATATGAATGTTTTGGTGAGTTTGAGCACTTCCGCCGCTTATATTTATTCGCTGGTCGCCACTTTTTTTATTTCCGGTCCGGTTTTTTATGATGCCTCAACCGCTATTTTAACCACCATAAGCTTGGGTCTTTTGTTGGAAAAAATTTCTCAGGGCAAAGTCGGCGAGGCGATTAAAAAGCTGATGAAGCTTGAAGCAAAAAGGGCCAGAGTATTGAATGGCGACCGGGAAATAGAAATTCTTCCAGCCGAAATAAAAAAAGACGATATAGTGGTTGTCAGGCCCGGCGAAAAAATTCCGGCTGATGGGATTATCATTGACGGCAGCTCAACTATTGATGAATCAATGATTACCGGTGAATCTTTGCCAATTGATAAAAAGATAGGGAATACGGTTTTTGGCGCGACTATTAATAAATTTGGTTTTTTAAAATTCCGAGCGACAAAAATTGGCGAAGAGACTACCCTCGCCCAAATTATCAAGTTAGTTGAAGAAGCTCAGGGCTCCAGGGCTCCAATTCAGCGGATAGCCGATAAAATAGTAGCTTGGTTTGTGCCGGTTGTTATCGTTGTCGCAATTCTGGCCTTTGTTGTCTGGTATTGGTTTTTTGGCAAAGATTTTTTATTTTCGTTGACTGCCATGGTTTCTGTTTTGGTAATTGCTTGCCCTTGCGCTTTGGGAATCGCCACGCCGACTGCCATTATGGTTGGGACGGGTAAGGGAGCGGCAAACGGAATTTTAATCAGGGGGGGCCAATATTTGGAAAAAGCTCGGGAATTAACGACTATTGTTTTTGACAAAACCGGAACTTTGACAAAAGGAGAACCGGAAGTAATCAATATCAGGGGCGACGTTTTGCAAATCGCCGCGAGTCTGGCAAATCATACTACTCATCCCTTGGATGTGGCGATTGTTCAGGAGGCCAAAAAACAAAAACTTGCTTTATTGAGAGTGGAAAATTTTGAAACGATTCCCGGCAAGGGGATTCGAGGAAAAATTAATAGTGAGGAAATTTTGCTTGGAAACCGAAAATTGATTAAGGGCGATTCGGACAAAGAGTTTGAAGATGACGGTAAGACGATGGTTCTTGTTTCGGTGAATGGCAAAACAAAAGGAGCGATTGCTATCGCCGATTCTTTAAAAGAAAATTCAAAGGAGGCAGTCAGGGAATTAAAAAAAACGGGGCTGGAGATAATAATGATAACCGGCGACAACCAAAAAACCGCGGAAGCTATTGGAAAAGAGTTGGGAATTGAAAAAATCTTAGCCGAAGTTTTGCCCCAGGATAAAGAAAAAGAAATTGAAAAATTGCAAAGAGAGAGAAAAGTGGTTGGCGCGGTTGGCGATGGAATAAATGACGCGCCGATGCTGGCCCGTGCCGATATCGGTATTGCTATGGGTGCTGGAACAGATGTTGCCAAAGAAACCGGCGGCATTATTCTTGTCAAAAACGATATTTTGGATGTTGTCAGGGCGATTAAACTTTCGCAGAAAACCTTCTCAAAAATCAAACAAAACATTTTTTTAGCTTTTATTTATAATATTCTGGCGATTCCCATTGCCGCCGGACTTTTTTACCATTGGTTTGGTTTTTTGCTTCGTCCCGAAGTGGCGGCGCTCGCCATGATTCTGTCCGATATTTCGGTTATCGGAAATTCCTTGCTTTTGAAAAGATTTAGATTAAAATAAAAATTAATGACAAAAAAGCTTTTTGGCTATTAATTTTAACCATTTTTTTAAGCCTTTTTGGCGTAGCTGATTTTTGTTTGGCGCAACAAGGTGGGGCCATGGTTAACGAAAGCATTATTTCCAAGCCATCGGAAGAAATCAACTTTTTTTAGAGTGCTATTTGTCCTCACTGCAAGAAAGAGAAAGAATTTTTGAAAGATGATTTGAAAGTAAAGTATCCGCAGATTGTAGTGAAAGAATGTGAGGTTTTTTACAATTCCGACAATAAAAAAATATTAAATGAGTTTTATGAGAAATATCAAGTGCCGGAAAAGGACAGAGGTTGGGTGCCGATAACTTTTACTGAAAAGAAATATTTTATTGGATTTAATGCGCAAGTCGCCAATGAGCTTGATGCCTGTGTAAAAGAATGTTTAGGTAGCGAATCGATAACAGCTCCCCAAAAAATTAAAATTCCGCTTATCGGCGAAGTCAATATTTCAAAAGTTTCCTTGCCGGTTTTGACAATTTTACTTGGGGCCATTGACGGTTTCAATCCCTGCGCGATGTGGGTTTTGTTGTTTTTGATTGCTCTTTTGCTCAATACCCGCTCCAGAAAAAAGATGCCAAAAATGTGGAACTTGCGTTAGAACCTGTAAAGAAAACGCGATTTTCCAGGCGCCGGGAAAATACCCGATTTTTATCAGTGACTTTTGTTCCGGCTGCGGAGCTTGCTGGACTGTCTGTCCCAATAAGGCAATTAAACCAAAAGGAGAAGAAATCGGACAAGTTTACCTAAATGAAATCCGAAATCCGAAATCCGAAATTCCAAACAAATCTCAAATTCCAAATCCCAAATTTCAAACCTTTTGGCTTGTTACTGGCATAGCAAAAGCAGGTTTAGAGGAAACTGGACCTGTGGTGACTAAAGTCAAAGAATTTGCTCTAAATTTGGCAAAAAGGTTCAAGGCCGATTATATTTTATTTGATACGGCAGCCGGCACCCACTGCCCGGTGATTTCCGCTTTAATGGATTGCGATTTGGCTTATGCGGTAACCGAACCGACTCCAATGGGAGCTTACGATTTAAATTTAATCTTAAATTTGTGCAAAAAACTGAAAGTTAAGACAAAAATAATTTTGAATCAGGCGGATTTGGGAGATAAAAGAAAAGTTGAAAAAACTGCCAGAAGTTTTAAAATGAAAGTAGAAAAAGAAATTCCCTATTCTAAAGAGATAGTCCAAGCTTATTCAAAAGGCCAACTACTAAGCACTTTGCTTAAATACACGAATTAATACAAATGTTTTATACAAATGTTATACAAATATATTTGTAATAATTTATATAGGTAATTTGTAACAAATTAGTGTAAATAGAATAAAGATAGTGCGTAATAAGAAATTAGCCCAAAATTTGAGAAATTTCAGGAGATTTCCCGAATAAAATTTCCGAAATATACCCCCAAAATTGGCAAAATCTTATTACGCATTAACTTGAATAAATGAATTTAAGTCATATCTATCCTCCCAGATCTGCTTGGACCCATAAAGGAGAGCATGGGCATGTTTTGATTTTAGCGGGCTCCAAAAGATATTCTGGCTCCCCAGTATTTAATGCTATTTCTGCCCTAAGAGCAGGAGCAGATTTAATTCATTGTGTAGGACCAGAAAGAGCTATGAATATTGCTGCTGGTTTTCTGCCAGATATAATTACGGTCCCCTTGCCCGGAGATATTTTAAGGCCAAAACATATTGCCTTTATTTTAAAATTGGCTTCTAAATTTGATTCTATTATTTTAGGTAGTGGGTTGGGAAGAGCTTCAGAGACCTTTAAAGCTATCCAGGAAATTGTGGCTAAAATAGACTTGCCTATGGCGATTGATGCAGATGGAATCAGGGCTTTGGCACCAAAGAAAGAAATAATTAAAGGGAAAAACATAGTTCTGACTCCTCATTTAGTAGAATTTGAAATTTTGACTGGTCAGAAGGTAAAGTCAGAAGTAGAAGACCGAAAAGAAAAGGTCAAAAAATGGGCAGAAAATTTAGGATGCACTATCTTGCTTAAAGGGCATATTGATGTAATTTCAGATGGCAAAGAAGTAGCTGTAGAGAAGGCCGGCTCTCCTTATATGACTGCTGGGGGAATGGGCGATACTTTAACAGGAATTTTAGGGGCAATTTTAGCCAGAAAAGTCAATCCTTGGGAAGCTGCTCAAGCTGCAGCTTTTATTAATGGCAAAGCAGGAGAATTAGCAGCTAAAAAATATGGAGAAGGTGTTTTAGCTTCTGATATTTTTGATTTTATCCCCGAAGTTATAAAGAAATACACCTGAATTATGGAGGGCCGGAAAAAAGACATGTTCACTAAAAATACCCCTCTGGCTGAGATTTTGAAATTTTCCCAGGCAGAAAAAATTTTAGCAAAATACAATTTGCCTTGTTTAGGTTGCCCTTTAGCCAAATTTGAATTGGAAAACCTAAAACTTGGCCAAGTCTGCCAGATGTATGACATTGACTTAGAAAATTTATTAAAGGAACTAAATTTTTCAATTAAATAAAAAAAATTATGACTCTGGTAGTTAAAAATTTAAAAGTCAGGGCCAATGATAAAAAAATCTTAAAAGGAGTTAGTTTAGAAATAAAATCTGGGCAGGTTCAGGCCATGTTGGGACTTAATGGGTCAAAAATATGATGGTATTGCATACTTTATCTCTCAAATCCCTGCCATACGTTTTCTTTAGAAAGAACCATCTCTTACTGTTAATAATGCCATGAAACTTTATAGATATTTTTTTATCAGAACAATAAAGATAGTGCGTAATAATTTTCGCGTGGTTTCGCGTAGGCGGCTTCGCCGAACTTTATATTGCCACAAACCTTTGCAGCCGCCTTGTTTCGCGTCGGTTTCGCGTTGAAACGCTGCAATTATTTATTACGCATCAGGTTTAATGAAGAGAAAGATTTTTCCAGTACTGATTTTTCTTTTCTTTTTTGGTTTTTTTTCTTCTATATTTGCTCAAGGGGATTTTGAGATTAATTTTTTTTATAGAGAAGGATGCTCTTATTGCAAAAAAGAAATTAAATTTTTGGAAGAAATTAAGGAAAAATATCCCGAAATAAAAATAAATTATTACGAAATATATCACAATCCCGAAAACCAGAAACTTTTTCAGGAGTTTGCCAAAAAATACGAACTTAAGCATTTCGGCGTTCCGCTTCTTTTTATTGGCGATAGACATTTTTTGGGATATGAAAGCGATGAGACAACCGGAAAGGCAATAGAAAGTTGTCTTAAAGAATATTGCGGCATAGGAGCGTCCGATGAAAAAATAATTAACATTTCGATTTTTAAAGAGGTTAATCTTTCAAAATTTTCTCTTCCCGTTTTGACGATAGTTCTTGGAGCTGTTGATGGTTTCAATCCCTGCGCAATGTGGGTTTTGCTTTTTTTGATAGCTCTTTTGCTAAACACCCGTTCCAGAAAAAAAATGTTTCAGGTCGGGGGAATATTCGTTCTGGCCTCGGGCATAATCTATTTTATTTTTATGACAGCCTGGCTCAATTTGTTTTTGGCTGTTGGTTATCTTGTGATTACCCGTTTAATTATAGGATTTTTGGCTCTGGGAATAGGAATTTGGAGAATTAGAGATTTTTTTATCTACAAGCCTGGCGTTTGCAAAGTG
>PCWD01000021.1:0-487 GCA_002787255.1 Parcubacteria group bacterium CG11_big_fil_rev_8_21_14_0_20_39_14 | reverse complement strand
TGGTGCAAAAAGTTCAGGAGGTGGTAAAACCATCTGCCCTGCCCGTAACCATTTTGGGCGTGATTGCTCTGGCTTTCGGAGTGAATTTGATTGAACTTTTTTGTTCAGCCGGCCTGCCCGCGGTTTATACCAATATTTTGAGTTTGAGCAATTTGAGCGCCCCAGTTTATTATTTTTACCTTTTTCTTTACACTTTTGTTTTTATGCTGGATGATATGATAATTTTTTCGCTGGCCATAATTACTTTAAGCAAAGTCGGATTTACCGAAAAATACAGCAAATGGACGGCTCTTTTTGGGGGAGTTTTAATTGCCGTTCTTGGAATAATTTTGATTTTCAGGCCCGAGCTTTTAATGTTTGGCTGATATTATGGTATAATTAAAATATAAAGAGCTCATAGCGAGTTTTTCTTAACTCCCGAAGTTTTTCGCGAATTTTTGCGAATAGGGCCGCCTAAAAAAAGAGCGCTCCAACCCCGAGGTTTGAG
>PCWD01000027.1:11602-25683 GCA_002787255.1 Parcubacteria group bacterium CG11_big_fil_rev_8_21_14_0_20_39_14 | reverse complement strand
ACCAAGCTCCTGGAAGAATATCATGATAAGCCTTCGCTCTAACTTTAAGAGCTCTGGTGTAAATTTCCAAAAAAAGATGCCGGGTTAACACTCGGCGTCTTTTTTTGCTATAATAAAAGAATGGGTGATTTTTTGCTCAATCTTTTATCAAACAGGCTTTTGGTAATCCTAATTTTACTGGGATTGATTTTGCTTAGCGCTTTTTTTGTCTATTATTTTTTTCTTCAAAAAGAAAATTCTCTGCCCGAAGATAGGGTGCTAATGACTAAAGAAAAGGACATTGTTGAATCAATTCCTCGCGGGGCTGTAAAGCAAGAAGAAAAATCGGACCGGAAGACAGCTCCGCTGGCTTTCGGTCAAACAAGAGTCTTGAGCTCAAATGAAGCCGCTGATATTTGGCTCTCTTCTGATGGACGCCATTTAAGATACCTTTCCGAGAAAAAGGCGGCGGTTTACGAAATTCATACTCAAACAAAGAAAGATGAAGTTTTTACTTCCTTTACCCCGAATTTGCTCAAAACTTTATGGTCGCTAAACGGCTTGCATCTGATAAATATCTTCAAACAAAACGGAAAACTTAATAAGTACTCCTACAACTTGCTCACCAGAGAAAATATCCTCCTAGATTCTAATTTCAAATATATCGTCTGGTCGCCAGAGGGCGAGAAAATCGCCTATCACTATTTTAACAGTGAAACCGAAGAAGGTTTTATAAGTGTGGCTGAGCCCGATGGTAAAAATTGGAAAAATTTAACCCCGGTTTTATCCAGGGACTTAAATGTTGAGTGGCCCCACAGGAACAAAATTTCTTTCTACGAGTTTTCTCTTTCAAGCCTTGCCGCTTCAGACCTGAGTATTATAAATCCAGAAGCCGGAGAACCTCCTCAAAAAATCCTTTCCCAAAAATACGGCTTAAAAACCAACTGGTCTCCTTCCGGAAACAAGCTTCTTTTTTCAAGCTCGGAATCAGCCGGGACAAATCCCAAACTTTTTATTTTAAACGAAACCTTGGAAGAAAAAAGTTTGGATATAGAATGCCTGGCCGATAAATGCGCCTGGTCAAAATCCGAAGAAAATATCTATTGCGCCCTTCCCCAAAACTTAACCAAAGATATTAGTTTGCCTCAGGACTGGTATTCAAACAAATTTCTCAGCCAGGATATTCTTTTTAAAATTGAGCTCGATTCCGGAAAGAAAACCCAAATTACCCAGAATCCCGATTATGATTTTTCAAACCTTCTTGTCTCTTTGGACGAAAATTTCCTCTACTTCATCAATAAAGAAAGCGGTTTTTTGTATGAAACCAAACTCTAAAAATATCAAAAACCAAAATGCAAAATCTAAAATGACCCCGATAGTAGTCCCGCCACGGCGGGACAATAGGGGGCCGTCAAATCAAAATTTAAAATTTTTGATTTTTAATATGCCTGCCCCGTAGCGAACTTTGTTCTGCTACTTGGGGTAATTTTGATTTTTAATTTTTAATTTTTGATATTTCTATTAGAACGACCGTTAGCCAGAAGATGACCGAGAGGTCATTTTTCCAATAAGTGGCGTCAACCAAACCATGAACTAAAATATAAACCATAACAGCCATAAGACCGATGACCAGTGAGCGATGACCAATAGCCGATAATTTAAAGCCGGTTTTGAAAAACCGGATAAGAAGCCAGAGAAAACCCGCGAGCCCAAAAATTCCACACTGCAGCCAAAATGCTAAAAAAATGTTGTGGGGCTGGGGAGCCGCCCACTCAAGATAAGGGGAAAAGTATTTTTGATAATCTAAATAATATTCCTGGAACATTCCCGGCCCAATTCCCAAAATAAAATTATTGTTTAAAATTTTTAGGGCCGCCTGCCAAACCATCAGCCTTGATTCTAAAGAAGAGCGAGAAAAATTTAAAAGGCTTTGAATCTTCTCGGTTGGAAACTGAAGAAAACTCACTCCGATTATAAATAACAATATAACAATATAACAATATAACAATTTTTTTCGGGATGTCCAAAAAGTTCTTTTCTTTTTGAAATTTAACCAGAGAGAAAAACATAACGCCGACAGCGTTCCGAACCAGGCGCCAAAAGAAAAAGTCAAATACAATATCAGGGCCATTGAAAACAGTCCGCCTAACCAAAAAAATTTGAGTTTTTTTAAATGGGCAGCCGAAAACAAAAAATAAGTAAGCAAAAAACAGGGAGCCAAATACATCGCCAAATGATTGGGCGAAAGATAAAAAGCCTTTAATCTTCCGTCAAAAGTCAGGTCATTGGAAAAATAATAAAATAGACTGACAAAAGCCACTAAAATTCCCGAACCGGACAGGGCGGATAAAAGAACTTTTATCTGCTTTTTTGTCTTAATTGTAAAAAATATTAAAACAGAAAAAATCAAGGGGTCGAAAAACCAGCCTTTCAAAATTCCCAAAGAAATCCTTAAATTGGAAGAAAATATTGTTGAGAGGACCGCCCCAAGGAAAATCAGCCCGATTGGCAATAAAAAATATCTCCTGGAAAATAAAAAGTTCTTAATCTGAAAGCTAAAATCTAAAAGCTGAAGGCTCTTTATTAGCCATATAGCTGATAAAACATAGATTTCCAGCTCTAAAACGGTGGTGGGAATGCCGAAAATTTGAGGACGCAAAAGATAACAAGGCAGGGTAAAGACAACGAGATAGATACCCCAATCAAGTCTTCTCCAAGAGATAAAAGCGAAAAACAACAAACCAATAAATACTAAAGTGGCTTCCAACAGCCCCATAAATAAAATTAAATATCAAATATTAAAATGCAAAATGACAAATCAAAATTTAAAATTTTTGATTTTTTATATGTCATTTTGATTTTTAATTTTTGATTTTTGAATTATTGTTGCGCTTAGCCCAAGAATTACCATCAGTATTGCCAGTATTGTGGAATTATAAATAGGAGTCTCTACTGCAGCATGGCTGGAAAACCAAACCAAAGAACCGGCCAGCCCCCAAGAAATCACCCTCCATCTGTGTAAATCTGTTTTCTTATCTGTGTAAATCAGTGTATTGCGAAGCAAGCCAAAAATTGTTCCGATAAATAGAACTAACCAACTCCATAAAGCGAAAATTCCCGTCTCCGCGGCAATATCCAAATAGACGCTGTGAGCATTAATAGGGGAGTGATATTTTGCCCAGGGGTCCTGAACCTTTGGAAAATTACCAATGCCGACACCCAGCCAGGGATGAGAACCTATGGAGTTTAAAGCGTCTTTCCAAACATTGATTCTCTCAACATTAGAGTGTCTTGAAAAATCAAAAGCCGAATAGAAACACTGAGAAACCGGAGAAAAGGGAATCAGGAAGCACGCAGCAAACAACAAACAGCAAGCAGCAAGCAATAATTTGTATTTTTTGGGGACTCTAAACGCTCTATGTTTTATTATGAAAAGAAATGCAAAAAAAATAAGGGTTATAAGCATGGCAAAATAAGCGCCGCGGGAAAAAGTCAAAAGCAAAGCTACAAATAGCAGAAAACAAATAGCGAATAACAATTTTCGGTTTTCCTTGGCGAGAAACAACAGGGCAACTGCCAATGGCATTATTAAGCCGAGATAGAAAGCAAAAGTGTGGGGGTCGGGAAATAAAGAAATAGCCCGGAAATAAAAATTCCCCCCAAGCTCAATAAGCCAGCTTGAATCGGCTGTTACCAAAGAACCAAAGGCTCTGCCATAAAAAACCGGAGCGAGCCATTTTTCCCAAAAGTTTGTAACAAGGCCGGGAATAAAAATAAACTGGGCAAAAAACTGGAAAATTCCGATTAATGCTATCGGCAGGGCGCTAAAAACCAAGATTTTGATGGTTTTTTTTACCCCGTTAGAGATTTGCTTCTCTTTTAAACTCTCCCTGTTATCAGAATCTCTAACGGGGCTTGTCTTCTCAAAATTATTTAGAATTTCGATGGTCAGAAAGGCCAGCGGAAAAATTGAAAAAAAGACAAAGGTTTTTCTTATCCCCCAGAAAAGTTCTTCCGCCCTCGTCAGAGAAAGCAAAACAAAAAAAAGAAAAATCAATAAAAAAATACTCTGAAAATTCAGAAATTTGCGGCCATTTAAAGATTTCTCTCCGGACCTAACAGATGCCATTCGTAAAATCCAAAGCCAGTAAAAAAATAGGGCTAAAATCAAAATCCTGCCTGACATCAAATCAACGCCAGGATAAGGATTTAAAGCAATCTGAAAAGGAAGATAAGCGATTAATAGATAGAAAAAGATTCGCAACATAATTTTTCAAAATCTTCAGCCCCAAAACACTACCGAATAAATAGGGCTTTTTCTAATTTGGATTTTAAATCAAGGTATATTAATGTTTAAATTCAGCTTTTTGCCTTAAACCCGATTAAGGTTTTGAACTCCTCTTTTGTTATTCCTTTAAACAAATAGAGCGTTCCGAAATATATCAAAACAGACAAACAAAATAAACCAAGTAAAATCGCGAGGTTTTGAGTTCTATAAAAAAAGCCGAGCGGGAGGCACATTATAACTGATGCAAAAAAAGCTTTTAATGGCAATTTAAGGGAGGGGAACCAATGAATTTCTTTAAAAATTATCCAAAACATCAAACCGGTTACTAAAAATTCGGTAAAAAGGGTAACGAGAGCCGTTCCGTTATAAGAATATTTGGGAATTAAAAAAATGTTCATCCCAATGCTAAATATCGCTCCTGAAAAATATATCCAGAGCAACGATTTCTGACGCTCAAGAGCAATCAACGAATTGCCGGCTAAATTTCCAAGAAAAATAAAAACCACGGCAAAAAGTAAAATCCGAAGAGGCATAACGGCCAAAACAAACTCCTTGCCGCCCAAAATACTGATAATAAATGGAGCAAAGAAAAATCCTCCCAAGGCCAATGGCATGGCTCCGATAGCCAGAACATTAAAACTTTTTTGCGCAACCTTGCAAAAACTATGAATGTCCCTAACGGCGCTGTCAGACAAAAATGGCATCATAAGCCCCACTAAAACAGCTGAAAAAAATATCAAATTTTCCAAAACCTTGTAACCTAAATTAAAAATTCCAACATCTTCCTGGGTCTGAAGGAGTGAGAGCAAAATTGTGTTCCCTCTAAAATAGACCATTGTAAAAATAACAGAAAGAGCAATGGGATAGGTAGTTTTTAAAATTTTTTTAAAATAGCCTGAGTCAAAATTCAAAGAAAACAAAACATACCTGCGGGAGAAAAATAGATTGCTCAAAAAAGTGATAAAGCTGCTCGAAACCAAAGCAAAAAGAAACCAAAAAAGACCCAGCCCCATCTTGAAAAACAAAAGTACTAAAAAAAATTGAATAACCCTGCCCAAAACCTCGGCGAGCGCCGCCCTGTCTGTTTTCAGATATTTTTGAAAAACAGGCATTAAAACCTGCGAGAGAGACATGAAAACAAAGCCCAAAGAGCAAAAACTCACCCCTAACTTGAGCTCGCGCGGGTAGGGAAAACAAAAAATAACCAAACAGGCTATCCCCAAAAATACAACCGAAGAAATTAATCTTAAAGTAAAAAAGCTGCTAACAATATACTTCTCATTGGCTTGGGTCCTCGAAATTTCCCGAAGAAGCAAAGAGTAGAGGCCAAGATCGGCAACGCCTAAAAATAAAAAAAGAAAGGCCAGTATTATTGAATACTGACCATAACCCTCCACTGACAGGGCTCTGGCGATAAAAGCAATGCTGGCTAAAGAAAAAAATAAGCCAATAACTCGGCCAGCGGAAGAAACTAAAAAATTATAAGCAACCTTTTGGGCTACCGCCACAAGCGCTTCGCTAAAATCAAAAATCAAATATAAAATATCAAAAATAAAGTCGGGCACAAAATTTTCTTTAGAAAATTTTGATACTTTATAGATTTTTGCTTTTTGATTTTTAATTTTTGATTTTATTATGGATGGGGGCTTATCTCCACTTTTCTTTCTGGCTCCTCGCCCACACTTTCAGTTGCTACATCCTGACGAGAAGCAAGCTCTAAATGAACTATCCTTCTTTCAAAAGCGGACATTGGCTCAAGGGTCACCGCTTTCTTTGATAAAGAAACCTGGTCGCCAATTTCTCTGGCTAATTCCTTTAAAAATTCCGCTCTTCTCTTCCTATAATTATTAATATCTACATTAATGAAAACTTTCCCGGTCTCAAAAATTTTTCTTTTTGACACCGCCCTCAACAACCTTTCAAATGCCTCAAGATATATCCCGCCGGGACCAATCAAAAATTGAGGGTCTTTTAAGTTTAAATTTACCCAAACTCCTGGTTCTCCGGATTCTTCTACCAAAATACTTCCCTCCTCACCCATTGCTTTTAAAAGCTCGCTGGCCGTTTTTTTAATTATGTTTAAAGTGTCTGCTTTGACCATATTAGTTTACCACAAATTACCTATGCAGATTTTTATAGATTATTGTGGTATTGGGGTTAATTTTGAATTTTAATTTATCATTTTGCTCTTTGCTCTTTGCTCTTTGATATTTTATTAAGGTAATATTGTTCGCCAATTGAAAACAGAGTGATTATAATCCAGTAAAGCGGCAAAGCGGCTGGCAGGCTCCAGGCGATAAAAACTAAAAAAACAGGCATAAAATAAGTCATCTGTTTTGTCATAAGCTGAGTCATCTGAACTGTCTGGTCTTTTTTTGAAATATTTTTTGGCTGGCCTGTCCAGGATGAAAGCATTTTTGATTGAATAAACTGAAATAAGCCGGCAAAAATGGCTAAAGTTTTGCTTTCCTGGGCAAGATCTACTATTCCTAAAAAGGTTGTATTTAAAATACCCGGGTTTCTGACAAAAGAATAAAGCCTGGAGAATTGTTCAGGATTCTCCAGTCCTTTCAAAATTTGAAATAGAGCTATAAAAATTGGCATCTGAATCAGCAAAGGAAGGCAGCCCGAAAAAGGATTAGTCTTGCTCCCTTTATAAAGTTTCATTAATTCTTCATTTTGTTTCTGGGGATTTCCCTTGTATTTTGCCTGAACTTCCTTTATTTTGGGCTGAAGTTCGCTTAAAACTTTCTGGGCTTTAAAAGATTTTATAGACAGAGGGGAAATTAAAATTCTGATAATTAGAGTTAAAATTATAATTGAAATCCCCAAGTCATGCAAGGGGACTATATTGTAAAGAAAAATCAAAATATTAAATAAAGGCTGATATAAAAGTGTATTAAAAACTTCGAGCATAAATTAAGAATCAAAAATACTTCTTTCTTGTTTTTGTATTTGATTTTTAATTTTTTATTTTGGCAGGGGATCGTGTCCTCCTTTGTTAAAAGGATGACATCTCAGTATTCTTTTCGCGCCCAGAAAACAACCGTAAATCATCCCGTATTTTTCGAGGGCTTGAAGAGTATATTCCGAACAGGTCGGATAAAAACGGCAGCTTCTTCCCTTGATTGACGAAAAAGCTTGTTGATATGCTTTTATCCCGCACCTTAAAAATGTCACGCACCCTTTATTTATTGTTCGAGCTAAACCGCTATCTAATTTTATTGACATTTTTTGATAACCGCCAATTAGGGGTTTAACAACTTGGCTGTTATTAATAGTTTTTTGATTATCTCTTCAAGTTCCCGGTAATCTTTATTTTTTATTTCTGGCCCCGCTATAATTACCATATCATAACCCTTTCTAATGAGCGGCATTTTAAAACGGATAATTTCGTTCAATCTTCTTTTTATTTTATGACGCTCCACCGATTTTTTAGAAATTTTGTTAGAAACAACAAAACCAAAGCGACTAAACCTGATGTTATTTGCCGCAGCTTTCAAAAAAATGCATCCCTCCTTAAAGCTTTTTCCTCTTTTGAAAATATTTTGAAAATCCTTCTTTTTTGAAAGCCGATACTTTTTTGCCAACATTTATCGTCGCTAATTTTTGCTAATTCTGGCGCTAATTTATGCTAATAATTCGCGCATATTTGCACCCCCATTCGCGCATATTAGCGAGAAAGTATCTTCCTGCCCTTTTTTCTTCTCCTTGCCAAAACTTTTCTTCCTGATTTCGTTCTCATTCTTTTTTTAAAACCGTGACTTCTTTTTCTTTTTTTTCTCTTTGGTTGATATGTAATGCTCATATGATAAAAGCATACTCTTAAAATTTCAAGAAGTCAAGGTTTTAAGAATGCGGGGTTATCCCCTGTTTATACACAATTTTTCCCCAAAACAGCTATTGACTCCTCCTTTTAATCGTTTTATCCTTTTTATAGTATGAACTTGTAATGGGAAAAATGGCGAAAGCCCTTTATCCCGCACCTTTCAGTAAATACTATTAATAATTCCTTTCGACGGGGTCTAAAACCCCGCTAAAAGGCGCGGGATTTATTTATACAGATTTTCTCTCACAAAATCAGAAAATATCAGAAAGGAGAAGAGACTGCTAAAAACGTGTAAAAATAAAAGGGTGTTCGGCGATACCTGTTATCAGTCAAATGACTAACGAAGAACTCTGGCAAATAGTTTTAAATGAAATGGAGCTTAAAATATCCCAGGCAAATTTTGCCACCTGGTTCAAAGAAACCTCTATTTCTTCAATTAAAAATGGGGTGGCCGTAATAGCGGTTCCCAGTGATTTTGCCAAAGAATGGTTTGTAAATAAATACCACAAAACAATTTTCGAGATTATAAAAAAATTTTTTCCGGATTTAAAAACGGTTGGATATCTTCTCAAACAACAGCAAACGCCCCAAGATTTTAAAAAACAAGCTCATTTTATTACCCAAAACAAAAACCAACTTCAATTTCAAGAACTTAAAATTGATAAAAAAACTAATTTAAATCCAAAATATACTTTTGATAATTTTATAGTCGGCTCCTTTAACGAACTTGCTCATGCCGCCGCTTGCTCAATCATCCAAAAGCCCGGCCAAGTTTATAACCCCTTATTCGTTTATGGAGGCGTGGGGGTGGGGAAAACTCATCTTTTACAAGCTATCGGCAACAAATTAAACCAGAATGAAAAACTTACAACTATAAAATATACTCAAGCAGAAAAATTCTCCCAAGAACTTGTTCAAGCTATTCGAAATAAATCTATGGACAACTTCAAGGAAAAATATCGCAAACTTGATCTTTTAATTATAGACGATGTTCAATTTATTACCGGAAAAAATAAAACCCAGGAAGAATTGTTCCATACATTTAACTCTCTCTATGATAAAAACAAACAAATAGTCTTTTCTTCGGACAGACCGCCAAACGCTATCCCGCTAATAGAAGAAAGGTTGCGTTCACGATTTGAAGGGGGGATGATTGCCGATATAAGCCATCCTGATTTTGAAACAAGATTGGCTATTTTGAAATCAAAATGTTCGGAAAAAGAAATCAAAATCAGCGAGGAAATACTAAACTGGATTGCTTCTCATATTCAAAAAAATATCCGCGAACTTGAAGGGGCTTTAAACAAGGTTGCTGCTACAAATTCTTTAAATGGAAATTCCCTGGGAGAAAAAGAGTTTAAAAAGATTCTTAAAGATTTTACCTGCTCAATGAAGAAAAATACAACTCCCCAAAAAATTATTGAAAGTGTGTCTAATTTTTACGATGTAAAAATAATCAATCTCACGGATAAAACTCGAAAAAAAGAATTTGTCCATCCAAGACAAGTAGCTATGTATTTATTAAGAAGCGAACTCAATCTCTCTTACCCTTCTATCGGAGAAAAGTTTGGCAAAAGAGACCACACTACCTCTATTCACTCTTGCGAAAAAATAAAAAAAGAGTTGGAGGAAAATGAATCCTTAAACGAAGAAATTAATATGGTTAAACAGTTGATTTACGTTTAAATAAATGAGTGTATAATTTGTTAATTTAGTGTGGATTTAAGCTGTATTTCCTGTAGAGAAAAATAAAGAACAACTATTTTAAAATACTTTTGCAGATTTTATTAAGTTGTTTTTCACAATTTATTCTTTGTTAAATCACAATTTATTTTGTATCTATTTTTTATTTTTTTACTCTATTTATTTTATTTATAAGATGTTATAATAAATAATAATAACCAATGATTAAATGATACTCGTTATTAAAACTGTTAATTAATACCTTTACATATTTTAGGTAAAATGAAATTTATTTGTTTCCAGGAAAATTTAAAACAGGGTTTAAATGTAATTGAAAAAATTGTTGGTAAAAATCCTTCTTTACCTGTTTTAAACAATGTTTTAATAATTACTCAAAAAGATTCAATAAAACTATGTTCAACGGATTTAGAAATTGGTATATCCTGTTGGATTGCCGGGAAAGTGGAAAAAGAAGGAACTCTTTGTGTTCCGGTTAAAATTTTAAGCAGTTATATAAATAGTCTTCCTAATAAAAAAATAGAAATAAATTCCCGGGAAAATAAATTAAATTTAAAATGTGAAAATTACAAAGCTTCTATTGTTGGGTTTAATTCTGAAGATTTTCCGATAATTCCCCAGATAAAAGAAAAAGAATTTATTTCTTTAAATTCTTTTAAATTATGTCAAGGATTTTCAAAAGTGATTGGAGCAGTTGCCTCTTCTGATATTAAGCCTGAAATTTCCGGAGTTTTTGTTAAATTAAAAAAAGATTTTATAAAACTTGTCTCTACCGATAGTTTTAGATTAGCGGAAAAAACTATTTTTTTTGAAAAGCCGCTGAGTTTTGAAAAATCCGTAATCATTCCGGCAAAAACTGTTATGGAAGTAATTAGAATTTTTGGCGAGACAGAACAAAGTAAATCAGAAATAGATTTATATTTAAGCTCAAACCAAATTCTTTTTTCAAAAAATACCTTACCAAAAATTCATTTAATATCTCGGTTAATTGAGGGAGAATATCCAGGTTACGAAGAAATTATTCCCAAGGACTTTTTAACAAAAGTATTATTGGAGAGACAAGAGTTTTTACAACATATTAAAATAGCCGGCCTTTTTACAACCAGAACCAATGATATAAAAATAAAAGTAAATCCCGCGGAAAAATCAATGGAATTTTTATCTTCTAATTCAGATACCGGTGAAAATAAATCTGAAATTTCTGCTCAAATAGAAGGAGAAAAAATAGAAATTATATTTAATTGTAAATATCTAATGGATGGCTTAATGAATATTGATGACGAACAGGTAATTCTTGAATTAAACGGCGATGAAAAACCAGGAGTTTTGAAACCATACAAAAAAGGCGAGTATGTCTATATAATAATGCCGATTAAACCCACCTAAAAATATCAAATATCAAATATAAAATACAAAATATTGAAATGCAAAATCCTAATAAGTTTTAGGATTTTTAAATTTTTGATATTTGATGCGCAATGTTGCTCTTTAATTTTTAATTTTTGATTTTATTTTATTATGATGGGGATTTCTTTTTCGGTCTGGTTTTTTGCAATATCCACCGCTCTTATCTTTAAAATATACTCTTTTTCCTCAAGAGTTTTTTGAGTATTGCCGAGTAAAATCTGGGATGGTAAAAATAAAGATTTTTCAACTTTTTTTTCAGTATCGTGAGTTGAAATTTTCTTTAAATCCAGCAAAGTGTCATTTAAAAAATACTCAATTTGAGCCAACCCCAGAGGGGATGTGATAAAAGCCTCTGTGTTAACGGGAGAATTTTGTTCAAGAACGGTTTTTGGCGGAGGGAAAATAATTTTAATTTTTGGCAAGTTTTCTTCGGTGTGCAAATCATCGTATTCTTTCGGAGGAAGCTTTAGCTCAAAATTCCTTATAAAAATATTTTCTCCGTTAGAAATTTCCGTCTCGGGCGAACTCTCCCCTTCAGACGATTCGTTTTTAACAAGGCTTAGCCAGTTTTTAATTCCTTCTTCCCAATTTTTATATTGACTATCTAAAAAAGGATTTTCCGGAGTTTGGCATAGGGGGTCGTTTTTATCAACATAATTCAAAATTGAGAGGATCTCGCAAAACTCTCTTTCTTCAATTAATTCCGGGGGGGTAAGTGGCCCGGCTAATTTTCCGGAAATTGTATCAATTTTTAAGGTACTTTTTTGAACAAACTCCCCATTAAGATAGAATTTTTCCGTGTCCTGGGGTTCGGGTTTGGGGAAATCTTCAATTTCTCCTGGCAAAACAAAATTATTCTCATTTTTGTTCGCGATTTGCGATTTGCGATTTGCCTTTGTCTCGTAGGCTTTTTTTATAAATTCATTCCAAATAGGGGCAGCTATATAAACCCCGGCTTTTTTTTCTATAGGGGAGTTGTCGCTATTTCCCGCCCAAACGCCGCAAGCTATTGAGGGGGTGTAGCCGATTGTCCAGGCGTCCCTAAAATCCTGGGAAGTTCCTGTTTTAACAGCCGCCGGTCTCTTTCCCAAACACAAAGGAGAGTTTTCTCCAAATATCGGAGCTCTCAACTCATTATCGGATAAGATATTATTTATCAAAAAAGCAATGTTTTCCTGTAAAACCACCTGAGGATTTGCTTTCCATTCTTCCATCAGGGCTCCTTTAGCATCTTCAATTTTTAAAATGCTCGTTTTTTCATTTTTTATTCCATTGGCGGCAAAAACGGCAAAAGCCGAAACTAAATCCAGTAGCTTTACTTCCCCCCCTCCCAAAACCAAAGATAGTCCATAATATCCCTTTGGTTGATTCAGGGTAGTAATTCCCATTTCTTTGGCTAAATTTAACGAGTCTTCAATTCCGGTCAAATAGAGAACTTTTACCGAGGGGACATTTAATGATTGAGCAAGAGCCTGTTTAAACATTACCGGTCCCCGGAATTTCTCATCATAATTTTGAGGATGGTAGCAGTCCATGCCATATTCACTCTTTTTTTGCTCGGCGTTCCCGGGACAGGCCGGATTAAATTCAGTTTTCACATCAAAAATAATTGTTTGGGGGAGATACCCCTTTTGGAAACTTTTAGCATAGACAAAGGGTTTAAAAGCCGAGCCGGGCTGACGATTGCGAATAGCCACATTAACATTGGGGTCAAATAAGCAGTTTTTCCCGGATTGGCATCCCTCAGGATAAGACTTCGCAAAATAATCTTTTGAACCCACCATTGCCAAAATCTGACCAGTTTTTGGGTCTAAAGCCACTAAAGCTCCGTTAAAAGCATTATATTTTTCATTTTTTTCCACCCCCTTTTTGAGTATGAGCTCGGCTTCTTCCTGGAGTTCCCAATCCAGGGTTGTATAAATTTTTAAGCCGCCTTTCTTTAGATAATCTTCTCCGTAGTTTTGTTTAAGCTCTTCTTTGACATACATTACAAAATGAGGAGCAGCCTTGAGTCCGGAAAATTTTGAACTAAAGTCTGGAACCCGCTTTTTTGCCGCCTCCTTTTCTTTTTCCGAAATAAACTCCAAACTTTCCATTCTATCTAAAATATATCCCTGACGAGCAAATAGCTCATCTAAGTGAGAGCCGTGAGGAGAAAGACGGGTTGGCGCCTTGGGCAGAGCGGCCAGAATAGCGCCTTCGGTTAAATCAAGTTCTTTTGCCGGTTTGTCAAAATAAAGACGACTGGCGGTTTCAACCCCATAAGCATTTAAACCATAAAAAACTTGATTTAGGTAAAGCTCCAGTATCTGGTTTTTTGAATAGCGAAACTCAAGCTCAACAGCTAAAATTGCTTCCTTGATTTTTCGGGTTAACGTTCTTTCCGGAGTCAAGAGAGCATTTTTGATAATTTGTTGGGTAATAGTTGAACCGCCCTGAATTGTTTTTCTTTCTCCTAAACCGAATTTAACTATAAGATTATTCAAAACGGCTCTTAAAATCGCTTTAAAATTTAGACCAAAGTGCTTATAAAAATTGCTGTCTTCGCAAGCTATAGTTGCTTTTTGCAGCCAAGGGGAAATTTCCGAAAGAGGAACAAGAATTCGTTCTTCCTCCCCCTTTATTTCAAAAAGCAGAATTTCCCCGGTTCGGTCATAAATTTTGGAAGATTGAGAATTCTTTTGCTTTTCAATTTTAGCGAGAGTGGGGAGGTCTTTTGAAAAATATCCGAAAATTCCGATACCGGCCAAAACAAAAACAGTCAGGCAAATTAAAAAAAACCGTAAGACGAAAGCCCCTACTCTGCTTTTTTTTGAAAACCTTCTCTTTTTAGATTCCATAGGACCACAAAAGACCGAGCCTTGATAGTTTTAGAAG
>PCWD01000027.1:0-11571 GCA_002787255.1 Parcubacteria group bacterium CG11_big_fil_rev_8_21_14_0_20_39_14 | reverse complement strand
GCGAAGTTAAAATAAGGGAACGGGAATGAAAATTTGACTGCCAAAATATTGAATTTATTCGCGTTTATTCGCAGGCCGCCTCAAGCTTCAAGGTTGGAGCGCTCTTTTTTTAGGCGGCCCTATTCGCAAAAATTCGCGAAAAACTTCAAGAGTAAAGAAAAACCCGCTATGGGTTCTTAACCTTTTCTATTATAACAATTTTGATTTTTCCTGCAAGGATAAGGATGGTTTTTTAGAGAGTGTTTGATGATTTTTGTGCTTCCATTACCCCTTCGGTTAGATTTTAGGATGTTGAATAAGCGTGGTTTAATTTTGGCTAAAAATTTGGTATAATAAGAGTATGAGCAGGAGGCAAGTGAAAGAGAAACCGAAGCAGATTCCCAAAAGCTGGCAGGGAATTTTGTGGTCTTGCAATATAAAAAAACTTGATTGGAAAAGAGACAAAAACTATATTATCCACCAGGTATTAAGGTATGGAGATTTAAAAGACATATCTTTGCTTTTTAAGGTTTATTCCAAGAGAGAAATCAAAAAAGTTTTTAAAGAAAATCCAATGAAAATTTACACCCCCCAGAGTTTCAATTTTATTAAAAATATAATTTTGGATATTAAAGGAAAATCGCTGCTTTCCCAAAGATATGTCTCCACTTTATATTAATAATGTTTTAACCATCAATCAAAAAGCTGTTTTTGCTGAATTAAGGGCTTTAAAGCAAATTGGGATTATGGCCGGCGGTACGGCTTTAGCTTTTCAGATGGGCCATCGGAGGTCTTATGATTTTGATATTTTTACCCCAAAACTCATTCCTTTGAATTTATCATGGGAGGTTAGAAAAATTTTTGGCAAAAAGATAAAAGTAATTCAGGAGTCAGAAAGCGAATTAACCTTTTTCACTCCTAAAAAAGTCAAAATTACATTTTTCTACTATCCATTTAAGCCTCTTTACAAAATAATTAAAACTTCTTCAATTTCTATTTTTGATTGGAAAGACATTGCCGCTGATAAGGCTTATACCCTTGGTCGGCGACCAATTTGGAGAGATTATGTTGACCTCTTTTTTATAATTAAAAAGGGTCAAAAGCTAAAAAAAATTATTCTTGATGCCCGGCGAAAGTTTCAGGGTCTTTTTTCGGAGAAATTATCTTTGGAACAGTTAATTTATCTCAATGACCTCCAGGATTTCAAAATAGATTTTTTAGGAAAAAGTTTTCAACCAGAAGAGATTAAAAAATTTTTTGAAAAAGAGGTGAAAAAATACAAAAAAGGAATACTATAAAGTTATATTGGGTTTATCAGAAAAGCGAAGTTAAAATAAGGGAAGGGGAATGAAAATTTGACTGCCGAAAAACTTCAAAAGTTAAGAAAAACTCGCTATGAGTTCTATAAATAAGAAACAATTATCACAAATTACAAATTTTTACGAATACCCATTTGTAATAGATTTATAATTTTGTAGGAGAATATAATATGAAAAACCAAAAAGGCTTCGCGCCAATTATAATTGTAGTCATTGTTCTGGCTGTTTGCGGCGGAGGAGTTGTGGCTTACCACTTTTGGTGGATGCCTTCTCATTTGGCTCCCAGTCCAACTTCCAGTCCAACTCCCGGTCCAATCGTCAGTCCAACCCCCACTCCAATCTCCAGCCCGACCGTCAGTCCAACCCCGACCCCGACAGAGATTGGAGAAATCAAGACACTGGCTTCCATTATTTCCAGATTTGCCGAATGGCAGGATGTGTCGGTGGATGTTGAGCCAAAAGTTCCTTCTTATTCTGTAAAGTCGGATTTATCGGATATTATCAATAAAGACGATTTTGAATTTTCTTCAAAAGCCAAAGAACTTTTAGTAAAAAACGCTTTTGTAGTTGTTCCTGAAAGCGCTAAGGAATTTTTCAGCTTGTATGATTTAAGAATATATGAAGAAAATCGCTATCATAATGTTCCCAATTTTATTACCACCGATTCCATGCTTCACAATTATCATTTGGCTTTTGACCATTTGCTAAGGGTAATAGAAAAAGAAAAATTAGTTGAGGAGCTGACAAATTTAACTTATGAAATGGTTAAAGCTTCCAAGGCCCAATACCAAACTTTAAAAGGAGCGGAATGGGAAAATGCCGCCAAAAGAAATATTGCTTTTTTTGTTGTAGCCAATAAATTGCTTTACCCGGAAGCTAAAATTCCCGAATATGTTAAAGATGAAGCAGAAAAAGAACTGGACTTGATTGAAAAACACGAAAGCATTGCCCTGTCTCCAATTATAAACATGGGTATAGACCCCCTGGATCCTAATTTAACAGAGGAGGAGAAACTGGGATTATATAAAGAGGATTATTCTCAATATATTCCCAGGGGACACTACACAAAGGACGAGGATTTAAAAAAATATTTTAAAGCAATGATGTATTTGGGACGGCTGACTTTTCGCTTGAAAAAAGAAGATGAAACTCGCTCGGCTGTTTTAATGACCCTATCCCTTAAAGAATCTGATTTGAGATATAAATCCTGGGAGAAGATATACGAACCAACCGTCTTTTTTGTTGGTAAAAGCGATGATATCAATTTTTATGATTATGATGAGATTTTAAAAGAAGTTTATGGTACAGAGAATGTTGGTTTATCTGTTTTAACTGCCGACAATAAGAAATTTAATTCATTTTTAGAAAAGACCAAAAAATTGTCGCCGCCTCAAATAAATTCAATGCCAATCTGGGATGCTCGATTCCAACCGGACAGAGAAAAAGAAATTAAGGGGTTTCGATTCATGGGCCAAAGATTTACCATTGATGCTTCAATTTTCCAAAGGTTAATGTATCGGGAAGTTGGCGATAAAGAACATACTTGTGAAGACGGATTGAAAAAATGGTCTATGTGCCCGCCATTTGGCGCTTCAAGATGCCTGCCAAAAGCTTTGGATATTCCAGCGGCCATGGGTTTGGAGGAGGCCTCTAATATTTTGAAAAAGCAAGGGGAATTTGGTTACGCTTGCTATACGGAAAATATGACAAAAATGAAGGAGCATATTGCCGGTTTGCCAAAAACCATCTGGACCCAAAATCTCTATTGGGGCTGGCTTTATTCTCTGCTGCCCCTTGGCAGAGAAATGCCGGAAGGATACCCCGCTTTTATGAAAAGTCTGGCCTGGATTCATAAAGAATTAAATACTTTTTTGGGAAGCTGGACAGAGTTAAAACGCGATACAATCTTGTATACCAAACAGCCCTATGCCGAATTAGGAGCAGGTCTCATTGAAAAAGAGGAAGTTGATGACAGAGGATATGTGGAGCCAAATCCCCATCTTTATGGCAGATTAGCTTCTTTAATTAAATTAACCAAAGAAGGGCTGGAAGAAAGAGAATTGCTTGAAAAAGAAGATAAAAATCTTTTGGACAGGATGGAGGTCTTGGCTCTTTCTTTAAAGATTATTTCTGAAAAAGAATTAAATAATGTTTTGCCAACTGATGAGGAATTTAATTTGATTCGAACCTACGGCGGTTCTTTGGAACATATCTGGCTTGCAGCCCTCAAAGACAGGGGCATAGGGACAAAAAATCAGTTACATGAGGAGCCTGCTGCTGTGGTAGCTGATGTTGCTACCAATCCCAATGGTTTGGTTTTGGAAGAAGGAACCGGTGATGTTGCCAAGATTTATGTTGTGGTGCCGGTGGAAGGAAAATTAAGAATTGCGGTTGGCGGTGTTTACACTCATTATGAATTTGAGTGGCCAACAGGAGATCGTTTGACTGATGAGAAATGGAGAGAAATATTGAAAGGAGACAAGGCACCGGCTTTGGCTGATTGGACAAGTTCATTTATTACCCAATAAGTTTTTAAAATGAATAAAAAGTTTTTTTGGAGCAGCCTTTCTGTTATTTTCGGAGTTATCTTAATAGCCGTTATACACGATTTTTCTTTTAGGACAGAAGTTATTTTTTACTGGGACGGCCAAAATTATCAGCAGAAAATTGAAAAAAGCAGACATCCCTTGCTTATTAAAAAAGAAAGATTAGTTTCCGGGCAGTTAGATTTTGATGGGGATGGAAAGTTTGAAGAAATAATTTTAAAGAACGGAACCATTTTTGTTAAAAAAAATCAAAATATAATTTGGCAGAGTGAAAAAGATTGGCAGGTGGAAAATTTGTTTTTAGCTGATTTAAATCGGGACGGCAGAACCGAAATTAATTTTTCTCTTTGGAAGCAAGGAAGCTATGGTAAGACTCTGCCCTTCTGGCTAAAAGAAAATACTAAAGAGTGGGGAAACCACTTTTTTATTTATGGTTGGGAAAAAGGGGAGCTCAGGCCGGTTTGGTGTTCCTCAACTATTGATGCTCCGATTATAGAAATGGGAGCCGGTGACATTGATAGTAACGGCAAAGATGAGTTGATTGTTCTTGAGGGAAATTATGATAGACCCCAAAACAATATAGCTGAATACCTAACAATTTGGTCATGGAATGGCTGGGGATTTTTCAATGATTTTAGAAGTCGGAAAGGAAAATTTTATAACCTCTCAATAAAAAAGTTAAAAGACGGCAATGTTATAGAAGTTTTTGACAGATAATATGCGTCAGATACTATGTCAGTGATTACAGAACCAATACCCTTTCGGTCAGATTTTAGCTTAACCAAAAGCGTCTAATTGACAAAATTGGGGAAAATCCACTATACTGTCGGGAGCACATTGAAATAATTATAGAGGTGAAAATCGATGAAAGCGGTAGTCAAAACCCAGAAAGCGCCCGGCGCTGAGTTGCTTGAGATGCCTCTTCCCGAAATCAAGCCCGATGAAGCCCTGATAAAGATTAAAGTCGCTTCAATCTGCGGTACGGATGTCCATATTTATAATTGGGATTCGGCAGCCCAAGTTTATATTAAAAACGTTCCGCAAATCCTTGGCCATGAGTTTGCCGGAGAAATTGTCAAAACAGGAAAAAAAGTAAAGAAATTCAGAGTCGGCGACTATGTTTCTGCCGAAACTCATTTCTTTTGCGGCAAATGCGCGCAGTGCAGAAATGGCCAAAGGCATATTTGCGAAACTGAAAAAGGGAAAATCTTCGGTTTATCTTGCGATGGCTGTTTTGCCGAGTACGCGGCTGTTCCGGAAAGAATTCTTTGGAAAAATAATCCCCGACTTGCGCCGGAAATAGCCACACTTCAGGAACCTCTGGGAAATGCGGTTTATTGCGCTCTCGGAGATTATGATAAAAATCTGAAAGGGAAAAAAGTGTTAATCTTCGGCGACGGCCCAGCCGGGCTTTTGGCAGCCGGTGTTGCAAAGGCTGAAGGCGCAAGATTTGTTACTCTGGTTGGAAGGCACCAAAAACGTTTGGAAATAGCCGGAAAAATTGGCGCTGACATAACCCTTAATGAAAAGGAAAATAATGCCACCGAACTTCTTTCTCAGCTGTTAAATATCGGAAAAGGATTTGATGTTGCCCTGGAAATGGCCGGCAGCAAAAACGCAAGAGACCTTGCCATTAAATCGGTTCGGGATGGCGGCAGGCTCTCTCTTTTTGGCATTGATACGGACCCGTTTATAATTGAAAATTCCGGTCAATATGTCAGAAGCGCCAAAAAGATTATTCCCATCACCGGCCGTTTAATCTGGCGGACCTGGAGAGAAACAAAAAGGTTGCTGGAATCCGGTCTTCTGGATATTACTCCGGTTATAACCCATAAATTTCCCCTGGAGGAATTTGAAAAAGGATTCAGGGCAATGACCGAAAGGCCAAAAGTTTCAGGGAAAGTGATTTTGATTCCCTGAAGGAGGCGAAGATGTACGCAAGAGAAGTCAAAGAACATTTGGAAAAAGAATTAAGCTCAATCAGAGAAGCCGGATTATTCAAAAACGAAAGAGTCATTTCTTCGCCTCAAAGGGTGAAGATATTGGTTGGGGGCAAAACCGTTCTCAATTTTTGCGCCAATAACTACTTGGGATTAGCTGACAATCGGGAACTTGTTAGGGCGGCAAAAAAATCCCTTGAGGCGCGCGGTTATGGAGCAGCTTCGGTTCGTTTCATTTGCGGCACCCAAGATATTCATCTTGAGCTTGAAAAAAAGATTTCGGAGTTTTTAGCAACCGAAGATACCATTCTTTATTCTTCCTGCGCTGCTGCCAATGAGGGAATATTTGAAGTTCTGTTTGGCTTTGAGGATGTGGTAATTTCCGACCAGCTAAACCACGCCACCATTATTGATGGTGTTCGATTATGGCGGATAATCCACAAAAGAGAAATTGACGGTAGAACCGAGTTGCCGCAAAACAGGGTCTATAACCACATGGACATGGCCGATTTGGAAAAATGCCTTCAGGAAACCCAGGACAAGCGTTTCAGGATTATCGTGACCGACGGCGTCTTCAGTATGGACGGCGACATTGCGCCACTCAAAGAAATCTGCGCCTTGTCCGAAAAATACAATGCCCTGGTTATGGTTGATGATAGCCATGCCACTGGTTTTATTGGCGCAACGGGCAAAGGCACCCCGGAACATTGCGGCGTGATGGACAAAGTTGATATTATCACAAGTACCATGGGCAAAGCTCTTGGCGGAGCGGCTGGCGGATTTGTCAGCGGGAAAAGGGAAATAGTGGAAATTTTGCGACAAAGGTCTCGTCCCTATCTTTTTTCCAATACCTTACCGCCGGTAGTTGTCGCTACTACTCTTAAAGTTTTGGAGATGGTTGGCAAAACTACCGAATTACGCGATAAACTGGAAAGAAACACTTTTTATTTTCGTAAGAATTTGTCCGAAGCTGGATTTGGCATAAGACCCGGAGTCCATCCCATCGTTCCGGTTATGCTTTATGACGCCAGAAAAGCGGCTGAGATGGCAAGCAAGCTTTTGGAAGAAGGGATTTATGTTATCGCTTTCAGCTATCCGGTAGTTCCCAAGGACAAAGCTCGTATTAGGGTCCAGATTTCCGCAGCTCACAGCCAGAAAGATTTGGATTTTGCCATTGAGAAGTTTATTAAAGTTGGCAAAGAACTTGGTATAATTTCGTAAAAATTCAAAAACAAAATCACCAAGTTTTCGGCGATTTTTTACTTGATTTTTCTTTTGAGATTTTATAGAATAGGGATAGCAAATTTACAACAGGAAAGGAGGTGAATGACGTTGAAAATCTTGCGTAAAATTTGGGTTGTGTTAGCTAGCGGGGGTTTTTGTACAAACCCAGAAGATTATGAGGAACTTAGAGAGATGAGAATCAGGGAAAACTGGGAAATAATGCAAAGAAAAGACAAATCGTTAGGAGCTATCCTTCAGAAAATTGGAGTAATGATTTCAACCGGAGGATTTATTATTAAACCCAAGGGTGAATCTTAACAAAATAAGCGGACGATAACCTCGCCCGCTTTTTTGTTGTTTTGAAAGCAAAATTCCGATACAATGGAATAATGGTCAGGCAAACATTAAAAGATTTAATAAAAGAGAGTTTGGTAAAACTTCAAAAGCAGAATGTTCTGCCTGATTTTGTGATTCCGGAAATTGTGATAGAACATCCGGCAGAGGAGAAAAACGGCGATTATTCCACGAATATTGCCATGCAGATTGTTAAAATCGTCAAAAAACCGCCACTGGAGATCGCCGACGCCATAGTTTCTAAAATAGAGATAAAGGATTCTGAATTTTTTGAAAGAATTTTGGCAGTTCAGCCGGGTTTTGTCAACTTCTTTTTATCAAAGGCCTTTTTGCAAAAACAGACGGCCGAAGTTTTTAAAGAGGATTTCGGAAGATTAAAAATCGGCAAAGCCCCCCGCACCAGAACCCCGAAGGACCGAGCGCTCAACGCTTTGAGTGCTCGGCCTACGGGGCAGGCAAGTACGGTACGGGGCAGGAAAAAAGTCAATGTGGAGTTTATTTCGGCAAATCCGACAGGTTCCTTGCATATCGGCAATGGCCGGGGGGCTTTTTTTGGAGACGCGCTGGCGAATGTTTTAGAAAAAGCGGGATATAAAGTGGCGCGGGAATATTATATTAATGACAGCAAGAAAAGCAATCAGATTCAGGAACTCGGGAAAACAGCTCTTGGCAAAGGAGAAACCTATTTAACAGAAAAACTCAAAACTCAAATTTCCCGCCTTCGCCTTTCGGGCTTCGGCGGGCAAGCAAAGCTCACAGAGGGCGAAGCAGGATATAGATTAGCTCAAATTATCCAAAAAGACAATCAGAAATTTATTGAGAAAAAATTGAAAATTAAATTTAATAAATGGTTTTCTGAACAAAAAGAAATTTTTGATTCCGGAAAAATTGAAAAAACTTTAGCCTGGTTAAGGGAAAAGAAATTAACTTATGAAAAAGAGGGGGCGGTTTGGTTTAAAACTTCGGAATTTGGCGATGAAAAAGACTGGGTGATAATTCGTTCAAGTGGCGAACCGTCGTATTTTTTAAGCGACATAGCTTATCACGAAGATAAAATTGGCAGAAAGTTTGATAAGATTATTGATATTTGGGGGGCTGACCACCAGGGGCATGTCAAAAAGATGATGGCAGCGATGAAAATGTTAAATTACAAAGGCGAATTAAACATCCTAATTTCTCAATTGGTAAGGTTGAAATCAAAAATCAAAAACCAGAGCACTCAAATAGATTTGAGTGCTCGGCCGAGCACAAAAGAAAATCTTTTGCGCTCTGGTCAAAAATCAAAATTATCGAAACGATTAGGTACAATTATTACTTTGGAAGACTTGATTAAAGAAGTGGGCCTGGATGTGGCAAGATTTTTCTATTTATCAAAATCTTTAAATTCCCAGATGGAATTTGATTTGGACCTGGCAAAAGAGCAGTCGGAGAAAAACCCGGTTTATTATATTCAATACGCTTATGCAAGAATACATAGTATCATCAAAAAATCAAAAATCAAAAATCAAAAATCAAAAATACCCCAAGTAGCAGAACAAAGTTCGCTACGGGGCAGGCAAATCAAAAATCAAAAATATTTTAAATTATTAACACATTCTTCCGAACTTAATTTAATTAGACAATTGATTAAATTTCCGGAGATTGTTGAAGATACGGCAAAGGATTATCAGGTTCAGAGACTTCCTCAATACGCAACGGATTTGGCAACTTCTTTTCATCAATTTTACAGGGACTGCCGTGTTTTAACAAAAGATAAGGATATGGAAAAAGCCCGTTTGTCTTTGATTTTAGCAACCAAAAGTGTGTTAAAAAATACTTTAGACCTGATGGGGATTTCCGCTCCGGAAAAAATGTAACCACAAGAACCCGATATGGTTAAGCAAATGAAAAAACTCACCTTATTTTTAATTATTTTTTTGAGTTTTGCTGGAATAAGCGCCCCGGGAGTTTTGGCATCTCTTGAAACCGGGGATATTCTTGTTAAATTACAAAACAGCCCAAAGGTGTATTTAGTCAGAAATAACAAAAAACTTCACATTAAAACTATTGAAATGTTTAATTCCTTAGGATACAAATGGTCGGACATAGTTGAGTCCAGCGCTTCTGTGGAAGGCATCCCCAGGATAAAATTGGCAAAAAGTTCTAATAGTCCGAAAGTTTATTACCTGACAGAATCCGGAATGAAAAGACATTTTCCAAGTCCCGAGATTTTTCTTTCCTATAACAACAAATGGGAAGACATTGTTACGGTTAGCGAAGATTTGCTTAATTTTTATCCCCAAAATGAGCTCATTAAACTTATGGGCGATTATAAAATTTATAAATTGGAAAACGGCAAAAAAAGATGGATTAAAACCGCTGAAATCTTTAATAAACTCGGGCTTGATTGGACAAAGATTGACTCGGTAAATAAGACCGAATTTAATGCTTATCCCGAAGGAGAAGCAATAGAAACATTGTTTCCGACACCTACTCCAACTCCGACTCCGGCAGTTAGTCCGACTCCGACTCCGACTCCGACTCCAACTCCAACCCCTACCCCCACTCCAACTTCGACTCCGGCAGTTAGTCCCACCCCAACTCCAACTTCCACGCCTGCTCCGACACCAACTCCGACTCCGGGAACCCTGACGATAAATGTGGATGTCAATACCCCAGCCGAGGCAGTGGTGTTTGATGATGCTTCAGAAGTTGTTTTTACCAAGTATAAATTTTCAGCCGCAAATGAAGCAATGCTCATCAGGGCCCTGAAACTTACTAATAATTTCAACATTGTGTTTGGCGATTATGATGACAATCTTGGTTTAATAACCTTGAGCTATCCGAGTGATGAGAGAGGAACAATTGAGGAAAAACATGCTTATTTTTCCAAAGGAACTTTAACATTTAGCGAGGGGCAGCTCGGAATTTATGTTCCAAAAGATGGTTCGTCAATTTTAACCATTAAAGCCAAAATTAATACTATTAGTCAGGGAGCTGATACCGGGGACAAATCAAAGATTGGCTTGACCAAGGCCACCAAGCAATGGGAAAATTCTACTGATAATTTAACAGATGGGTTTATTGTAGAGGGGGTTTCTTCCGGAAAGAAATTCTATGGCAACAAGGACGCCATCAAGGTTAATAACGGTTCCGTAAACAGCATCTTTATCAGAAAAGCCGAGCCAACTCTAAGTTCTTCAACTTTGCCAAGCGCTGTTTTAAGCTCCGGCATCCAGACTTTTTATAAATGGACAGTTTCTGCCAATTGGAGAGGTGATATTGGCTGGAAATTAACCACCTTCAGTGTTACCGGTAAATTGGGCAATAACAATCTGACAATCGGCACTGATGATTTAACCCACCGGGTCAATTTTGATGGAGTTTACGGGATAGTGGACGGGAATGCTGACGCGGTCTCTTCCTCGGTTGTTGATACCCGGGTTATTTCCAATCTCAAGGTTTATAATTCCGATACCGGTAATCAGATTCCCGGCGCTTTCTACTACAGGAGCCGGGTAACCACTGGAGATACCGGCGGTTATTATCTTGTATTTGCGCCAGATAGCGAAGAGGTAATTAGCAAAAATTCTGCCGAGATTTATGAATTAAAAGGGGATATTTTAGATTCTTCTACGGGAATTGGTACATACATCAAAACAAATATTGCCAGTTTTGCTTCTTCTTT
The DNA here is from genome assembly GCA_002787255.1 of Parcubacteria group bacterium CG11_big_fil_rev_8_21_14_0_20_39_14. Lineage (GTDB taxonomy): Bacteria > Patescibacteriota > Minisyncoccia > Minisyncoccales. The sequence continues at coordinate 542 of PCWD01000027.1, read as the reverse complement.
GAGCGCCAATACTTATGACAATATTGTGGGAAACAACGCTCAAAATAGTATTTCTGATGCGGCAGGTTCAATTCCCGGCGTTTCTTTTGTCTGGAGCGACAGAACAGCCGAACACAGTATTTATACCATTGATTGGTCAAACGAATACAGGATTTCCGGAATTCCGACTGACATTTTAACAATGGAATAAAAAATTTTTGGTTGCAAAACCCGTCAAAAAGAATTAGTATAATGAGACTGTTGAACAATTATTTTTCTGCGTAATTTCAACGTTTTGTTCAGCGTAAGTTCAGCGTAAAAACCTTAATAACGCTGAAGAAACGCTGATAGCTACGCTGAACAACGCTGAATTATTTAACGGTCTCATAATCCATAGAAGACAAGAGGGGAATGCATCCATAGCTCAATTGGCCTTATTATAAAAAATCGCCTCGTTAGCTCGGTTGGAAGACCTGCCTTATTCGCCTTGCTAGCCCCCATAGCTTAATTGGCAAAGCAGCTCCCTCTTAAGGAGATGACTCCAGGTTCGAGTCCTGGTGGGG
>PCWD01000020.1:14218-19064 GCA_002787255.1 Parcubacteria group bacterium CG11_big_fil_rev_8_21_14_0_20_39_14 | reverse complement strand
AATAAACGCGAATAAATTCAATATTTTGGCAGTCAAATTTTCATTCCCGTTCCCTTATTTTAACTTCGCTTTTCTGATAAACCCAATATAACTTCAAGGATGGCTTTAATTATAGAAAAAACACAAATAAATAATTTTTTGGAAGACCTCAAAAGAAAGTTTGAGGTTTTTGATATTCGGAAAGATACTTTGCCTCCCAAACAATATTTTTTTCCGCCAAAAGAGGAAATATTCAGCTACAATAAAAAAACCAAGCGCGTTTCTGTTCCAAAACCCAAGAAGAAAGCGCTTCTTTTCGGATTAAACTTGGATGACCTTGAGGCAATGACCCAGCTGGACGAAGTTATGAGAAAGCCCAAAACAGATAATTTTTATTTCCAAAGGAAAAATCGAACTTTGCGCATTGGCCTGACGGATGTATCGATAAAGAGCGCTCCTCCGGGCGGAGATTTGATTTTTGAGAAGATTAATTCCAGGGAGTATCAGGTTTTGGTTTGGACGCCTCAAGGAAAAAAAATAGCAAGACAATATAATAAATTTTTCAAAAAAACTTGCATTGAGCGAAGTCGAAGTGTCAAAAACCCCAAGATTAAAAATTATCCCGACGAGTCCCGGCCGATGAAAAAGTTGAAAGAATTGCTTTTGGATTCCGAATTTCTGGCCGATGCCATTTCCTGGTCTTGGAAAAATGATTCCAAAATTTGGGACGAACTCGCGGAAATTTGTTTGGGTTGCGGGATTTGCTCTTATGTCTGCCCGCTTTGCTATTGTTTTTCTACTGAAGATAGAGCGAAAATTGACGGCAAAGAATGTGTCAGATACCGCCAGTGGGATGCCTGCACTTTGCCGGAATTTTCAAAAATATCAGGCGGTCATAATTTCCACAAAACCCTAAAGGAAAGATATTATAACTGGTTCCATCACAAGTTTGTGAGAGGATATAAAGAATACGGCAAGTCATTGTGCGTGGCTTGCGGCCGCTGCCAAAAATATTGCCCGGCGGGAATCAATATTGAAACCTGGATTGTAAAGATAATTAAAGATTACGAAAAACATTTGCTTACTCCAAGGAGTTAAAAAAGTAGATGAACCCCCACACCATAACGAGCCTTGCGCCTTACGCAATAAATTTATATTCTATTTGATGTGGGGGAGACAAACAAATGAGTGAAAGTTTCAGGGCAGAATTAACTTTTATCCTGAAATATAAGCTCGCCTCCACACCAGAAGTTAAATTCTGATGTGGGAAGAGTTTTATACAAATTAAGTCCAAACTATGTTTTTACGCCAAAGGTTAAAGTTTTTAAACTTTGGTGTGGGGGCTCGTTTGGTGTGGGGGTGAAAAATATTTACTTACCCCAAAAAGTTAAAATTGCAAAAATAAAAAAGCTTTCTTATGATGTCAAACTTTTCAGGTTTAAAAAACCCCGGGGCGTTTTTCCCGTAAACAAAAATAAATTAGCTTTTATTCCCGGTCAGTTTGTCCTTGCGGGACTTTGGGGATACGGTGAGGCGCCATTTGGCATCGCTTCCTCGCCTTATGAAAATTCTTTTATTGATATTGTTGTCAGAAATACCGGCGGCAGGGTAACGAGCGCCTTGCACAATCTCAAAAAGGGAGCAGAGATTACTTTGCGCGGACCTTATGGCAACGGTTTTCCCCTGTCTTTCTTGGAGGGCAAGGATGTAATTATGATAAGCGGAGGATGCGGTATTCCGCCCATTGCCAGTTTGACAGAATATATTATAAAAAACAGAAAAAAATTCGGAAACGTTTACTTGCTTTATGGCGTCCGCACCCCAAAAGATATTTTGATTAAAGGAAAAATGAAGGAATGGGAGAAATACATCAGGATAATTTTAACCATTGATAAACCATATCCGGGTTGGAAAGGATGTACGGGTTTTGTTTGCAATTTAATCCAGCCGGCAATAAAAGTCAGTCCGGGAAATGCGGTGGCTGCGATGTGCGGGCCAGGTCCAATGACAGATGCGACAGAGAAAGTTCTGAGGCCGCTCGGTATTGCCGATAGAAGAATATTTGTTAGTGAAGAAAGAAGAATGCAATGCGGCGTTGGAAAATGCCAGCATTGCACAACCGGAGAAAAATATGTTTGTTTGGACGGCCCGGTATTTAATTACGATGAAATTGATAAAAATTGGGACTAATTTAGCAAAATCGCAAATAGCAAATAGCAAATCGTAAATTGTTGCTATAAGCGATTTGCGATAAGCGATTTGCAAGTTATGCCAAAGCCGAAGGTAGCAATATACGAATTTACCGACTGTGAAGGATGCGAAGTGGAACTTATTTCTCTAAGAGAAAAGTTTTTGGCTATAGAAAAACGTCTTGATATTATTGATTGGAGATTGGGTCAGGAAAGAAAAGAAAAAGGGCCGTTTTTTGCCACAATTGTTGAAGGAACTCCGGTGAGCAAAGAAGAAATTGACACCCTTAAATATTTAAGAGAAAATTCAAAATACATTATTGCTTTGGGCGCCTGCGCTTCATTGGCCGGAATTCCGGGCATTGTAAAAAAAGAGGAAAGAAAAAAATGGTACAGAATCATTTACGGGAAAAAATACAAGCCCCGGGGAATTGATGCTCTTCCTTTGCAGGCTTTCGTGAATGTTGATTTTTTTATTCCCGGTTGTCCGGTTAGTCCCGATGAGGTTTTAAGAATAATTGAAGAATTGCTGGCCGGAAGAAAGCCGGAAAAAAGAGGATATTCGGTTTGTTTTGAGTGCAAACTTGCCGGAAATGACTGCCGTTTGATAAATAAAAAGCCCTGCCTTGGGCCGATTACCCAGGGAGGGTGCGGCGCTGTTTGTATCAGCGGAGGTTCGGCATGCTACGGCTGTTTTGGTTTTTTGGAGGAGCCGAATATAAAAGGACTTTTGGAACTTCTTGGCAAATTTGCCGGTCCAGAAGAAATTGAACGGCTCTTTTCCATGTTTTTGAGGCAAACCCCGGAATATCAAAAACAAATTAAACACAGATTAAGAACGAATTAGACACAAAAAACACAAATTATAACCTGTGTTATCTGTGTAAAATTTGTAATAAATCTGTGTTGAATCTGTGGTAACCAACAAATTTATCGCAAAAATTGAAGGGCACGGAGAGCTTTTAGTTGATTGGAAGAAAAATAAAGTGAAACTTAAAATTCTTGAGGGAGAACGGCTTTTTGAAGGAATGCTTGTCGGAAGAACTTGTGAGGAGGCTCATTGGATTACTCCGAGAATCTGCGGCGTCTGCCCGGTAGCCCATCATATTGCTTCTGTAAAAGCCGGGGAAGCGTCCCTGAATATTGTTCCAAATAAAACAACCTTGCTTTTGAGAGATTTAATGACCTGCGGTCAGCATATTCAGAGCCATTTCTTGCACCTTTTCTTTTTGGCTCTGCCCGATTATGTCGGCATTGACAGGGGGACGGAACTTGCAAAAAAAGATCCCGTTTCTTTCAAAAGAGCCATAGCTCTCAAGGAGATTTCCGATGCGATAGTGTTTTTGGTCGGCGGACGCAACGTCCATCCGATGACGACAACCGTCGGCGGCTTTCACAAAATTCCTATAAAGGAATCTTTGAAAAAGTTGCTTCAAAAACTGGAAAAAACAGAAGAGGCTGCCCAAAAAACCGTTGAATTTTTCTCTGGCCTTGAATATCCCGAACTGAAGGTTGATTTGGACCTCATTGCTCAAGCGCCGAGGGGAACAAAACTTCCAACTGGTGAAGAGTCCAATGAAGATTGTATTATTACCGTTGCCTCAAACAAAGTCAGGGAAGGAAAATTTAAAAAATCTCCAGTTAGGTTTTACAAGCGCGATTTTGAGGAAGAGGTTAAGGATTATTCCACCGCCAAATTCGCCAGATACAAAAAGCGGGAGGTTCTGACGGGCTCTCTTGCCAGATTAGCGGCATTCGAGAAAGATTACAGGAAATTCGTAAAACCCAAATTCATAGAGCAGATTGATTTTGAAAATCCTTTCCACAATAACTTTGCCCAGGCAATAGAAATCCTTTATTTCCACAAAAAAGCCCAAAACATTGTCAATCAATTATTGAAAGGAAGGCTCGATCCGACAATAATAAAGCCGAAAGCAAATCCTCCGCTAAAAGGAATTGGAACTGTTGAGGCGCCTCGCGGCGGACTTTACCATGAAATTCATTTGGAAAACAAAAAAGGACTAAAGCCGGGAAAAAATAGCCTTATTGTTTATGCAAATATCATCACCCCGACTGTCCAGAATTTAACCTCAATCGAAAAGAGCGCCGAAACTTTTCTTTCACAAAAAAAACATCGTTCGCAAAAACAAGCCGAACGAATGATAAAAATGATAGTCAGGGCTTACGACCCCTGCATTACCTGTTCCGTCCATTAGATAGCCCTAAGTTGTAAATAATTCAAGAAGATTTTACACGAATTTACACGAATATGGCGGCTGTCAAGCAATTGCTTTTTCCGGCAAAAGTTAAGCCGCCTCGCGAATTTACACGAATTTGATTTAAGTAGAATATGTGTTTAGCCGTACCAAGCAAAGTAACAAAAATTAAAGGCGATTGGGCTTGGGTCCAGTCGCAAAATCCCCTTAACCCAAAAGATGTTCACAAGCGCCGGGTAAATTTGAATTTGGTCAAAAATATAAAAATCGGCGACTATCTCATAGTTCATGAGAATCTAGCTTTAAACAAAGTTGCCAAAACGGACGCTAAACGCATTTTGAAAATCGTTGAAAAAAGTAAAGGAATTTGTTAGCAAAGACGAGCTGAAAAGCGAAGTCTTTGCGTTACAAAGTCCTTTAGCCCAGTGAGATAACTTCGTATCTCACGGGCTACCCCGTGGG
>PCWD01000020.1:0-14193 GCA_002787255.1 Parcubacteria group bacterium CG11_big_fil_rev_8_21_14_0_20_39_14 | reverse complement strand
TCTCACGGGCTACCCCGTGGGATGCAAAGCTATCCCTCTGGGGTACCCCATTAGATGCCCCATTAGATAAAAATTATCAACTGCTTGAAATAATAGATTTTGATTGTGAATTGAAAGAAAAAGACGAATAGGGATAGTTTCTATCTAACGGGGCTATCTAACGGGGTGCTCAATTTTGCAGCCAATCGAGCTTCGCCTCTCGGCCGAGCTTGAGGCTCGCTCTCTTGGGCAAAATTGGCATGAAAAACAAAGGGTACATTTTAGTTTTTTTAACGGCCCTTATTTCGGGTTTTTCAATATTTATAAATAAATTCGGAGTTTCTCTGGCAAACCCTTATATTTTTACCGGACTCAAAAATATTATTGTTGCTGTATTTTTGAGCTGCCTTTTGATTTTATTGAAAGACTTTAAAATTCTTAAGAGACTTGCAAAAAAAGACTGGTTTTTGTTAATTACAATTGGTTTAATTGGCGGTTCTGTTCCATTTTTACTCTTTTTTAAGGGACTTTCCCTGACCACAGCCGCCCAGGGTTCTTTTTTGCACAAAACAATGTTTTTGTATGTGGCTGTGCTGGCCGCTGTTTTTTTGAAAGAAAAAATTAGCAGGGAATTTTTAATCGGGGCTTTGTTTTTGCTGTCCAGTTCGGCCTTAATTTTAAAAACCGTTCCCCATTCTTTCGGTAAGGGGGATTTATACATTGTTTTGGCTGCTCTTCTTTGGGCCGGAGAAAATGTTTTGTCAAAATACACTTTGAGAAAGCTTTCCGGAAGAGTGGTCGCCTGGGGTAGAATGTTTTTTGGCTCGCTTTTTATTTTATTATTCCTTTTAATGACAAGCCAAATCTCTTTGCTTGGCGCTTTGACGCCAAATCAGATGGTTTGGGTTCTAATTACTTCCCTATTGCTTTTTGGCTATGTGATTACCTGGTATAGCGGATTAAAATCTGTTCCAGTTTCCAAAGCTACCTGCATTTTGCTTTTGGGCTCGCCAATTACCACCTTGTTTTCTTTCGCGTTTTTAAATTCAACGGTTGTTTCCGCTGAAATTTTTGGCGTTTCCCTTACATTACTGGGATTAATTTTAGTTTTGGGAGGTGAATATGTCTCAAGAAAAGTTCAAAAATATGTCAGGATATAAGTTAGCTCTTATTTACGGATATACGCCCAATCTTTTGGGGCTTTGCGGTCCCCGGAAAAAGTCAGAGAAAAAAATAATTTCTGATTTTATTTTGGGAAAGAAAATTCCCAAAAAGAAAATTGAAAAAATAATCAGGGATTTCAGGGCGGCCTATCCCTATTTTCAGCTCATTTCCAAATCAAATAACATTAAAAATCCCCTGAACAATAAAGCAGTCATGGCCTATTGGCTCGGAAACGAATATCTGGAAAAAGTAAGAGAAAAAGATTTTAAAGAATTTGCAAAAAAAACTTTTTCTCTTAAAAAATTTCCCAGAGGTTCCGTGCCTCATCATAGTTTTCATGTATTAAATATCGGAAGAATAGGCGGAAAGCTAAACGAGAATTTATTGGATGTTTGTTTGGTAAAATGGGGCAAAGTGCGGCAAATCGCAAATGGCAAATCGCAAAAAGTGAAAGTTTTGGTTTCGGGTTACGAACCGCTGGAAAAGAAAAACGGAAAGTTTTATTTGGGAAAGCCGACTGAAAAAGAGGTTGTTTGGAACAAATTGCTGGCGCCAGAATTAAAAGTAGGGGATTGGGTTTCTATTCATTGGGAAAATGTAATGGAAAAATTGACCAGGAAAGATTTGGAAAACCTTAAAAAATATACCGAAATAAATTTACGAGCTTATTCAAAATAAAATTTTGTTTTCAGGTATCCACCTGCGTAAGATGAGATACATCTGTGACACCCATTGAATGGGCGATAAAATACAAGCAACTGTCACAAATGTACTCATCTCGTACATGGTATTGACAGATATTACTGCTTGTGGTATCTCTAAAAAGAAAAAAGAACATTAACAAATAATCTTTTGAGTTTTAAACCAGGTAGGAGGTAAAAAGAAATGGCAGAATACATTGAACTCAAAGTGGCAGAAGCGGAAACTAAGGATGTTGGAAGAGGATTTGCCAGGCTTGATCCAAAAGATATGGAAATTATTGAGGTAAGAGTAGGCGATATTGTTGAAGTTAGAGGCGAAAGGGCGACTGTGGCTCAAGTGATGATAGCTTATCCAGAAAGTCGAGGCAAGAAAGTTATCCAAATTGATGGATATACCCGAGAAAATGCTCAAAGCGGTATTGATGAAAAAGTAAAAATTAAAAAAATTGTCCATAAAGTAGCTGAAAAACTTACTTTAGATTCCTTAACCCCAACTCAGCTTACTCCAAGGGATGTAGTCCGACTAATAGAGGGAATATCCTTGGTGAAAGGAGATAAAGTAAGGGTAACCTTTCCCGCTGCTCCCTATCAGGATTTTATAGTGCTTGATGCCTCGCCAGAAGGAGCTTTGATTGTAGACGTCAATATTACCAAGATAAATTTAAAGGGAAAAGAAACCAGAGAACCGGGTAAGGTCACCTACGAAGACATCGGAGGGTTAGACCAAGAAATACAAAAAGTCCGGGAAATGATTGAACTTCCTTTGAAGTTTCCCCAAGTTTTTGAAAGATTGGGAATTGAACCACCCAAGGGTGTTCTTCTTTACGGCCCTCCGGGCACCGGAAAAACCCTGCTGGCTCGAGCCATAGCTAGCGAATCGGGGTGCAACTTTTTTTCTGTTTCCGGACCGGAGATTTTCCATAAATATGTAGGACAAAGTGCTGAACATCTAAGGGCAATATTCCAACAAGCCCAGGCTAATCCTCCGGCCATTCTTTTTGTTGACGAGGTAGATGCTATGGCGCCCAAGAGAGAAAATCTTGATGTTGGAGGAGCAGCTTCCGAACAATATAAAGGGGTTGTCAACCAATTGGCAGCACTATTGGACGGACTCGAAGGAAGAGGGAAAATTATTATTATTGGCGCTACCAATCTTCCCGATTCGTTAGATCCGGCTTTGCGCAGGCCGGGAAGATTTGATAGAGAAATTGCTATTGGTATTCCCAATAAAAAGGGAAGGTTGGAAATTTTAGAAATTCATAGCCGGGGTATGCCCTTAGCTCAAGATATAAATCTTGAAAAAATAGCCGAGATTACTCACGGATTTGTAGGGGCAGATTTAGCTGCCCTGTGTCGGGAAGCGGCAATGAAGGCATTAAGAACGATTATCCCCGATATTGACTTTGAACTGGGAGAGATTCCTTATGATAAATTAATGAGTTTAGAGGTAACCCGGAAACACTTTATGCAAGCTCGCAATGAAGTTGAGCCCTCAGCTCTTCGGGAAGTACTCATTGAAACTCCCGATGTCGGATGGGAAGATGTCGGAGGATTAGATGAGGTAAAACAGACTCTTATTGAGACCATCGAATGGCCCTTAAAATATCCCAAAGTATTTGAACACGCAAAAACTCCGCCCCCTAAGGGAATTTTACTTTATGGTACTCCGGGAACTGGCAAAACATTAGTGGCAAAGGCAGTAGCTAAAGAATCCGGAGTTAATTTTATCTCTATTAAGGGGCCAGCCCTAATGTCCAAGTGGGTGGGAGAAAGCGAAAAAGGCATTCGAGAACATTTTAAGAAAGCCAGACAGGGAGCCCCCTGTATTATTTTCTTTGACGAGATTGATGCTGTTGCTCCTCGCAGGTCTGGCACGGACTCTACTGGTGTTAGCCAAAGAACCGTTTCCCAACTTCTTACTGAGTTAGATGGAATGGAACCCTTACGAGGAGTAGTGGCGCTATTTGCCACCAATAGACGGGATATTATAGATGAAGCTTTACTTCGGCCAGGTAGAATCGATCGCGAGCTAAAACTTCCTGTTCCCGACCAAGCTGCCAGGAGAAAAATCTTTGAAATTCATACAAAAGGAAAACCTTTGGCTAAAGACATTGATTTTGAAAAATTAGTAGCTCAAATGGAGGGGAAGACAGGGGCCGATATCGCTTCTTTGTGCCAAACAGCCGCAATGTTGGCTATCCGAGAATTTGTCCAGCAAGCCGAAGAAGAAAAAAAACAAAACCCGGATTTTTTTATTGAAATGAGACATTTTAACCAAGCTCTTGGAATTGAAGGGATTGAGGAAGAAAGCGCCAAAGAATTTGAGAAAGAATTAAAAGATTTCTAAAACCACAAAAGCCGAGTGAATCTTGCTCGGCTTTTTAATTTGACTAACGGGCTTGACTTTTTAAGACAAACAGCTATAATAATCTGAAATGTTCATTAACAAATAGACTAAATAAACACCGGAAAGGGGGCAGGAGTGAGAACACTGTATTATGTGCCGATTATGCACACTCCAGAGGAATTGGGCTCTTTAGCAGAACCCCTTATGGAAATTGAAAAACAAGTTCACGGGCCTCGGGCAGAAAAAATTTATAGAGAGAAGGTTAATCAGGTTTGGGCAGAAGTTACTAGGCAGCTTAAGAAAAGTAAGTTAAATACTCCAGAAAAATGCAAAAGATTGCATATTTATATGGATGGTTTAACGGCCCAGTTTTATTGCTGCAAAACTTGCCTTGAGAAAACCGGCAAAACTTACTATATGGACGAGATAGAACCCGATAAAATCCGATGTCCGGTTTGTGGAAGGATTACTGAAGCTCCCGTTAGAGAATCGTTATTGAAACTGGTCCAGAGCTTAATTGAACAGAGATTGCCTCAATGTCTGATTGCTCAAAAGTTATTAGAAAAAGGAGCGACTATCCACGGTACAGAATCTCGAGAATTGCTTTTAGAGGAACACAATATGTGGCAGGGGGCAGCAAAAGGAATAAACCCTGACCCCAAAAGGGAGACAGAGTTGCTTAAGGAAAGAGACGAATTTATTGCAAAGATTATCAATGAAACCTTGCCCAAAGATGGAATTGGCATCCTTTTTATAGGAACAGCTCATAAAACCGTGAATGAACTTAAAAAATTTCCCGACATCAAAGTAATTTATTTATAGGGGGTGATTAAAATGCCAAATGGTATTCCTCGAGGCGGAGGCCGTAAATATTGTAAGGCGTGTTTTGAAAATACAGGCAAAATATTTTGGATGGATGATTTAGGTAATAGAATAAAATGTCCCAATTGTGGAAGAGAAGTTCAAATAAGCGGGGGTAGAACTTCAAGTCGTCCTCTAAGGAGCGCGGATCCAACAAGATTCAGAACGGGAGGGGTTGGAATTGGAAGCGCTCGAAGGGACAGAAACCTTGACACTTGGGAAACTCCGGTGAGAAGACAGGGGAGGAGAGCTCTTCGTCAAACGGTTGGTAGATTTCCTAAAAAGCCCGATTTTGATGTTTTTCATAGCGAGAATTGCTACCAGATTATCATTAATCTTCCTTATCATAGAGACTTGGAAGATGTCAGATGTGAAGTAATCGGTAGCGCATTAGTTGTGGAAAGCTTAATAGATGGTTTTGATTTTATTCAAAAGTTTTCACTACCCGAGGATGTGATATTTTCTAGTCTTCAAACTAATTTTAAAAACGGTATTCTTAATATTCGCTTTGAGAAAAAATAGATGATTTTTTAAAAAGGGATGCTGATATAATTAAAAAACGCTTTTTAAAAATTCAGGGAGCGGGGAAATGAAAATTGCTATTGGAATTGCAACGGACAGAGTTAAGGATGCCTATTGCTATATAAAGCAGGGAAACTCAAATAAATTGGTTTCAACGAAAGCGGCTCAATGTAGCCGTTTTTTTGTTTGCAAAAATTGTGATAAAGTTTAGTAAACTCCTACGAAATTACGAATTAGTTACGAATATACGAATAATCTATTCGTATCATAATAAACTTGTTTAAATTCGTATTGATTCGTAGGAACATGCAAAGCATGCGAAAGATTTGCAAACATTATCCCAATTGTCCGATGAAGAGATTTTGGCTTCAGGGAAAACTGGATAAAGAATGGATTAAAAATTATTGCTGGAATGAGCATAAAAATTGCAAAAGATACGAAGCGGAAGAAAAAGGAATTCCCCATCCCGATAATATGCTTCCCGACGGGACAATTAATAAAAAATTATGATTGAGCTAACTTCTTTAATTTCGGTTTTTGTTTTCTTGGATTCTTAAAGCTTTCCCATATTCATTTGAGCAGTCTTTTGAAATAAAAAAAGTGAAAGATTTTATTTACCAGTAAATCATCAATAAAGATTTAAAATAAATACCATTGCTACATAGCAATGGTATTTATTTTAAATCTAAAATAGTGTATAATAAAAGAATGAAAAAGTATCATAAACTTTCACTTCAAATACAGCAAGAACTCTTATCCGAATTTTGCGAGGCATTATTAAATCTAAAAACCACCAATGAAGCAGTTAAATTTTTGACCGATCTTTTAACTAAATCAGAGGCAATAATGTTGGCTAAGAGAATAAGAATAGCCAAACTTCTAATAGAGGGTAGGAATTATAGGGAAATTGAAAATTCTGTAAAAGTAAGTCATGGAACCATAACTAAAGTTGCTCAATGGTTGGCGGAAGCCGGAGAAGGATTTAGAATGATATCCAGGAGAATAAAAAAGGGGAAACCGAAGCCAGAGACTAGCTTTGATTTAGCAATGAAAGACTGGAAAAGATTTAAGAGACATTTTCCAATTATGTTTTGGCCGCAGCTTTTAATCGAGGGGATACTTAAATCGGCAGATAAACGTCAGAAAAAGGAGATTTATCAAGCCATAAGACAATTGGACCACAAATCAAGACTGTATAAACAGATTAACGAAGTTTTGAAAAAAGAGCTTTAGAAAAAAGCTTTTGTTTAGTTTTGACAGAAATACTAATGCTACGTAGCAGTAGCATTTACTTTAATTTAATTTAGAAAGTAGAGAAAGTGTGCAGATAATAAAAATTGAAGCTAAAAGTATTTTTATAAAGACTAAACTGCCGGAGGCTGATTTTGTGATAAATCAATATGTAGGATGTGAGCATGCTTGTTTGTATTGCTATGCAAAACTTATCTCCAAATGGAAAAATTGCGGAAAATGGGAAAGTTGGATTTAGGTAAAAGAGAATGCTTCAGAACTGGTAAGAAATAAATTTATAGATGGTCGGGTTTATATGAGTTCAGTTTCTGATGCGTATCAGCCAATTGAAAAAAGGTTGAGATTAACTGGAAGAATTTTAGAAAATTTAGACAAAAGAATAAAGTTATCTATTCTAACAAAATCTAATTTGGTTTTAAGAGACATAAATTTGTTTAAAAAATTTAAAAACATCAAAATTGGCTTAACCATAAATGATTTTGAAAAGGAGGTTAAAAATATTTTTAAGAAATTAAGTCAAATAATAAATTATGGATGAAGAAACCAAAAACACTAAAGTTAAATTTCTATGGGAAAAAATTTAAAGAAATTTTATGGCAAGACCCTATAAACCAAGAATTATTAAATTTAATCCCAATGTTACTTATTTCAAACCGAGAGCCGTGCCTCTTTCCAAGCTGGAGGAGGTTTATTTGAGCGTGGATGAACTGGAATCAATTCGGCTTCATGACCTGAACGATTGTAATCAAACAAATTGCGCTCAAAAGATGGAAATATCTCCAAGCACTTTTCAGCGGATTTTAACTTTTGCCAATAAAAAAATTGCCCAAGCCCTGACAGAAGGAAAGGCAATTAAAATTTCAAAAAAAATATAAAAACATTATGACAACAAAAGAAACTTTTCTCATTGATTTAAAAAGCGGCCAGGAAGCCTTAATTGATTCGGTGGCTGGAGGCGCTGGCGCGGCAAAACGGCTGGCTGATTTGGGCTTGACTCCCAAAACCAAAATAAAAATTTTAAGAAAGGCGCCGTTTGGGCCCATTGAAGTTGAGGCAAGGGGTTCAAAATTGGTTTTGGGCAGAGGACTGGCTTTAAAAATTATTGTAAAAGTTGAATAATATGATTCAAAGAATAAAAATAGCTTTGACCGGCAACGCCAATGTTGGCAAATCGGTTATTTTTAATAATCTGACAGGGCTTCATCAGCATATAGGCAACTGGCCCGGCAAAACCGTGGAAAGAGCCGAGGGAACTTTATATTACAAGGGATATACTATTGATGTTGTGGATTTGCCAGGTATTTATTCTCCTTAATGAGTAAAAATATATAAACAAAACCCCTTTCGCTGGCAAGGGGTTTTTCGTTTGAATTTTATTATTTGCAGAGTATTTTATAGGATTAGAAAAAATGCTAATATTAAAGAGAAATAAATTTTTATGAAAAACATAGTTATCATTTTGGCAATATCTTTGGGGTTAGTTTTTAGTTTTCTGGCAATACCCTCTTTTGGTTTTGAAAATATTTTATATCCCGACGGAGCGCTCTTGCGGGCAAAAAACGATATAAAAGTCTGGGTTATAAAAAATGGGCAAAAAAAGTGGATTGAATCCCCGGAGATTTTTAATTCCTTAGGTTATAATTGGAATGATATTATTTCCATTGAGCAAACTGAGCTTGATTTTTACCCCGAACAGGAATTTGAATTTCCAAAGTTGGAAGTTAGATTGTCAAAATCATTTACGCTTGATATCCCTTTTATCTGCCAAGCGCCTCTGGCTAATTGGAAGACTCCTTTTGATCAGGCCTGCGAAGAGGCGGCCATTTTAACTGTTTATTATTATTTTGAGAATAAACCCGTGGACCCAAAAATTGCCGCCAAAGAAATCCGGAAAATAGTGGATTTTGAAACAAAAAATTACAATTTTGGCAAAAGCATTTCAGCCGAGCAAACCGCCAAAATAATTGAGGATTATTTTGGATACAGGGCAGAAGTTAAATATGATATTTCCCTGGAAGATATTAAAAAGGAGCTAATAAAAGGCAATCCAGTCATTCTACCAGTAGCCGGCCGGATGCTGGGAAATCCTTATTTTACCCCTCCGGGCCCCGTTTATCATATGCTTGTAATCAGGGGCTATAATGAAAGCGGATTTATTGTCAGCGATCCGGGCACAAGGCGCGGAGCCAATTTCATCTATTCTTATCGGGTTTTGGAAAAAGCCATTCATGACTGGAATAACGGCGATGTCAAAAACGGCAGGCCAGCAATGATTTCAATTCAAAAGTAGAAATGCTAAAATTAAAATATGTCATATTTAGACCAAATTTTTTATATTGCTGTTGTTCCGACCTGGAAATGCAATTTTCGCTGCAAAGCCTGTTTTCGCTGGAAAATTAAAAAGCATTATGATATTCCGGTTGAAAAATGGCTTAAAATAATCAGGAATCTTAAACGTAACTTTTCCAGCGAGGTTTTTGTTGAAATAGATGGCGGGGAACCCCTGATAAGAAAAGCGGATGTAATTAAAATTGTCAAAGAGTTAAAAACCCATTTTAAACGGGTGGTTTTAAATACTAACGGCTCCCTTCTGGATGAAAAGACACTGCGGGAATTGGATAAAAATGGATTAGATGCGATTAAGCTCTCGTTTTACAGCTTAAACAAAAAAACCCATAATTATTTGCGCGGAGTAGATTGTTATGACATCGTTTTGTCGGTTATTAAAAAACACCAGCAACTTAATTCGAAAATCGAATTAATTATAGCAATATTGGTAACGTCAAAAAATATTGATGGGGTGCCGGCTTTGGTAAAATTTCTTCTGCCACTCAAACGGGTCAATTTCAGGATAAATCCGCTTCAAGAAAACTTTTTTTCAAAACACGCCTTTAATCATTCGAGCGTTATGCTGCCAAAGAATCTTTGGCCAGCCAAAAATAAAACAAAGAAATTGTTTCGCTGGCTGGGAAAACATCAGAATAGGCTGAAAACTTCAAAAGAACACCTGAAAGTTATAGAAGCTTATTATCAAAATCCAAAGAGCTCGCTTAAAATATCCTGTGGGGTGTCAACGGGTTCTTTAATAATCCATCCATCGGGAGGAATAAGCTTATGTTATAGTTTTCCCCAAATCGGAAGCGCTCTTGGCAATTTGAAAAAAATACTAGAATCGGATAAGGCCCAAAAACAAAGAAAAGCAATTGGAAACTGCAAAAAGTATTGCCGCATTTTAACCTGCAGTTTTGTTGATCAATTTAAGAAAAATAAAAAGTGAAGCGAAAGAGGGGAGAGGATAAGCCGCTATGAATGGGACACAGCTTTAATGAGCCGTTTTTTTTAAAATTTGAAGAATTTGCTTTTTCTTTTCAGATTTTGTAGAGTAAATTTAAGAACTTTAATAATAAAATCGGGGAGATTTATGAAAAAGAAAATAATCACCCAAATTGGCTCTTTGCCCCATCAAGATATAAAACAAGCCGTGAGATACAGTTTAAAACACGATATTCCATTTTTGCCAGAACTTCCAAAATTGGGAGATGGCATCTTGGATTACATTAAAAATCCAGGAAAATTGAGCTGCTTGGAAGAATTTAAAAAGCATGGGTTTGCCACGGTTAAAGTTCAATGCGTTGGTCCGGCAACATTAATTCTGGCTGGCTATAACGAGAATGAGGCCGTGGAAAGGGTTTATGAGCATATTTCTGCCATTCTGGACAATTTGCAGGCGCGGGAAATAATTCTTTTTCTTGACGAACCAGCCCTTGGCCAGGCCGGATTTAATTTTGAAGAGTTGTGGATTCCGATATTTGAAAGTTTTAAAGCAGTGCCCGGTGTTCATGTTTGCGGAAATATGGACTGGGATAAATTGTTAAATTCCAAAATTATTAAAATTATCAGTTTTGATGCCTCAAAATTTGACATTACCCAATACCCTAAATACCGAGGCGATAAAAGAATTGCCTGGGGAATAGAAAAGAGAGAGGATGTCAGGGATTTCCAAGAAGGGGATTTTCTAACCTTGCCCTGCGGAATGGATTCGGGTATATATAATATTGAGGATTGCAAGGCCGAACTTAAAAAACTAAAGAAAGTTTCCAAAGAGCTGTTAAAAAATCAAAAATAATGATTAAATTAAAGCAGCCCATTGTGCCGGCTGTTTTTTATTGCCAAAACCCGAATAATAAAACACAAAAACCCCGTACGGGGTTTTTGTGTTTTTTGCGGTAATAATCGGTTTACCAATTATCTCTGCGTCCGCCGCCAAATCCCCGGCTTCCTCCGCCGCGATTAAAATCCCGGCGAGGAGCCCTTTCAGTCATTGGCCGGGCTTCGTTGACAGTTATTGGACGGCCATCCAATTCTTTGCCATTGAGTTTTTCAATGGCTTTCTGGGCTTCTTCATCCGTGGACATTTCCACGAATCCAAACCCCTTGGAGCGGCCCGACATTCTGTCAAGAATAATTGTCGCGGTTTCCACAGTGCCAACCTTGGAGAACGTGTCTTTTAACGTGTCCTCGGTCGTATCGTATGATAAACCGCCAACATATAATTTTTTAGCCATTTCCTTATGGTTCTTCTGCTTTTTTATCGGCAAAAGAACGAATTAACTGATATAAATTGTAAGACGACCTTCTCTTTTAGCTTCCGTCTTCAACTTATACTTAATTGCATAAGGAAAGAGAAAACACAATGAGAACACTTACCTGTTTATTGTATGGCATCAATAATAAAAAGTCAAGGCTCTTGTATAACACAAGACTAACTTTTGACTTTTTTGAAATTATGTGTTATAATTAGGGAAACTCTTTAACGAAGAGAAAAGGGGAATTAAATGAAAAGATATTTTAATGAAAGAACCAGGGAGTTTATTTTACTCATAAGCTATCCCTGCATTAATAAAAAATGCGCTTTTTGCGCGCTTCATTTGGATAACAGCTGTAATACCCGATTGATGTTAAAGACAAACAGAGAAGTTGTTTCTAAAATTACCGGAAAATACGGGATTTTAGAGGTTTACAATTCCGGAAGCATTTTTGAACTTCCGGTTGCCACATTGTTTGAGCTTCAAGATAAAATTCGTAAGGCCTCAATAAATAAGGTTATTGCCGAAGCCCATTGGTTTTATCGTCGCAGATTTGAAGAAATGAAAAAGTTTTTTGGAATTGAAGAAACAGTAATTAAAGTTGGGGTGGAAACTTTCAATAATAATCTTCGGGAAAAATATATGAAAAAGGGGATGGGAAGAGTTTCGCCGGAAGAAATTCGTTCCTTTACAAACGGTATTAATCTTTTGGTTGGATTTAGAGGGCAAACCAAAGAAATGATTGAAAATGATATGGAAATTGCTTGCCGACTTTTTGATTATATTGATGTCAATATTCTTGATGAAAAATATGTTCCCAATCCCTGAGTGATTGACGAAAGAATTATTGAATGGTTTTTAAAAAACTTTACTTATCTTGAGCAAAGACCAAACTTTAGGATATTTAGAAAAGTAGATGATTCCGGTATTGGCAATGTTAATGTTTAGCTTTCTGATTTAGAAAATAGGCAGCCGCAGTAATTTTGGCGGTAAAAATTATATTGTTTTGCCAACCCCATTGTTTTTTTGAATCCGTCTTCTTTTTTGAAAACTCTTGCCAAAAATTCTATTTGATATTTATCGGCCAGTTCCTGGCCGATTTTGTTTATGGTTTTGGCGTTCTTGTGGGGGCTGATAGTGAGGGTGGTGACAAAAGCGCTACATTTATTTTCTTTAGCAAATTTAGCTGAATTTTCCAGACGCATCCTAAAACAAAGCTCGCAGCGCTTACTTCCTTCCGGTTCGTTTTCGTATCCGGCAATAATATTCCGCCAGTTCCGATTATCATATTCTCCAACAAACAATTCATTTTTGTTAATTTTTGCGGCTTTTTGAGCGAAAACCAATCTTTTTTCGTATTCTTCTTTTGGTTCAATATTGGGATTGTAAAAATAGGGAATAACCTCCTTAAACTCTTCCATTAATCTTTTTAGTGTTTTTAGAGCGCAAACTCCGCAACAGACATGAAGTAAAATTTTCTTGTTTATTTTGTTCATAAATTAGATAGAATTTCCGAGTTTTTTCATCAGGGAAAGATAAAAATATAAATTATGAATAGTCCCAAGCCGCAGGGCTAAGAGTTCTTTGGTTCTGAAAAGATGGCAAATATAAGCTCGGGAATAATTCCGGCAGGTGTAACATCGGCAATTTTTATCTATCGGTTTTTGGTCTTTGGAAAATTCTGATTTTTCAATTTGTAATATTTCATAAAATTTTGCGTTTTGCTTGCTCGCTAAAGTCTTGCTTGCTGATTTAAATTTGTATATTCTTCCATGCCTTGCTTCCCGTGTTGGAATGACGCAGTCAAACATATCCATTCCCAAATCTATTGCTTCCACTATTTCCTCCGGCTTCCCGTATCCCATTACATATCTTGGTTTTTTTTCTGGCAGCAATTTTGACATCCAATTTAGAACCCTCTTTTTGTTTTTTCTCGGTTCTCCAACCGAAACTCCGCCAACGGCATATCCATCAAAATCAATTTTGGTCAGTTCTTTTACGCTTTTTTCCCTCAAGTCTTTAAAAATTGACCCCTGCGCAATTCCAAAAAGCAGCGGCCTTATTTTATTTTTTATTTTTGAACCAAGTTTTTTCTCGTAGAATATTTTGGCTTTTTTTGCCCAATCAGTTGTCAAACTTAAAGATTTTTCGGCATATTCATGGGTTGCGGGCCAGGCCGGGCATTCATCAAGAACCATAATAATATCGGAACCAAAAATTATTTGCGCCCCAATGGATTTTTCCGGGGTCAAAAAAATTTCTTTACCGTCAATCTCCGAAATAAATTTAACGCCGTTTCTTGTGATTTTTCTTCTTTTTGCCAAAGAAAACACCTGAAATCCTCCGCTATCGGTTAAAATCGGACCTGGCCAGCTCATAAAATTATGAAGCCCCCCGGCTTTTTTAATAATTTTTAAACCCGGTCTTTGAATAAGATGGTAAGTATTGCCAAGAATGATTTGCGCCCCCAATTTTTTTAATTCATCAGGGGTTAAATTTTTTACCGCGCCCCTTGTGGCAATAGGCAAAAAACAGGGCGTTTTTATTTCGCCGTGGGGAAGTTTCAATTTACCAATTCTGGCGTTGGTCTTTTTTGATTTTTTAATAATTTTGAACATTAAAGTTGGTGCGTAATAATTTTCGCGTGGGTTTTACGTAGGCGGCTTCGCCGAACTCTCTGTTACCACAAACCTTTGTAGCCGCCTTGTTTAGCGCCCCCCGGTACTACAAATTCCTTCGGAATTTGAGTACGGGGCAAGCCCCGATAGTAAGAACTGCTTGT
>PCWD01000050.1:3721-18051 GCA_002787255.1 Parcubacteria group bacterium CG11_big_fil_rev_8_21_14_0_20_39_14 | reverse complement strand
TGGTGAGGGGTTAATGCCCCCGTGGTGAAACTGGCATACACGCGAGGTTTAGGACCTCGTGCCTAAAAAGCGTAGGGGTTCAAATCCTCTCGGGGGCACTAAAACGAAAATACTACTGCTACGTAGCAGTAGTATTTTATTAACACAAGCGAGGGAACCCCGTTAGATGGAGCTCGCAAGCTCGCTATCTAATGGGGTGACCGAGCAACGCGTTAATAAAAAAGCTTGACAAAAGAAAAACTCTAAATTGGGCGAAGCCCGGTAAGACAACTTCGACAGGATTTTCTTTCAGAAAATCCCATTTTCGCGAAGTAAGTCAAAAGTTGCTCTACTGGGCGAAGTGTATCAAGCAAAAAGCAAAACATTGCGCTTTGGAATAGAATTTTCAATTTTACATTGCTGCTTGAACAACTATTCTTTGCTGATTTCTGCCCGGGGGCCAACAGGTTATTAAATACAAATTTGCTCCCAAAACATCTTGAGAGCCGGGAATATCCTGGCCCGGTTTTAAGAAAAATTTTTTACTAACCCGATAGATAACTTTGCGATGGTTGTAATAGATATAAATTTCATCTCCGTTTTCTAATTCATTTAATCTGCTGAAAACCCATTCATAATCCCTTTTGGGCCAGCCAGCCGGAGCGCTGTGTCCTAAAATCACCACCGACCCGGCTTCCCCGGGCTTAGAGGATTCTGAAAAATGAACCGTTCCTCCTTTTAAAGCCGCTTCCAGAGCTTTGTGAGCGCCGCTTGTCCCAAAGACAATCGGAGCCTTTACTCCCAATTTTTTAATTTCAAGCAGATTATTTTTTTCATAATGCGAATTTTCTCCCAATCTCACTTCCGGAACCCTTACCAATGTTCGGGGTGCTGTATATCCCGGCTCCGGCGCCGCTGTCTCAAAAAGTTCTTGCGGTGTTTTATTAGAAGACAGAGGTAATGGCCTGAAATAATTCCCTGCTGTTGGTTCGTTTGCCGGCGCTATATTCGCAAAATCCGACTCCTCAATTAATGAACCGATTGATTTAAAAAACTTATTGTAAAATTCTCCGTAAACCGAACCGTAATCAAACATTCCAAAAATACTCTCCTTATTTGCAAAAATAAAAACAATTAAAAAAATCAAAACAAAGATTTTCGCAAATCTTCCGAGCCTTTTTTTAAGTATTAAAATTTGAGCAATGTCTTTTTTCATCTATATAATGAGACTGTTGAACAATTATTTTTCAGCGTATCTGCGTTAACTCAGCGTAGATATCAGCGTTTACTCAGCGTATCGGCGTTAACTCAGCGTAGATATCAGCGTTTACTCAGCGATAATACACTGAACAACGCTGAATTATTCAACGCTCTCAAGATACGATTTTATACGAATTATTATTCAGGTGCCGCAAATTTATATTCGCGCGAATTCGCGAAGGCGGCTTTCTTAAGACTGGAAAAACCCCTTTGCCTTCCAGCCGCCCTTTATTTACGAAAATTCGCGAAAGCCCACTCGAATTATTTAGACCCCTCCTCATCATTTTAAAAAATCATTAAATTATGCGGGATAAGCTGAAGAACAAACTGCTTGTTGAAAAGATAAAAAACAGATAAAAGAACGAGGAAAAACACCGATTTTAAGAGCAAATCCATTCTTTGAATGGAGAGTCTCACAAAAATATTCACAGACAAAGAAATAATAATAAATATAAGGGTGTAAAATATAATTTTTTGAATGAGGTCGTAATAGTTGGTTACCATAAACTTCCATAAACTAAAGGCAAAATTGCTTTCTTCCGCTTCTTCCCCAATTTTATCCTGTCCTAAATACAATACGGAAGGTCTTTCGGTTTTATCGCTGGCAACAATTCCCGCTTCTCCGGGAAATTGGGCCGGACTCTCTTCTGCTGGTTCTTCAGCAAAATTTTCCTCCGGAGCCAAAGTCGGCTGAATTGTCAGTGTTGGTTCCGGCTCTTTAGTTGATAATGGTTGAGCGGTTTTAAGCTTTGGTTTTTCCGTTATCTGCTCTTTTGCCGTTTCTATCTTTGGCGCCTCTGTCTGCGGCTGAACTTTCTTTGCCGGTTCTACCAGTGGAGCGCCAAATGTTTGAACCACCAAAGAAACCTCCTGACCCTGAAAATTTCCCCTTGTTATTGCGAGCCCCATCTCGTTAAATTTTGGATTTAATAAATTGGCATTATGAGAAACAGAGCTTTTCCAGGCGGTAAAAACCTCCGCTGAATCTAAAAATCCTATGGCTAAATTTTCTCCGGCTGTTTTGTATTTATAGCCAACTGTTCCAAACCAGTGCCAGGGAGTAACGCCGTCAGGACTGTTGTGACTAAAATAATTATTTGTAAGCATATGAACGGATTTTAGTTCGGCGGCTTTATCCAAAACCGGATTTCCTTTCAAGGGAGCAAGAGCGTTTCTTTTTCTCTCTTCGTTTACTAAATTCATCAAAACATCTTTGCTGATATTGGCGTAAAAAACGCTGCCGGGAAAAAAGATAAAGAGCGGGAAAATTAATAATTTTAAAATCAGCAAAACCACGACAATCCCAACCAAAAAACGACTGTCAAGAAATTTCGGCCGAAAATCGGTCTCCGGACAGGGGACAAAAAACAATTTTAAATTCACAATTATTTTTGAGATAACCTTGTTCATCATTTATATGATAACATATTTTAATGGTTTTGTCAACCCCGTTAGATGAGCGGAGCTCTATCTAACGGGGTCAACCAATTTTTCTTAAATTTCTCTTATATTCCGAAAAGCTCCCTGGCGTTCCTGGTGGTGATTTTTGCCGCTTCTTCACAGCTTAAATTTTTAATTTTGGCAATTTTTTCGGCAACATATTTGACATAAAGGGGTTTACATCTCTGATTCTCATAAGGAGGCGGGGAAAGGTAAGGGCAGTCGGTTTCAACCAAAATTTTTTCCAGAGGAATTTCTCTTATAATTTCTTCAACATTTGGCAGGCCTTCAACTTTCTTAAAAATCAAGCCATTAAAGCCAATGTAAAAACCCAATTTGATATATTCTTTTGCCTCCTCCAGTGTTCCGGTAAAACAATGGCTGACACCTCTAATTGTTGTATTGTTGTAATGTTGTAATGTTGTAATGAGGTCGTCGTGGGCCATTCGGCAATGTAAAATCACCGGTAAATTCAGTTCTTGAGCCAGCTCAAGTTGTTTAATAAATGTCTGTTTTTGTTTTTCTTTGAATTCGGCTTGTTTTGTTTTTGTTTTCGGCCTCCGGTAATAATCCAGTCCTATTTCGCCGAGCGCTACCACTTTGGAAGATGTTTGAGCAAGTTTTTTATATTTCTCATAATCAAAATCTTCCTCGCGGGTCTCAAATTCAATTTCTTCTTTATCAACTTTTATTTTCACCAATTTGGTTTCTAAATGAATCGGGTGTAATCCAATAGCCGCATAAACACCCCTGCTGTATCTTTCGGCAATTTCAACCGCCCGCTCCGATGTCGTATATTGAGAACCAACATTAACAAGCCAAACATCACTTTGCAAAGCCCGCCTGATTACCTCATCGGAATCATCTTTAAAAGCGTTAAAATTTACATGGGCGTGGGTGTCTATCAACATAAATCCAAAATTTAAAAGTCAAATCTCAAAATTATCACCGCCACGGCGGTATCCCGCCCTTAACGGGACAATTTAAAATTCGAGATTGTTTAACCTTCTTTTTATCTTAATATATTTTTCCAAAAAATGAAAAAGAAAAAACCGAGGGACGGGATAAGCTCCTCGGTATCTTACAAGGTTTCAAGGTTGCAAAATTTTAGAATTCAGGTATAATCACTGGAGGTCTTTGAAAATGGAGGTAAAAGATAAATGGAAAAGCCAAAAATAGCGGTGATTGGTTCGGGTCCGGGAGGAATAGCTTCGGCAGTAAAAGCGGCCGAGCTTGGAGCCGAGGTTTTCTTAATTGAAGATGAAAAACTCGGCGGAGTTTGTCTTAATGAGGGTTGTATTCCGACAAAAACTTTATTAGCTTCGGCTAAAAGATTTTTGGAAGTGAAAGAAGCGGAAAATTTTGGCATTAATGTTTCTCCGCCAACCATTAATTGGCTCTCAATGTTCGTCAGGAAAGAAAATGTTGTTAAAGAACTTCAAGAACAGCTAAATGCGTCTTTGAGGCAAAAAAGGATAAAGGTGATTTACGGCCGGGCAATTTTTGAAACACCAAAAAGATTGCTTGTCAAAACAAAAACCGGAGAAAATAAATTAGAGGTTGACAAAATAATTATTTCTACCGGCTCTTTGCCCTTAAAACTTGCGGGGATTGAAAATTGCGGAAAAGCAATTATAACTCCCGGAGAGGCTTTAAATCTTAAAGCCCTGCCCAAAAAATTAATCATTATTGGCGGCGGCCCAACCGGAGTGGAATTCGCCAATTTGTTTTCGGTTTTGGGAGTGAAAGTTGTTTTGATAGAGGTTTTGGAAAATATTTTAGCCGCCGAAGATTCAAGAATCGGTCAAACAATTTCTCAAATTTTGAAAAAGCAAAGAGTGGAAATTCTGACAAATACCAGTTTTAAACAGATTCTCAGCCCGGGTCAAAATCTGGCGGTTGTAAAATTAGATGCAAAAAAAGAGTTTTTAGCGGAAAGAGTCCTTGTCGCGGTCGGAAGAGTCCCGAATACAAAAAACTTAGGGCTGGAAAAAATCGGTTTAGCTGTTGATACAAAGGGATTTATTTCTGTCAACGAGAAAATGGAAACAAATCTTGAAGGAATTTATGCGGTTGGCGATGTTACCGGCAAAATGATGTTAGCTCATTATGCTTCAAAGAGCGGACAAATTGCGGTTGAAAACGCTATGAATAGCAATCTAAAAATAAATACTCTTACTATTCCTCGCTGCATTTACACTATTCCGGAAACCGCCTCGGTTGGGCTGAACAAAAAGGAAGCTGAAAGCCAAAATTTGGAGGTAAAAATTGGCAGAGCTTATTTTCAGGCAAACGGTCTGGCTCAAGCAACCGGCAAAACTTCAGGATTTTTTCAATTAGTTGTTGAAATGCCTTCCCAAAAAATTCTTGGCTGTCAAATTGTCGGCGAAGGAGCGGTTGAGCTTGTGCACCCAATTGCTTTAGCAATCAAACAGAGATTAAAAGTTAAGGATTTAGACGA
The DNA here is from genome assembly GCA_002787255.1 of Parcubacteria group bacterium CG11_big_fil_rev_8_21_14_0_20_39_14. Taxonomy (GTDB): domain Bacteria; phylum Patescibacteriota; class Minisyncoccia; order Minisyncoccales. The sequence continues at coordinate 12,911 of PCWD01000050.1, read as the reverse complement.
TATAATTTTTGCCCATCCCGCTTTTTCGGAGATAATCAAGGAGGCCGCTAAAAATGCGAAATAAAGACTGTGAGAAGTATCCAAAAAATCTTAAATATACCAAAACCCATGAATGGTTAAAAATTGAAGAAAGAAAAATTACTCTGGGCATCTCTTATTTTGCCCAGGAGCAATTAGGCGATATTGTCTATGTTGAATTGCCGAAAATAGGAATGGAAGTTAAAGAACAAAAGATGTTTATGGAAATTGAATCTTCCAAAGCGGTTTCTAAAATTTATTCTCCCTGCAAGGGCAAAATAGTCGCAATAAACAAAAAACTTGGAGAAAACCCGGGCTTAATAAACAGCGACCCTTACGGTGAGGGATGGCTCGTAGAAATAGAAATCATGAGTCTGGTTTTGCCAGATACTCTTTTGGATTCAATTTGCTATGAGAACTTTTTAAAGGAAGAGATAAAAGATGACTAAAATCTGGCGGTTTCTTGATACTGGAAAAAATCCCGGCGTTTATAATATGGCTTTAGATGAAGCGATTTTAGAAATTCTGGAACAAGGAAAAACTGCGCCCAGTTTAAGACTCTACCAGTGGTCCCCGGCCTGTCTGTCGCTTGGAAGAAATCAGGGACTTAAAACAATAAATCTTGGGTCTTGCAAAAAATTGGGCATTGATGTTGTCAGACGACCAACTGGCGGAGAAGCAATTTTACACTGGGACGAATTAACTTACTCGGTTATTATGCCAAGAGAAAACCCTTCCCTGTCTTTAAAAGAACTATATTTTTTGATTAACCGGGCTCTTATTGAGGCTTTTTACTCTCTGGGAATTAAAACTGAACTTCACTGCTTAAAAGAAAGTCTAAAAAATCCCAATTGCTTTTTGAGCGCCGGTCTGGCTGACCTCTGCTGCCATGAGAAAAAATTAGTTGGAAGCGCTCAGCTAAGAACCAGAGGCGCTATTTTACAGCACGGCTCAATTATAATTTCCCACAAGCCCGAAATTCTCTTTTCGGTTTTCCGGTTCCCTTCAAAAAAACTTAAAAAAGAAGAGTTTTCAACTTTTTCCAAAAAAGCAACCTCGCTTTCCGAAATAATCGGGGAGATTAATCTGACAGACTTGAAAAAAGTTCTTTTGGCGGGATTTCAAAATGTTTTAAACCTTGAATTTTTTGAGGGAAAACTGACCGGAGATGAAATTCTGGAGACCGAAAAACTTTTGGAAAAATATAAAAAGCTGAACTGGGAGATAAAATGAGAGAGAAACTTCCTGATTGGTTTACCAAAGAAATTGTTCGGGGGAAAAAATACTTTCAGGTAATTGAAACTTTGAAAGAATTAAACCTGAATACGGTTTGTGAAAAAGCCAGATGCCCAAATCGGGGCGAATGTTGCGCTCGGGGAACAGCCGCCTTTCTGATTATGGGAAATGTTTGCGCAAGATTTTGTCGGTTCTGCGCCGTTCAAAAAGGCGTTCCCAAACCGCTTGAAAAAGATGAACCAAAGAGGATTGCCGAGGCCATCGGAAAACTCGGCTTAAAGTACGCGGTCATTACCTCGGTTACCCGAGATGACCTTGAAGACGGCGGAGCCAGTCATTTTGCCAGAACCATAAGAGAAATTCGCTGGGAAAACCCTCTGGTAAAAATTGAAGTTTTGATTCCCGATTTTCAAGGCTCAACTCAGGCCCTAAAAATTGTGCTTGACGCCAGGCCCGATGTCTTAAACCATAATTTAGAAACCGCGCCCCGGCTTTACAGAACCGTCCGGCCAAAAGCCGACTATAAAAAATCGCTTCAGGTTTTACTGTTCTCAAAAATTATAGAACCTAAAATTCTCACAAAATCCGGTCTGATGCTGGGACTGGGAGAAACAAGAGAAGAAATTCTTGAAGTTTTAAAAGATTTAAGGGAAAATGAGTGCGATTTTCTAACCCTTGGTCAATACTTAGCTCCTTCAAAAAAGCATTTACCGGTTAAAAGATTTGTTGCTCCCGAGGAATTTGAAAACCTTAAAAAAGAAGCCCTGAACCTCGGCTTCAAAGCCGTTGCCGCCGGGCCCCTGGTTCGCAGTTCCTATTTAGCCGAAAGATTATTTAATTCTAAAGTCGCCTAAAAGGCGGCTTTTATCTTGGATAAAACCAGAGGTATTGCTTTTTTCAAATTTTTGGTATAAGATTGTTCAGAATGGGTTTTAAAAGTTCTTTGCAAAAAAACAATTTTCTTTAAAGAAAGGAGGGGGATGGTGAAACAGAAATGGTTTTATTGGCCAACAATCATTCTTGTATCGCTTACTTTAATGACTAGCTTAACAGTGCTTTATGCCGCTATTGCCTGGACAATTGATGATGAGAGGCAATATAGCTCTGAAATTGTTAATTTCAGCGAAATTAAAATAACTCCCGAATATGAAACCAAATGGGAAAAATCCTGGAATCAGTTTTTTGAGGCAAAGACCGGCGATTTGTTCAACCCCAATTATAAGCAAGTTAAAGAATTTTTAAGAAATGATAAGATTGACCAAAAAAGATACATTCCCAATGAATATATGTGCTGTGATTTCAGCCGGGATTTGGTTTTAAGCGCAAAAGAAAAAGGCATCAGAGCCGGCTGGGTCTTTCTTGAATTCCAAAAACAATCTCATTTTGAAGAAAATGGATTTGGCTCCGGCCATAACATAGTCTGTTTTAGAACAACCGACAAAGGTTTGCTTTTTATTGAGCCCCAGAATGACCTGGAAGTAAAAATAGAAATCGGAAAAAATTATTGGGACAGCTATTGGAAAGACCGCTGCGATAATTGGTACGGCCGATATTTTGGAAAATATAAAATTCCCGCTGCAACCAACGCTCTAAAATCTTTCTATCTTTGGGGGCATTATAACTTAGAAATTGATTATGACGCCACTATCTTAACGATAAAAATTTACTGGTTAGACAAAGAAGACCCTGAAAAATTCGGATAAGAATAAGGAGCGCAAAAATGGAAATAAAAAAAACGCCATTTTACGAAGCTCACCAGGGACTGGAAGCAAAAATGGTTGAGTTTGCCGGATATCTTATGCCTTTATGGTATGAAAGCGTCAAAGAAGAAGCGATTGCTGTCAGAAAGGCCGCCGGACTTTTTGATATTTCTCACATGGGAAAAATTTTAATCAGGGGCAGAAATAGTTTAAAACTAATTCAAAAGTTAATTACCAATGACGCCTCCAGGCTCAAGCCCGGAAAAATTTGCTATGCTCTCCTTTGCAATGAAAAAGGAACGGTAATTGACGACATTTTGGTTTACGGACTTGGCAAAGAAAGATATCTTTTGGTTTCCAATGCCGCTAACGCGGAAAAAGTTTTAAACTGGCTGAAAAAATGGGCAAAAAAAGAAATTGGACTTTTCTCTCCCCCGGAAATTATTCTAAAGGATTGTCCATTTTTGGCTCTCCAGGGACCGAAATCAGAAGAAATTTTAAGAAAAGTCGGGCTGTCTGAAACATTTCTGAATTTAAGATATTATCAGTGCAAAGCTGGCAGAATTTTCGGCGAGACAGCAATTATCTCCCGGACCGGTTACACCGGCGAAGACGGTTTTGAAATTTTAATCTGGGAGCCAAAAACCCCGCAAGTCGTTTGGAAAAAACTCCTAAAAGCCGGCAGAGATTTAGGATTAAAACCGGCCGGTCTGGCAGCCAGAGATGTTTTGAGACTGGAAGCCGGCTTGCCCCTTTACGGCCAGGAGCTCTCAGAAGAGATTACGGCTCTGGAAGCCGGACTGGAAAAATTTGTTTTTTTTGGAAAAGAATTTATTGGCAAAGAAGCCCTGCTTGAGCAAAAAAACAGGGGCCTTGAGAAAAAATTAATCGGTTTTGAAATTCTTTCGGGACGGATTGCCAGACCCAAGTATCTGATTTTAAAAGAAGGACGGGAAATCGGTCAAGTTGCCAGCGGAAATATCTCCCATAACCTGAATAAATCCATTGGAACCGGATTTGTAAAAACCGATTTTTCCGCTCCCGGAACCCTGATTGAAATTGACATCCGCGGCCAAAAACATCCAGCAAAAGTCAGTAAATTACCTTTTGTTAAACCCCGTTAGAAGTCTTGTGATAAAAATTTGATAAAATTTTTATCAATCCTGTTATCTATTTTATCTGTAGATTGCTTGCCTAATTGATGAAATTCGGATAAATGTTTTGCAAAACGACTTCTAACGGGGTAAAAAGTCGGAGGTTTAACCCTCCGACTATTGATTTTTAAGAAAATCTGGGGTAAGATTTTCAGATTAAAGCACCTTGACAAATCTAATTGGTAAAATGAGGTAAAAAAGATGGATTATATACCGCACAAGAAATCGGATGTAAGAAAAATGCTGAAAACAATCGGCGTCAGCTCAATTGAAGATTTATTTGCCGATATTCCCAGAGATTTAAGAAAAGCCCGGTTTAAACTGCCCCCGGGTCTTAGTCAATTGGAATTGTTAAGACTCGGACACAAATTAGCCGGAAAAAACATTGACCCCTTTGACTATCTCTCTTTTCTGGGAGCCGGCGCTTACGAGCATTCTATTGAAGCTCTGATTGGTAAAATAACCTCTCTGCCCGGTTTTCTAACATCCTACACACCCTACCAGGCCGAAGCCAGTCAGGGAACCCTAAGAGCAATTTTTGAATATCAAAATCTGGTCTGCGAATTGACCGGAATGGAAGTTTCTAACGGCTCTTTATATGATGGAGGAACTGCCCTATCCGAAGCGGCGGTTATGGCTCTGAATATCACCAAAAGAAAAGAAATTTTAATGGCAAAGACCGTTCATCCGGAATACCGAAGAGTCATAAAAACTTCGCTTTCCGGTCTTGAAGCTGAAGTTTCCGAACTGCCATATTTCGAAGGAATTAGTGTTTTGAAAAACTTGAAAGAAATGGTCTCGGAAAAAACCGCGGCTGTAATCTTGCAGCAGCCAAATTTCTTTGGCTGTTTGGAAGAAGTTGAAGAAATTGAAAAAATAATCCACCAAAACGGAACTTTATTTATTGTTTCGGTTAATCCGCTCGCTCTTGGCATTCTAAAGAAGCCCGGGGACTTTGGAGCGGATATTGTTGTTGGCGAGGGACAACCTTTAGGAATTCCTTTGAACTTTGGCGGGCCCTATCTTGGCTTTTTTGCCTGTCCGGAAAAGTGGATAAGGCAAATGCCCGGCCGCTTAGTGGGAATGACCAAAGACAAAGAAGGTAAACGAGGTTTTACTTTGGTTTTACAGACCAGAGAACAGCATATTCGCCGGGAAGGGGCAAGTTCCAATATCTGCACCAATTCCAATCTTAATGCTATTGCTTTTTCGGTCGCTCTGTCTCTGCTGGGAGCCGAGGGCCTCAAAGCTCTGGCTGAAGAAAATCTTCAAAAAGCTCATTTTACTCAGCAAAAAATTGCTGAAATTCCCGGTTTTCAACTTAAATTCCCGTCTCCTTATTTTAATGAATTTGTAATTGAATGCTCAGAATCTCCAAAAAAAATTCAGGAAAGACTGCTCAAAAAAAAGCTTCTGCCCGGTCTTGCCTTAAATCGTTTTTATCCCGAGTTGGAAAATTGCCTGCTTTTTTGCGTTACCGAAACAAAAACCAAAGAGGACATTGAAAGATTGGTTGGAGGGCTTGCCGGAAAAAATATCGCTGATACCGGTAAAAACGACAGTCCCTTAATTTTTGAGATGCCGGGGCAAGGGCAGAATAATATTCCTCAAAAACCAATTGAACAAATTCTGGACAGCCGGTTTTTATCAGAAAGACCCTTAAGCATTCCAAGACTTAGCGGGGCGGAAGCCGAGAAACATTGGACTCAAAACAGCGAGTTAAATTATTGCATTGATTCTCAATTTTATCCTTTGGGCTCCTGCACTATGAAATTGAATCCAAAAGAAAATGAAACAATAGCTTCTTTTCCGAGATTTAATTTAGTCCACCCTTATCTGCCCGAAAAATTGGTTCAGGGAACCCTTCAATTTCTATACGAAACCCAGAGCCTTCTTTCGGAAATTTGCGGAATGGAAAAATTTTCTCTTCAGCCGGCGGCCGGCGCCCATGGCGAGCTGATAAGCTTGTTAATTATTAGAGCCTTTTACAAAAAACAGGGGGAGCCTCGAAAAGTTATTCTTATACCCGATTCCGCCCACGGCACCAATCCGGCTTCAGCTGTCCGCTCGGGTTTTGAGGTTTTATCGGTTAAATCAACCAATGAGGGCGAGATTGACCTTGAAGATTTGGCAAGAAAAACCAATAAAGAAACTGCCGGTTTGATGATAACTTTGCCAAACACCCTGGGGCTTTCTGAAAGAAATATCCTGAAAATAACCGAATTAGTCCACCGAGCCGGAGGTTTGGTTTATATGGATGGAGCGAATATGAACGCTCTCCTGGGAATTGCCAAACCAAAAGAGATGGGTATTGATATTCTGCACCTCAATCTTCACAAAACCTTTTCCGCTCCTCACGGCGGAGGCGGACCGGGTTCGGGGCCCATCGGAGTAATTGAAAAGTTAGCTCCTTTTCTGCCCGTCCCTTTGCTTGAAAAAAGAAAAAACGGTGAATATTTTCTAAATTACGACCTGCCAAATTCCATTGGCAAAGCAACAACTTTTTACGGAAATGTTAATGTGATTTTGAAAGCTTATTTATATCTACGGGCTTTGGGTAAAGAGGGTTTAAAGAAAGTCAGTCAGCACGCTGTTTTGAACGCCAATTATCTCAGAGTTTTGCTCAAAGAACATTATCTTTTGCCTTACGACAGAATTTGCCTCCATGAATTTGTGTTATCAGCGGCAAAACAAAAAGAAAAATTAAATGGAGCTATGTCGGCAAATTTGATTGCCAAAAGACTTTTGGATTTTAATTTTCACGCCCCGACAATTTATTTTCCTTTGATTGTTGCCGAAGCCTTAATGATTGAGCCGACCGAAACCGAAAGCAAAAAAACCCTTGATGAATTTGCCGAAGCAATGCTCAAAATTAACAAAGAAATAGAAGAAAATCCGGAAATTATTAAAGAAGCGCCTTGCTCTATGCCTGTTTTGCGCCTTGACCAGACAGGCGCTGACCGAAACCCAATAACGCGCTCCATTTGGTAATAATCTAAGCGGAGCAAAAAACAGCGTCAAACAGCGCTGTTTTTTTTCAATCTTGTTAAATCAATCCCCTTGTGTTTTTTAAGAACAGAAATAATATGGTTTATCCTCATAGCAATTCCGATTTTGGCAGAACGCACAGACCGAGCCTGCAAAATTCCTATTAGTTTATACCTTCCATTAATTCTGACAAAAACCGGACTGCCGCTCTCTCCGCTGCAAACTTCCTCGCAAAATTTAATGCCAAAATAAATGTCCGAACGGCTATGGGGCGGCGCCTCTTTTTTGGCAGACAAAATTTCAATTCTCCCCCTTTTTGTTCTCAATGAACTAACGTAGGGCATCGAAAAAATTAACCGACCGGACTTTAACTGCTCTGAATTTCCAATAATAGAACCTGGCAGACAAAAATCTTTAATTAAAGAAGGAAGTTTGAACAAAACAAAATCGTTAGCATAATCTATAAAAAATATTTCCAGGGGAAGAGTAATAATTTCCTCTTTTCTGCCGACTCCCTCTTTCAAAAATTTTGCCCTGGCTTCAATTCTGTCAAACAGAACATAAGCTTTCTTTCGCTCGCTTCGCCAAGTCTGACTTGGCTTCGCTCGCTCAAGCACTCACTTCGTTCGCTTCGCTTTATGTTCTCCACAAACCTCTTCGGTTTCTGGCGGTCGTTCGCCTTCGGCTCGCTCCCTGTTTTCCTCACCCCGTTAGATAACTTCGTATCTAATGGGGCAAGCGGGGGAACACCCAGTTCCCCCGACCCCCCTCTGTTGTTTCGGAATTTTTCAAATTCCGAAACAATTAAGTAACTCCCGGGGAAAAATTGCACGGGCCAGCTGAAAAGATGGGCAACGGCTAAAATATACTCCCCGAGCAATATTCCCGTGCCGGTCTGCAGCAAAATCAATTCTTTTTTCCGGAAAAAATCTGTCTCAATGGTAATTATTGCTTTTTTAACCTGCTCAAAATTGTTAATCTCGTCCCGATTCCGAGTGGTTCTTCGCATCCCTTACTGCCTTCCTTTTGGTTATTCCCGAGCCTATCATTGAATTTTAACAAATCCAAAGAAAAAAAACAACACTCGGTCTTGTACAATACAAAAGGAGCCCAAAATGAAACCTATTTCCAACGCAAAATGAGCCCGAATTAGAACTCATTGGATGTTAAAGTGTGAATCGTTGAAGTTTGCGAGTGGGGTCTTAATAAATCTTCTAAAATCGCAAGCGGCCGCTTGCGATTTTAGAAGATTTAAAGAGTATTTCTGCTATGCTTTTGGGAAATGTCCCCGGTAATCATAGCACTATAAAATTTAGATATTCTTTCCAGTAGATATAAAGTTCCCTGGTGGCTGTTAAATCCCGGCTGTTGTATTCGGCAATTTTTTTATATTCTTTATTCAAGAACAATCCCTGAATATCATCACCGGTTACCCCTTGAATTTTGGGGCTTTCAATATCAAAAAGATTGCACCATAAATGCAAACTACCCTTTCTTCTAACCGCTCCGTAAAAAGTCAACTGGTCCTGCAAATCAATATGCTTTGCTTCAAATTTCTGACTTGAAAGATATCTGTTTGACATTAAATCTTTGGAGGGCTTAAGCTTGTATTTGGCGGAACGAATTAAAATAAAGGGCGCGTCAAAGCTTCTGCCGTTAAAGCTTATAAACTCGCGGTAATTTTTTGAACCTTCCCAAAATTTTTCCAGCATTTCTTTTTCGCTGGTCTGCTTGAAAACAAAATTATCTTTTTGAAATTCTTCGTATTTTTCGCCCGGCGCCTGATAATAAACAACGCCCCGGTTTTGGTCAAAATCCAGAACTCCGATAGCAACAATTTCTCCGGTTAAAGGGGAAAAACCCAGGCCATTTTTAAGGTCTTCCAGCATTTTTCTATATTCATCTTCGTCTTGAGCCTCCTTTTTAATCCAGCGGGTTAAACTCTCCTGGGTGGCGCTGTCTAAACCGCTAAAATCAACACCCGCTGTCTCAATATCAAAAATTAGTTTTGCCGTCATAGCTTGAGACCGTTGAATAATTCAGCGTTGTTCAGCGTAGCTATCAGCGTTTCTTCAGCGTTATTAAGGTTTTTAC
>PCWD01000050.1:0-3710 GCA_002787255.1 Parcubacteria group bacterium CG11_big_fil_rev_8_21_14_0_20_39_14 | reverse complement strand
TAGCTATCAGCGTTTCTTCAGCGTTATTAAGGTTTTTACGCTGAACTTACGCTGAACAAAACGCTGAAATTACGCAGAAAAATAATTGTTCAATGGTCTTAATTTATAAATAATTTTTAATTTTTTCTATGATATCCTGGGGAGTATAACCGGTTTTAATTAAATACTCTTTAACCCCGAGCCGAAGAGCTTCTCTCTCTGTTTGGGGGTCATCATAATTTGAAAAAGCTACCACCGGGATAGAAGAAACACTCAAATCCCCTCTCAATCTTTCAATAAAACTAATTCCACTCTCTTTTGGCAGCAGAATATCAACAAGAACCAAATCGGGTTTTTCTTTAAGAACCATCTCAAAACCCTCCTCGGCCGAATCAACTAAAATCGCTTCAAATCCCGCCTGCAAAAATTTATCCCGATACATTTCTCCCAAAATTTTTTCGTCTTCTATAATTAAAATCTTTTTCATAAAAGATAATCCGAATGCTGTAAATTTTTTTCCGAATGCTATAAATTCGCATTATTCGGAATATTTTCAAAGCATTCGTAGATTCGCATTATTTTTTAATTGGCAGTTCGGTAAAAAAAGTTGAACCCCTGCCCCTGCCTTTTATTTGGTCCCGTATTTTACCTTATATCAAAGGATTTGAATTCGCCAATATATTCTTCCCGTTTGATTTCCAAATTGCTAATTTTAGCGAAAACTGGACCCCTCTTTGCCCAATCCAAAATTTTTTCAATTTGTTCTTTTTCGCCTTCAAAAACCGCTTCTACCCGGTCATCGTCTAAATTTCTTACAAAACCGGTTAAGCCAAGTTTTTGAGCTTGGCTTCTTGCGCTATATCGGAAAAACACGCCCTGAACCCGACCAGAAACAAAAATATGCGCCCTTGCTCTATCTTCCATAAATTAAGACTGTTGAATAATTATTGTTTCGTGTGGTTTCGTGTTCTGTTTTGTGTTCTGTTTTGTGTTAAAAAGTGAAGTTTTGCGCAAATCTACATGAATGAGAACACAAATTTACACGAATTAATCAATGTTCCCAAATTATTGCTCAATATAAACTTTTTTCATTACTGCATCCTTTGTTGGATGATTATTTTCATTGACCGGCAGATTTTCAATTTTTGATACCATATCCATTCCCTCAATCACCTCTCCAAAAACCGTATGTTTCCCGTCAAGCCAGGGAGCGCTTTCAGCCGTCACGATAAAAAACTGGCTTCCGTTGGTATTTGGCCCGCTATTTGCCATAGCCACTCTTCCCCTGATAAGCTTTTGGGAATTTATCTCGTCATCAAATTTATATCCCGGCCCGCCTGTGCCATCATCCGACCAATCATCATCGCGGCTCTTTGGGTCGCCTGTCTGAATCATAAAATCCTTTATGACTCTATGAAATTTTATGCCGTCGTAAAATCCCTCGCCAGCCAGCTTTTCAAAATTTGCCACCGTATTTGGAGCTTCTTTTCCGAATAATTTAATTCTGATTGCGCCGAAATTGGTTTCCAAAACAGCGACGAGATTTTCAGATGGCTCGGGAGTAGGTTCCAAGGTTGATTCCGGAGTCGGTGTTGGCGCCGGACCGGAAATTGGCGTGGAATCTGACCCCTTGAAGAAAAACTTAAATCCACCAAAAACCAAAAAACAAACACCAACTATCACAACTGCCATTATTAAAAAATCTTTTCCTTTCTCTTTCTTTTCAAAAGCCATTTCCCGCTTCTCCAATCTCCTTTGTTGTTTTAATTTTTGTTGTTTACCCATATATTGTTATTTTGCCAAAAATTATGTTTTTTGACAATGCTTTAAACCAGAAAGAAAAAGGCGAAGATTAAATACTTCGCCTACCGGCTTTTTGACCCGTTTTAAGAGCAAGAATAACTCCGCTTTCTTGCAGTCATTCAACGCCTCCCTAAACCTCACTGTTCAAATGGCGGCAATACTTCTCCGGCTAATGGTAATGTTTCTTCAGCAAATCTCTTATTTTCTTCAGCCATTTCTTGATAGCCTTTAATCATTTTTTTAATTATTTCTTCTTTTTTCTTTTGAAATTCAGCTTCCAAAGCCTCATATTCAGCCTTAAATTGAGGATCTCTCATTGCTTCCTCTTCAACTTCCCTATGGCTTCTTCCCATTTCTCTCTCCTTTTTTATTGTTTATTCCCCCAGTCAGGGCATATCTTATTTATATTATCACGCTAACTAAAAATTATCAATAGATTAAGTAAAATAGGTTCAAGAAAATCTTTTTTGAATTTTGGGGGATTGTCGTCAATAATTGATTGGCGAATTTTCCGAACCAAATTATGGACAAAATAAATATTGTGAAAGGTGTTGTCTTGACAGCCCAATCTTGACATAAAATTAAGTAAGATTAAGAAACTCTTTTTTGAATTTTGGAGAATTTTAATATTTACTTTTATTCATCTTATTGATACCATAACTTATTCTATCGGAATTTAGAAATTCCGATACAAGAGCGCCTATGCGCTAAAAACTAATATGAAATTAAAAGATTTTGATTATCAATTACCCAGGAACTTTATTGCCCAGAAGCCGATAAGGCCGAGAGACTCTTCGAAATTAATGGTTGTAGATACAGAAAACAGAAAGATTTCTCATCATAAATTTTTTGAGATTGGCAATTTTTTAAAAGCCGCAGACATTTTGGTTATAAATGATTCAAGGGTCTTTCCCGCCAGACTCTCCGGTAAAAAAGAAACCGGCGGGAAAGTTGAAGTTTTACTTTTGAAGCAGCTGGACTCAAAAAGATGGCAGTCCCTGCTTAAAAACTATAAAATAAAAGAGGTTTCAAAAAAACTATTCATTGGCAAAAGTTTAGAGGCGATAATCGAAAAAAATATTGAAAAAAATATCTGGCAGATAAAATTTAATCAAAGCGGTAAAAAGTTAAAAAAAACAATCAGTCTATTTGGCGAAGCTCCAACCCCGCTGTATATCAGAAGAAAATCCAACCTTTTGGAATATCAAACAGTTTATGCGAAATATGACGGTTCGGCGGCCGCCCCAACAGCCGGCTTTCATTTTACCAAAAATTTAATCAAGAAATTAAAAAATAAAGGGATTTTTTTTAAAACCGTAACTTTACATGTCGGAGTGGGAACTTTTGAGCCAATCAGAACGGAAAATATTAAAGAACATAAAATTCATCCGGAAATGGCAAAACTAAGTTCCAAAACAGCCAAAATCTTAAATAAAGCGAAAAAGGAAGGGCAACGCATTATGGCTGTGGGCACCACCACCACCCGTCTTTTGGAAAGTTTTGCTGATAAAAATGGCATCCTTCAGCCCGGAGAAAAAGAAATTAATTTATATATCTACCCCGGTTATAAATTTAAAATAATTGACGGACTGATTACCAATTTCCATTTGCCAAAATCAAGTTTAATTGTTTTGGTCTCTGCCTTCTTGCAATTCAAAAATAAAAAAATAAATGGTCCCAAGGAAATAATCAAACTTTACAAACAGGCGGCTAAACTAAAATATCGCTTCTACAGTTTCGGCGATGCCATGTTGATAATATAATAAACTCGATGCGTAATAAAAATGGCAGGTTCTTTACGCGAAACCGACCCCGATAGTACAAATCCTGACGGATTTGACTATGGGGCGAGAATAATCGCAGAACGAACTTTTATGGGTTTTGCTTGCCCCGTAGTAGAACTGCGGTTCACTACGGGACTACGCCCA
>PCWD01000054.1:18022-19948 GCA_002787255.1 Parcubacteria group bacterium CG11_big_fil_rev_8_21_14_0_20_39_14 | reverse complement strand
TTCTGGATGTTATAAAGTTGAAGGTTGTAGGCATATTCCGGAGATTACTTTCGGAGGAAAAGAGGAATGTGAGCTTGCCTGTAGTAATAGAATGTGGAGTTGCTGGGCAATAAAACAAGAAGATAGCCAAGAATTAGATAAAAGTTGGATTGAGGAAATAAATAAAATTTTACCTTCAGAAAGATCAGAAGAATTTTGTGGTTGGTCTACTTATGCCAAATGTAAGACTGATGCAGATTGTAATCTGGGCGGATGTAGTAGTGAGGTATGCGAAGGAAAAGGAGAGGGAACAATAACTATTTGTGTGTGGAGAGATTGTTATAGGGTACCAGGATACAAATGTAAATGCGTTGATAACAGATGTCAGTGGACAAAATAACGCAACCTTTTTCGACCTTTTGCGTTATGGTTATAGAGCGTCAAAACGATGCTCACAAAGGTCGAAAAAGTAAAAAATATTAAGTATTCAGAGTTATGGAACTCAAAGATTTAGAAAAAAAATTAGAAAATATTGAACTTCCGGAAATTGAAATTCAAAGCCATCAACGACGGCTTAGATTGGCTTTGCTTAACTCTGGATATTTTAAGGGAAAAACTACTATGTTTTGGACAAAAAGATTAGTTCCAGCTGGCGTTGCCTTGGCTTTAATTTTGGTTGTGGGATTTGGTGTAATTCAGCCAAAATTACAGATAGCCAGAGCAATGGAAATTGCCAAGAACGACCCGCAGATTCAGCAATTGATGGAAGATTACGGAGTGGAGATTAAAGAGGTAAAACTGCAGGACGGCAAAGCTTATGTCTTACTCGCTCTTCCTGAAGAAAAATTGCCTCCTCTGCCTGCATTAAAAGGCGGCGAGGAAACTGCTATGCGCGGACCCGGGCAATTTTACATCACCTATCAAGACCTAAAAACAGGCGAAGTAATAGAATCTTCTGGCTCAATTGCCGAAATAGACCTTAAAGGAAAAAAAGTAGAAAAACTGGAAATGGTTGAAGAAACGATGATTGCTCTTGTTCCTTTGACCGAAGAAGAAAAAGCCAGAGCGATCGAGATTGCCAAATCAGACCCAAAAATTAAAGAAATGCTTCCGGCGGACGCTGAAGTTGTGGCAGTAAAACCTTTACCGCCCTTGAAACTCAAGATACAGACAACTTCAGAAGAAAACGGAGTAAGAGTGGTGGCTTATGATGAGAGAGAAGACAGAAGAGTAAATGTTATCTTTGAATCCGAAAGGGGGCAGGATATAATCACGGTTAATTTAAGCACCGGAGCCATAGAAGGAGCAATGTCAACCAGTAAGATTCAAGATGGCAAGATTCAGGAACTTCCAGAATCCGAATATCCCTATCCTATTAAGCCCAAGTTTTATCTTGGGCCTAATGATGTTGAAACCTTACCCGGTAGTGAAGGAAAGGTAAAAATGTATGAAGGATCTAAGCCAAGCGGAGAAATAACCGCTAATGAAAAAGAGATATTCAGCCAGATGCTCAAAGAAATAGGTGAGAAAGACCAAAGAATTAAGGATTTATTGAAAGATAATGATTACGAAATTCTGGAAATTATCAGGTCAGAGCCGGTTACTACCAAAACCGAAACCGGCATGACAACAAGATTTGTAGAAACCACTGTGGTTTTAGAAAAAGAAAGCACGGGAGAGGATTACTGGATTACTGTTGATTTGACAAATACCACTGTAAAATCAATAGAGAAAAAATAAACTCGGAATAAAACGCCGAAATTTTGCAAAAGCAACCTAAAAACAGGTTGCTTTTGTTTTAAAAAGTTGCTAAAATAATATTGATAATTTTCAGGATAATGAATAGACGGCGCGCCAGTTTCACTGGCACGAAATTCGGCGGCGGCGAAAGCGAGGGCGGGACGGGAATTCATTTCCCCCACACCCCCTTTTCTTCCCGCCCCGCCT
>PCWD01000054.1:3372-17962 GCA_002787255.1 Parcubacteria group bacterium CG11_big_fil_rev_8_21_14_0_20_39_14 | reverse complement strand
GCGATTCGCGGTTCGAATCCGCGGCCTCCGACCAGACGAAAAATAAAGGACCTGAAAGTTCTTTAACATTTTGATAAATTCGGTTTAAAAATGAAGGGAAGAGAAAAATGAAAGCTAAGATTGACCTGCATATGCACTCTCATTACTCTGACGGCGAACTTTCGCCGGAAAAATTGGTAAAAGAATGTAAAAAATTAGGATTGGAAATTATTTCGCTGACCGACCACGAAACTGTCTGGGGAGTTGAAGAAGCAATTAAGGCCGGCAAAAAATCGGGTATTTCGGTTATCCCGGGAATTGAATTTTCCTGCAATTTTCAGGAACAGGAACAGCATCTTTTGGGTTATTTTATTGATGGATTCGGCCAACTCGCCACGGGCTATAAAAACCCTGAACTTTTGGAATTTCTCAAAGAGGTGGGAAGAAAACGTAGGGAAAGATTTTTGAAAATGATTGAAAGGCTAAAAAATTTAGGATTTTTTATTGAATATTCCGAGGTCAAAAAATATGCCAGGGGTAGTTTAACTCGTCCTCATCTGGCTCGGGCGATTATTAAAAATAAAAAGAATGCGCGAAAGCTAAAAGAACTGCGAATTGATACAAAATTTGAAAGTGAATTTTTTAAAAAGTATCTGACTGAGGGAAAAGGGGCTTATCAGGATTGGGAAAGACCGTCTGCCTCCGAGGTAATCAAGCTACTTAAAAAAAGTGGCGGAATTGCGGTCTGGGCTCATCCAAAATGGAAGTGTGGAGGTTATAAAGAAACAATGACCAAAGCTCTTGAGCTTCGGGAATTGGGGCTTGGGGGAATGGAGGTTTTTTATACCCGCCACACTCAAGACCAAACCAAAGAGCTTTTCCAAATTGCTAAAGAATTGGGTCTTGCGGTTACGGCCGGGTCGGATTTTCATTCTTCTAATTTTTCTCAATACAATAAAATATTTGCCTGGCAGGATTTTGGAATAGAAGAAGATTTCCTCTGGCTCAAAGAAAAAAGCTCCGTTTCCTAACGGAGCTTTCAAATTGTCTTTCTTATTATGCCCTTAAAATTCGTGTATTCGCTTAAATTCGCGAGGGCGGCTTTCTTAAGACCCCGAAGAAGCGCCCAACTTCCGGCCGCCCCTATTCGCGTAAATTCGCGAAAACCTAACGGCATTACGCATACTGATAAAACTTATTCCCATTCAATGGTTGCCGGCGGTTTGGTGGTTATATCATACAATATTAACTCTATCGGAGAAACTTTTTTGGGTTCACAAATTTCAGGAAGCAAAAGTAATTTTTCAACTATTTCCTGCAAAACCGGACCGGGAATTTTAGCAAAATCAGCAGTCATGGCATTTTCTGATAAAACCGGTCTTAAAATTAGAGTTTCGCCCAAACCCGAGAAACTCAGGGGAGCAAGAATGACCGGAATTTGCCAAATTTCTCTCCAGAGCCCTTTTTCCTTCAAAAGTTTCTCTACTTGCCAATCAGCTTCTTTGACTAAAAATATTCTTTCTTTGCTAAGCCCGGCTCTTTTGAGTTTTAATGTTTTTGGGTCAAACGTTTCCGGATAGATTAAATATAAAACCCTGTTTATCAAACCTTTGAAATGATTTGTAATTTCACTTGAAACTTGCTGAAGAGTTTGCCAATCTGTTTTACCGGAAAGCAAAACCGGCTTGTTGTAAACTCTCTGGTCTGCCTGAACGCCAACAGTCTTGATGGGCAGCAAATAAGGTTTTAGAGAGAATTTTTGGCAAAGAATTTCCAATTCCCCGAGGGGTAATTCTTCGGGCAGGTTAATTTTCTTGTCTTGCCAAAAACTGAAATCAGAACAGATAATTCTTACGGCCATTCCGGGTCCCGGAAAAGGGTGGCGCCGGACAAGCTCGTCCGGCAAGCCAAGTTCTTTGCCAATTTCCCTAACCTCATCTTTGTAAAAAAACGCAAGGGGCTCAATTATCTCTCCTCTTTTAAGCAACTCTTTGACTGCTTCCGCTCTGTTGTGATGAGTTTTAATTCGCTCAGAGCGAATCGTTCCGGCTGTTTCAATTGTGTCGGGATAAATTGTTCCCTGAGCCAGCAGCCAGTCTTCCGGAGCAAAATTTTTTATTTTCTCTTTCCAAAGTTCAATAAAAAGTCTGCCGATTATTTCTCTTTTCTCCTCGGGGTCGGAAATTTTTTCCAAATTTTTCAGGAAGCGGTTCTCGGCTTTAATGAGCCCTATGTTTTTAAAGCCTGATTTTCTAAATAATTTTTTAATCTCCTCCGCTTCGTTTTTTCGACCAAGCCCGGAATCAACATAAAAAGCAAAAACCCTCTCCGTCCCCAGGGCCTTAATCAAAATTGCCAGGGTAACTGTTGAATCCACTCCCCCACTGGCTAAAAGAAAAACTTTTCTTTTGCCAACCTTTTCCCGGATGTCTTTAATAATTTCTTCTATAAGGCCGGGGATTTCCCAATCCCTTTTAACCCGGCAGATTTTTAAAAAGTTATCAAAAATCTTTAAGCCGCCTTCGGTATGACTGACTTCGGGATGAAATTGAACACCGAAGAATTTCTTTTTGGGGTTTTCCATCACGGCAATCTGACAATTTTCGGTTTGAGCGGAAATCTTAAAACCCCGAGGCAATTTGGAAACCTCGTCATTATGACTCATCCAGACGAGCTCGTCATCTTTTAACCCTTCCAAAATTCCGGATTTATCTTGAGTTTTAAGAACCGTTTTGCCAAATTCTTTGATTTTTGATTCCCTGACTTTGCCGCCAATCTCCCGACCCAGCAACTGATGACCGTAGCAAATTCCCAGAATCGGAATTTTCAGTTTAAAAATTCTTTTGTCAATACCGGGCGCGGTCGGTTCAACAATTCTTAAGGGGCTGCCGGAAAAAATAATTCCCTTAACCTCTTTTAGCTCCTCGGGCCTAAGTTCTGGACTTTTAATTTCCGAAAAAACTTTAAGTTTGCGAAGCTTACTCGCAATTAAATGAGAATACTGACTGCCAAAGTCTATCACCACAATCTTTTCCATTTTCTTCCCTCAAACTTTAAGATTTCAAGGAACTATGTCAAGGAACTATTGATTTTTGCATTATTCTTATGATAAATTAAAATATGCCAATGTCAACCAAGACTTTAGGAAATTGGGGCGAGGATTCAGCTGTAAAATTTCTTAAAAAGAAAAGGTATCGGATTTTAGAAAGAAACTGGAAAGCCGACCATAAAGAAATTGACATTATAGCTCAAAGGGGCCGGGCAATTATCTTTGTTGAGGTTAAAACCCTATCTATGAGCAGTCCCAAAAACCCAAACCGTTTTCTCCCCGAAGAAAGCATAGGTCCCCAAAAAAGAAAAAAACTTCTTTTGGCTTGCAAATATTATCTCTTTTCAAAAAAAATTCCTTTAGATACTTCCTGGCAGATTGATGTAATTTCAGTTGAAGCCGATGATGAGACAAAAAAAGTTAAAATTCATCATTTTGAAAACGAGCTCTATTGACTTTTAAATAAATTTATGGTATAATTAGTTAAGCTTGGTGTCTTGAGAATCGGAAAGGAGAAGAAACTTTGAAAAAGCTTAAGAAAATATTTTTTGAAGGAATTTCCTGGCTGGCAATGCTCGTTTTGACCCTTACCAGCGTTCCCCAGATTATCCTTAATTTCCAAAGGCAATCTACCGAGGGAGTAAGCTGGCTGATGTTTGGAATGTTGCTTTTTGGAATGAGCGTAATGTTTATAAGGTCGCTGGCAACCAAGGCTGATATTGTTATTCGTTTAAATTACGGGGTTGGCGCTTTCCTGACCCTGCTCGTTAATATCCAGATTTTCTATTTTCGATTTCTGGCCTAGTGGAAAGGAGATGTGAAAATGGTTTCCGAGCACATTGAAAAAGCAATGAAAAAAATTGAAGGATGGTGGCAAGGCGAACTTGTCGGCGACCGAACCTGCATTGGTTTTGTTGTGCCAAATCCCTTAAAATTCCTTATTGCTAACAGAAGAAATCCGCGCCTGCTTTATTCTTTAATTCGCTGGTATCTCAACCAACGAAGAGTTCCGAAAGAATCCATAAACATCAAAAACCGAAAAGTGGTGCGCTCGCGGTATTCCGTAATTTATGAACACTTCAATAAATTATGGCCCCACCCTGTGGAGGGAGAAGTCAACATCGAAAAATTTATTGAAGAAGGAATGAGAACTCTGCTTTCTGTAGGTTACTTCGGAGAAGAAATTCCCAGAATCCTGCATCAGTACGGAGCCCGCGGGGTCCCTATAATAATGCCGGCTTTTCTGGGAGCTAATTTAAAGTTTTTAGAAGACACGAGCTTAACCGAACCTTTTGTTGACAGTTGGAACGATTTAAAGCTTGAACTTCATCCCTCGAATCCGTGGTATGAAATGAGCCTAAGGCTGGTAGAAACAGCTGTCAGAAAAAGCAAGGGAAAATTTTTGGTTGACATCCCGGATTTCGGAGATGTCTTTACCAGTCTTTATCTCATGCGAGGGCCTGTGATATTCCAGGATATAGGATTTGATAACAAGCTATTGGAAGTTAGAGATAAATTTATGGAACTCTGGATAAAAGCTTACGAGGATTTCTGGCAAATCACTTCTCAAAAGTTCCCCGGTTCCTCAAACTGGCTTATCTGGGCTCCGGGCAAATCTTACGCCTGCCAGTGCGATGCCAGCTGTATAGCGGTTTCGGCATCCAAAAAAGAGGTTGCCCCAATTCTCCTGAGAAGAATCGTTGAAGATTTCATTGTCCCGGAAATGGAAAAACTGGGAAAATATCTTGATTACATCATCTGGCATCTTGATGGTGAAGAAGAATTGGAATATCTGGACACTCTTTTGGAAATGCCCCAGATAAAAGCTATCCAATGGAGACCAATATATTATGGCGACCCGGAAAGCAGTCCTGCTCATCCAAAATGGATTCCGCTTTTCCGGAAAATCCAGAAAGCGGGAAAAAGCCTTTGGGTTGCCGCTGAAAACGAAAAGGAGGTTGGGGGTCTGATTGAAAATCTTGCCCCGGAGAGATTATATATCAGCGGCGGGTTCACCGGAAAAACAGAAAAAGAAGCCAGGGAATTTTTGAAAAGAGTGGAGTATTTGACCCGACAAAAAATTAAAAGTCGTTCCTTTTAAAAGAAGTCCGATAGAAAATCGGGCTTCTTCTATTATTGTAAAATTGCATTTTTTACCAAACCCGTTCTTGACAAATTTAATTTTCTGGGTTATCATCTCAAAGAGCTAAAGGGTGCCTTGAAAAGGAACAGATAATGATAAAAGTTGAACTGTTTTTCGTTCCGAAAAATATTGTTGGAAGGGAAGAGATTTTTCTTCCGGCAAAGAACTTGAAAGAACTGTTAAATAAGCTTGTAAGGGATTATCCTGAATTGAAAGAGGTTTTATTTAAGAAAGGGAGGAAAAGAGAGGTAAGTGATCATCTTATAATTATGGTTGACGGTCTGTCGGCAAGGAAACTTAAAACCCCACTGAAAAACGGCGCAACAGTCATAATTTTTTCCGTAATCTCGGGCGGCTAAGCCCCTTGAAAACAAAATGTGGAAAAAGGAGAAAAGATAATGCTGAAAATCGGAAAAGATGAGACAAAATGCTCTGGTTGTCGGATTTGCGAACTGGTCTGCGCGCTGAAAAATACCGGGGAGTGCAATCCCAAAAAATCATTTATAAAAATTACAGCTAATTTTCCCGAACCCGGCTATCATATTAAAATGAAAGGCTGCAAGCTCTGCGGCGAATGCCTGAAATACTGCCCGACCAAAGCCCTTTTTATTAAAGAGGGCGAGGGCGAAAAAATAGAAACCGCAGTGGTTCTCAAAAAGGAAAGTTCTCTGCCGGGTTATGGCGGAAAAATTCTAAGGGTTGATTTAAGTACCGGCGAAATCAAAACCGAAGACCTTGAGCCAGAATTCGCCAGGAATTATCTTGGCGGCCGCGGCTTTGCCGCAAAACTTCTTTATGATTTAGTGAAAAAAGGCACTGACCCCTTGGGTCCTGAAAACAAAGTGATTATGGCTGCCGGACCGCTTTCCGGCGCCCTGGTTTTAGCAAACAGCAAAACCACTTTTGCCAGCAAATCGCCGCTAACCGGCGGTTATGGCGACTCAAATGTCGGAGGACACTTGGCAGCGGAAATGAAATACGCCGGATATGATGCGGTTGTTATCGGCGGAAAAGCGGAAAAGCCTTCTTATCTTTTTATTGACGGAGACAAGGTGGAGATCCGGGACGCTGAAAAATACTGGGGCAAGGGCTCAATGGAAGCGGAAAAAATGCTAAAAAGCGACCTTGGCAAAGAATTCCAGATTGCCGTAATCGGTCCAGCTGGCGAAAACCAGGTTTATTTTGCCTGTATCAGCCATGATTTTGGCAGGCAGGCAGGCAGAACGGGCATTGGCGCGGTTCTTGGCTCAAAGAACCTTAAAGCTGTAGCTATTCGCGGAGATAAACCTGTTATTCTGGCAGACCAGAAAGCAATGGTAAGGAAAACCAAAGAAACGCTTGAATGGTGTATGAAACAGCCGGATTTAGAAACCTGGCAAAAATACGGAACGCCGAGCGTTACTGTCTGGGCAAACGAAATCGGCGCCCTGCCTTACAAAAACTTCCAGTCTGAGCATATGGAAGATGTAAGCGGCCTGAAAGAAACAGTGATGCGTGAGAAAATCGTTGTCCATGATAAAGCCTGTATGCTATGCCCTATGGCTTGCGGCAAGTATTCGCACAGTAAAAAAGAAGGAAAATATGATGTATTGGTTGAGGGCCCGGAGTACGAAACAATCGCTCTTTGCGGTTCAAACTGCGGATTTAACGATATCCAAGACGTGGCTTATAATAATTATCTTTGCGACGAACTGGGCATTGATACGATTTCAGCCGGCGGCGTAATTGCTTTTGCTATTGAGTGCTTTGAAAAAAGCATAATTACCAAAGAAGATACCGAAGGACGCGAACTGAAATTTGGGGATGTGGAAACCTTTGAATATCTGGCAAGAAAAATCGCCAAAAAGCAAGGTGTCGGAAAAGTTCTGGCTGATGGCGTCCGGCTTGCTTCTCAAAGGTTTGGCAAAGGCTCCCAAGATTTTGCGATTCATGTTAAGGGCCTTGAATGGTCTGGCTATGGCTCGCGCAACGCCTTGGCTATGCTGCTCTCTTATCTGACTTGCGATGTCGGGGGCCATCATAACCGTTCCTGGGCAATTACTTCAGATATTGAAATGGGCCGGGAATTGCTTAAAGGCAAACCTGAAAGGGTGATATTCTTACAGCATGCAAGACCAATGTTTGATATGCTTGGCGCTTGCCGGCTTTTATGGGTAGAACTGAAGCTGAAGCTTGATTACTATACTGAAATGTTGAAAGTCGTTACCGACCTTGATTATACACTGGAAGATATTTATAAGATTAGCGAACGGGTTTGGAACTTAACCAGAGCTTTTTCAATCAGGGAAATTGAGGGATTTGGACGGGCTTATGATACTCCGCCAGCAAGATTCTTGAAAGAAGCCGTGCCGTCTGGTCCAACCAAAGGCAAGAAACTTTCAATGAGAAAAATCAACAAGCTTTTGAACAAGTACTACAAGCTTCGCGGCTGGACGAAATCTGGCATTCCGACCAAAAAGAAGCTAAAGGAACTCGAACTGGAATTTGTAATACCGGATTTATTTCCAGGAAAAAAATAGCGATAATTTCATAAAAGGCGAGAATTCGCCTCTTATCATTTTGCTTTTAAAAACTATTGAAAATATCCAGGGTTTTTGGTAAGATATATTGACGTTTGCAACTTTACAAAAAGGGAGATGAATAATGATTTTGGATCGGTTCTTCGGGAAAAGAGAAAAGGGGAAAGCGCTAGAGGCCTTAACCCAGAAGCTTAGTCAAGACCATTTTTCAAGGGAGCTGTTAAACAAACTGAATGCTTTCGGTATAAGATTAAAGGTGGTCAACAAGAAATGTGGATTTACAATGGGATCGAATTTTTACACAAGGGAAATACTTATCCCCATTCGAGAAGTCAATAAATTTTTAGAAGGAAAGGGGAGTCAAAACTTCTTTCGAGCAGAAATGGCTCACGAGTTGGGACATTTTCTCTGCCTTCCAGATGACGAAAAGGCCATAAAAGACTTTATTGAAGCTCGACTCAGGGGAAGGAGTTGCGGGATAAAGAAAGATTGTCTGTATGAAGAACTTCTGGCAAATAAGTTTGGATTTGAACTTCTTAAAGAATTGGGAATAGAAAATCTTAGATATGAAAAAATGATTCTTTATCTAGCTGCCTTTCTTCAATGCGAAAATTGTTTTGTCCTTTTTAAATCAGCCAATTGCCCTAAGATAGATGATCTTAAAAAACTGGGGGAAGAGGCAGAAAAGGAATTGCAGCTTTCTTAAAACCGTCAAAATAAGGGAAGTTCCGAGAGGACTTCCTTTTTTGTTTAACTTAAAATGTAAATGTCAAACACCTGCATCTATGCGATTATATCCAAACACATGCGAACTATTGCTATTTTTAAAAACTTGTGATATAATTTTCCGAGAACATTGAAAACAAAACCCTCCTTCGCACAAGGCTACGGAGGGCAAGGGAGAAGTAATGGAAAGGAAAATTTCTATTGAGCAGACTTTGTGCAGGGGCTGCAATCTTTGTGTGGAAATGTGCCCAAAAAAAGTTTTTGAAGATGGTGAAGAAATTAGTCCCGAAGGATTCAAATTAAAGAAAGTCGCTAATCCTACAAAATGCACGGGTTGCAAACTCTGTGAGCTTTTCTGCCCCGGCGCAATCAATCTGAAAATTGAAGAAAAAGAAACTCCTTCTTATTCGCCAAGATTAAGACTCGGTAGGGGCGGCCCGCCAGAGGCGAGGCTCGCTCGAGGCGGCTGGAGGGAAACAAAAAATCCCCTAACTCCCGGAAAATATTTCTGGCAGGGCAATAAAGCGGTTGTTGAAGCGGCTTTGGCTTGCGGTTGCCGGTTTTTTGCCGGGTATCCCATTACTCCAGCCAATGAAATTCTGGAAGAAATGGCAAAAAGAATGAAGGTGGTTGATGGCGTAATGGTTCAGGCCGAAGACGAAATTGCGGCAATCTCCATGATTCTTGGCGCTTCTTGGGCTGGACTTAAAGCCATAACTGCAACTTCCGGGCCTGGTTTTGCCCTGATGCAGGAAAATCTAAGCTTGGCTGATATGACCGAAACTCCTTGCGTTGTTGTTGATGTTCAGAGAGCCGGTCCTTCAACCGGACAACCAACAAGACCGGGAGCCATGGACATGAGAGAAGTGAGATATGGCTCTCATGGCGCGATTCAAAGAATTGTTTTATACCCGGAATCAGTTCAGGAGCTTTACGATTTAACAATAAAAGCTTTCAACCTGTCAGAAAGATTCCGAACTCCAGTAATTCTTCTTTCTGACGCTTATCTTGCTCATCTTTCCGAAAGCGTGGAAATTAAGGAAAAAATTGACGCTTTTGACAGAATTTACATTCCGGGCGAGCCGCCTTTTGGTCCAACTCCGGATTTTTCTACGCCATCAATGCCGAGATTTGGCGATGGCGAATTTCTTTCCATTACAGGCTCAACTCATGATAAACTCGGCGCGCGCTCAACCGCTGATTCGGGAATCCAAGAGGAATTAATTTCTCACCTTCAAAATAAAATCATAAAACAAAAAGAGGAACTTGTTGATTGTGAAGAATTATTCCTAAATGACGCAAAAATAGTGGTGGTGGCATTTGGAACAGTGGGACGCTCTGCTAAATGGGCGGTAAGGGAAGCCCGGAAAAGAGGCAAAAAGGTCGGGTTTTTGCGGCCAAGAATCGTTTATCCTTTCCCGGCTGACAAAATCAAAGAGCTTTCAGGAAAGGTAAGAAAATTCGTGGTTCCGGAAATGAACCAGGGACAGATGTTCTATGTTGTCAGGGAAAAAATTTCCAGAGAAGTTGTTTCCCTGCCTCAACCCAATGGCCAGATTATTGACCCTCGAAGAATATTAAAATATCTATTGGGGGAGGGTTGGTAAAAATGAATATCCACGAATTAAGAAAGCTCTATCTTAAGCAAGAAAAAACCACATTTTGTCCTGGCTGCGGCTATGAAATCTTCATAAACTGCTTATTAAAAGCGGTTGAAGAAATGAAAAAAAAGCTTGATGATTTCAATTTCGTTGAGGGAATTGGCTGTTCTGGCTGGGTAGCAAGCAATTATTTCAAAGCTGACAATTTCCATACAACCCATGGCCGGCCAGTTGCTTTCGCGACAGGTGTAAAATTAGCTAATCCCAAATTGAATGTGATAGTAATTGGTGGAGATGGCGACACCGCTTCAATCGGCGGAAACCATCTTATTCATGCTGCGAGAAAAAATATCCCAATTGCCGTTTTTTGTCTGAACAACTTTCTCTATGGAATGACTGGCGGGCAAGCCGGACCGACAACTCCGATAAATTCCAAAACCTCAACAA
The DNA here is from genome assembly GCA_002787255.1 of Parcubacteria group bacterium CG11_big_fil_rev_8_21_14_0_20_39_14. Lineage (GTDB taxonomy): Bacteria > Patescibacteriota > Minisyncoccia > Minisyncoccales. The sequence goes on along the minus strand of PCWD01000054.1, from coordinate 7,498 downwards.
CGACCGAAGGGAATGCCGACATACCATTCGATTTGGTCAAGTTGGTCCTGGGAGCTGGCGCAAAATATGTCAACCGCTATCCAACTGCCTATCCCCATTTATTGGTTAAGGGAATAAAAAACATGCTTTCAGCCGACGGCTTCAGATTTATGGAGATTATTTCTCAATGCCCAAGGCAGTATGGACAACGGAACCAGATGAGATGGGCCTCAAAAATGCTTTTGTGGCAAAAAGAACATTTTATCTCAAAGGAAAAAGTTAGAAGCCTAAACGATGAAACCCTGAAAGACAAGATTATTTTTGGCGAATTCCAAAGCCTGAAAGAATATCTTGAGCTTTTGAGGGAGGGATAAAATGAAAAAAGAAATAATTTTCTTTGGCAAGGGCGGACAGGGACTTGGCGTAATGGGAAAAATTTTGGCGCTGTCCGCAATCCTTGAAGGAAAAGAAGTTTCCAGCTCTCCGTCTTACGGAGGCGAGGTAACTGGCGGGCTTTCTCAGTCGGAAGTTATTGTTTCTGACGAAAAAATTGATTTTCCAACGGTTTTGGAGCCGGATATCCTAATAATATTCAGCCAGATGGCAATTCCCAAAACAAAAAATAAAATCATGATTTTCTACGACCCGGATTTGATAGACGCGGGAAAATTGTCTAAGAACCATGAATTGATTCCTGTACCGGCAACCAAAATGGCAATGGAAATTTCAGGAGAAAGAAGCATTGCCAATATGATAATGCTTGGCGCGGTTATCGCAAAAACTCAGATGGTGAAACCTGAATCAATAATTAAAATAATCCATGAAGAGCTTAAAGGGAAAAATCCCGAACTCAATGAAAAGGCCTTCATGGAAGGCTTCCGCCTTCGCTAAGGCTTCCGCCCTCGCCTTTCGGGCTTCGGCGGACAAGATGGCGGACAAGATAAAATCGGAGGATAAAACCTCCGATTTTTTATTTACCCCGTTAGATGAGTGGAATTCTATCTAATGGGGTTGACCCCCCACCAACTTTGGACATGGCCCCCCCCACCACTTTTTGCAGAAATTATGATTTAAGAAAGCATTTAGATAGACAAATCTTGTTTAAATTATTCAATAAATGTAATTTGCTGAACTATAAAAAAGTGGGGGGGCCAAAACATATTTTATCTGCTTTGATAAAATAATGTTCGTTTTGAAAATGCCAAAATCAAGCATAAATAAGAAAAATATGTCCAAAGTTAGTGGGGGTTGACACTTTTTTTTAAAGCGTTATTATGCTTTGAGGTTCGTTGAAAATTAGATATTTGAGGAGGAAAGTGATGAAAAAGAAAATGACTTCTGCTGAAATTATTGAGATGACTAAAAAACACATAATGGAAACTTATGCTCCCCTGCCGGTAGTGCTAACCAGAGGAAAGGGAGTTTGGGTTTGGGATATTGAAGGAAAGAAATATCTGGATATGCTGAGCTGTTATTCAGCGCTTTCTCATGGTCATTGTCATCCCAGAATTCTGAAAACTTTAATTGCCCAGGCAAAAACCCTATCTAATGTATCCAGAGCTTTTTATAACGACCAAATGGGACTCTTCTGCAAGGAATTAGCTGAATTTTGCGGCTTCCCCAGGGTTTTACCAATGAATACTGGAGCTGAAGCAGTTGAGAAAGCAATCAAGATTGCCAGAAAATGGGGCTATGTTGTTAAAGGCGTTCCCAAAAATCAAGCCGAAATTATTGTCTGTGAGAATAATTTTCACGGTCGAACCATTACTGTAATTAGTTTTTCCAGCGAATCGAGCTATAAAGAATATTTTGGACCTCACACGCCCGGTTTTCATATCATTCCTTACGGCGATACCCAGGCCCTGGAGAAAACAATTAATCAGAATACGGTTGGTTTTCTGGTTGAACCGATTCAGGGTGAAGGTGGGGTAATAATTCCTCCTGAAGGCTATCTAAAGGGCGCGAAAGAAATTTGCGAAAAACATAATGTCCTTTTTATGCTTGACGAAATTCAAACCGGTCTTGGTCGCTGCGGAAAACGCTTTGCTTATGAATATGAGGATGCCAAACCAGACATTTTGATTTTAGGCAAAGCTCTCGGAGCTGGTGTCGGGATTATTTCTGCTGTTCTGTGTTCAGAGAAAGTTGGCGACATTTTAAAACCGGGCGAGGACGGTAGCACTTTTTCCGGCTCTCCGCTTTCCTGCGCTGTAGCCAGAGAGGGCTTGCGAGTTTTAGTTGAGGAAAAACTAACCGAGAAGTCTTATGAGCTTGGGAATTATTTTTTGGCAAAACTAAAAGAAATTAAAACTCCTTATGCTAAAGAAATTCGAGGCAGGGGATTATTTATCGCCACAGAAATCAAGCCCGAGTATGGCGACGCCAGGTCATTCTGCGAGAAATTATGGCATACGGGTTTGCTTTGTAAAGAAACCCATTTCAAGAATATTCGTTTTGCTCCACCCCTAATTATCAAGAAAAAAGAAATTGACTGGGCTCTAAAAAGAATTGAAAAAGTTTTGACAGAACCGGTAAAATAATTAGCATTAGAAAAGCGGTCAAAAATTTGGCCGCTTTTTTGATTCTTATTTGACTTTTTTTGAATTCTATCTTAAAGTTTTTAGAAAAAGAACCTTAAAAAGGGGGTTTAAAATTGAGAGAGTTTAAAGTCAGGGAAATTACAGTAAGCGTCCCCAAAGACGAATTCGGGCCAGAACATGTTTACGAAGTTTATGACCAAAAAACTCAAGAAACAAAAGGTTGGGTGGTTGTAGATAATACGGCTCGAAGCCCGTTGGATGTTGGCAAGGGTGGTACAGCTATGTATCCCGACTTAACACTGGACATCACCCTAAGGAAAGCCCGAATTATGACTTGGAAACAGGTGTTTTGCGCGCCGATTGGAGAAAAAAGTTCTTATCCTGCCTGGGGCGGAGCAAAAGGCGGAATTATTTATGATTCAAATTTACCCGATGCCAGAGAAGTTTTGATGGCTTGGGCAAAAGCTTTGGGAAATTACGAGTTTGCTCCGGGAAAATTCGTTATTCCTGATAAATATATTTTTGGTTTGGATGTCGGTTTAAGAGGGTGGGCAGCTCAGGCAGTAGTTGAAGCGCTGGGAAATAATCCCAAGGCCTCAACCGGAAAACCAAAATATTTAGGCGGTATTCCTTATGATGAACTGGGAATAACTGGCCTTGGCGTTTTGGAATCAGTTAAAGTGAATTGCCCCTACGCCAATGTCAAATTCAAAAATGCTGCCATATCTCTTCAGGGGCTTGGAGCAGTTGGTAAGGGTTTTATTGAACATCTGAAAAAAATGAAAAAACCCCCTCGGATTGTGGCAGTTTCTGATTCTCAAGGCGCTGTTTATCTTCACACAGGATTTGATTTAGATAAACTCCTCATGGTTAAAGAACAAAGAGGAAGCGTAATTTATTATAATCCAGCTCAACGAATAGAGCCTGGCGAAGAGTTGTTCTTGTCCGTTGATATTCTGATTTTATCTCACAAGGAAGACCAAATCACTGCGGAAAACGTTCACAAAGTTCAAGCAAAAATAATAGGACAGGGCGCGAATCTTGGAATTACTCCGGAAGCGGAAAAATTTCTTCATCAAAAAGGCATCTGGACTTTACCGGATTTTGTGGTTAATTGCGGCGCTTCAATAATTGTCTATGTGGAATATGCTGGCGGAACAACTAAAAAGGGTATGAGCTTGGTTAAAAAGGTTATTGGAACCAATTCAAAATTGATTATTGAGGAGTCAATCCGACAGGGCAATCCTCCCCGGGAAGTCGCTCAAAAAATAGCTGAAAAAGAGGTCAGAAAAGCGATGGAGGAAAGGGAAAGCCTTCATAGAGCTCATCGTTTCTACGACCGCAACTGTTTAGAATAAAAATAGAGTGAGGGGAGGGCTTTTGCCCCCCTGTCCCCTCATTGAACAAGCGCTGGCATATTTCCCAGCCCAGGGCTCTCCAATAGAGTTGCCCGCAAGCAGGAAAAGAAATTAAGCCTGATAAATAAACTAATTCCAAAATTCTAAAATGGTCATTGGGATATTTCCAATTCAATCCTGATGGCCATTTTCTTTTCTCAATGAACCCTGAATTACAAAATGCAATTTTAACAACTAAATTTTGGCAAT
>PCWD01000054.1:0-3342 GCA_002787255.1 Parcubacteria group bacterium CG11_big_fil_rev_8_21_14_0_20_39_14 | reverse complement strand
TAGCAACGGGATGGCAAAATTAGAGCGGGCTTGCCCCCACACCTACGGATAGGTGTGGGGGCTTGTATGGGAACTTCTAAATTCCCGTACAAAAAACACTCAAAAACCAGCTCAAAAAATTGAGCTGGTTCTGGTGGGCAGTACAGGATTTGAACCTGTGACCTCTACTATGTCAAAGTAGCGCGCTAACCACTGCGCCAACTGCCCATCATAAAAGGCGAAACGCTCCAACCTCCGCCGAAGGCGGATGCGCCTCTGGCGCAAACTGAGCTATACGCCCATTAGATTTTGTCAGCGAGTTTTACGAGCTTTACAAAATCTTATGTGCGCACGGCAGGGATCGAACCTGCGACCTTTCGCTTATAAGGCGAATGCTACTGCCACTGAGCTACGTGCGCAATTTAGCCTTTAACCTTTAATCAGTTTGTCAAATTCCTCTTTTTCAATGGTTTCTTTTTCAATAAGTTTTTTGGCGATTTTTTCCAAAATGTTTCTTTTTTGAATAAGAATTTTTTTAGCCGTGGCTTCGGCATCTTTAATAAAACTGATGAGCTCTTTGTCAATTTGAAAGGCTATTTCTTCGGAATATTCTCTTCTTTCGGAAATTTCTCTTCCCAGGAATATCATTTCTCCTTCTTTGGCAAAAGTAATCGGCCCCAGTTTTGACATTCCATACTCCATAATCAACTTTCTGGCAAGTTCGGTTGCCTCTTTCAGGTCGTTGGAAGCGCCGGTGGTAATTTCGTTAAAAATCATTTTTTCGGCTACATACCCTCCAAAAAAAACAGCCAGTTCGTCCAAAAACTCTGATTTTGTTCGGAAATGCTTTTCTTCGAGCGGTAATTTCAAAGTGTAGCCGGCCGCCCGGCCCCGGGAAATGATGGAAACTTTCTGAACCGGGTCGGCATTGGGCAAAGAAGATGCCACCAAAGCGTGACCGGCTTCATGATAGGCGGCAATTTCCTTTTCTCTTTTTGATAAAATATGGCTTTTTCTCTCCGGTCCCAAAAGAACTTTTTCAATTGACTCCAGAAGCTCGGTTTGGCCGACACTTTTTTTATCACGTCTGGCTGCCAGAATTGCCGCCTCGTTTGCTAAATTTGCCAAATCAGCTCCGGAAAAACCGGGAGTTCTGGCGGCTATCTCTTCTAAATTAACCGTGTGCTCAAGAACTTTGCCTTGGCAGTGAATTTTTAATATCTCTTCTCTGGATTTTAAATCCGGTTCGTCTAAAATTATCCTCCGGTCAAAACGACCGGGCCGTAAAAGAGCCGGGTCCAAAATATCCGGACGATTGGTTGCGGCCATAACAATTACTTGAGTCTCTCTTTCAAAGCCGTCCATTTGAACAAGTATTTGATTTAGAGTCTGTTCTCTTTCATCGTGGCCGCCGCCAAGACCCGCTCCTCGCTGTCTGCCAACCGCGTCAATTTCATCAATAAAGAGAATTGACGGCGCGTTTTTCTTGGCTGTATTAAAAAGGTCGCGAACCCTGGCCGCCCCCACCCCAACAAACATTTCTACAAATTCGGAGCCGGAGATATGAAAAAATGGGACATTGGCTTCTCCGGCAACGGCCCGGGCAAGCAAGGTTTTGCCGGTTCCCGGCGCCCCTAAAAGCAAAACGCCTCTGGGGATTCTGGCTCCTATTTCTAAAAATTTTTTGGAGTGCTTTAAAAATTCCACCACTTCTTTAAGCTCCTCCTTTGCCTCATAAAGTCCGGCTACATCGGCAAAAGTAATTTTATCTTTGGGATTGCCTTCGGCCCCAAAAAGCCTGGGCTTGGCTTTCCCAAAAGAAAAAGCCTCCATTGAGCCGTGTCTTGCCTGACGAAAAATAAGCCAAAAAAAGAAAAAAATAAGAATAAGGGGAAGCAGAAACGGCAAAATATTGCCAAGCCAGAACAGCCAGCCGCTTTCTTCTTTTACTTCAACATTAACTTTGGCTAATTTTTCGGGAACAACTCCGTAGTTTTGAAAAGATTCCGAAAGAGACGCCTCTTTTTCCTTTTTTGATTTAGCCAAATTGTCATCAATATAGACAATTTCCAAATTATCCCCCCTGACAGTGATTGATTTTACATCGCCGAAGTTAATTTGTTTTACCAGGGCAGTCAGGGATATATCTTCAACTTTTTTTGGGGAAGATGCAAACAAACTAAAAATACTTGCCAGAACAAGAAAAATCAAAAAAGCGAATAACAGATTTTTGAAAAATGGACGCATAAGCGCTCCCCCGCCCTCTATGCTCACGAAATTTTTATTGAAAGTTATTATAGGAATATAGTTTCCCAAATAATTTAATTTTCAATCCGAGAGCTTAGAGGGCGAGGTCGCTAAAATCAAAAATCAAAAATAAAAGCTCAAAAATAAATATGACAAAACTTAAAAATTTCAGACTGGTTTTTAAATATTATTAGTTTTTATGTTTTTATGTTTTTGTTTTTTATTTTTGATATTTTATTTTTGGTTTTACTCTATGATGGTTCCTTTGAATTTTTTGCCTTTTAGCAAATTCTCCAAATTCTTTAAATTGGTTCCCTTAATAATGATTACTTTAAGCTTCAATTTTTGAGCCAGTTTTGCGCCAATGGGGTCAACCGGGGAAGGCATTCCGGGAATCCAACGGGAACCGATGATTTTGCGGTAACTTTTCCAATCAATTTTTTTCAGGGGCTTTGCGTTTTTGTATTTCATAAAATCTTTGGTATAGACATAGGGGGGTTTGCCGGCAATGATTACTTCTTTTGCCCCAAATCTTTTCGCAAGGACTATTGAAATATAGTCGGTTGACCAGCCTGGCCTCCAGCCGGAAGCAATAATAATGGGCTTTCCGGTATGAAAAGGTTTGTAGGGATTATCAAGAATTATGGGACAGGCCTCTTTAAAAAAAATCGTTCTTAAAAGATGAGCGTTGATTCTTGTCGCGTGAATCCCCAGCCAATCAAGGTCTTCATAAGTGATTTTGATAACTTTTGAAGCGGCGTTTTGATATAATCTTGCGGTTTTTCCGCCGCCGGCCACAATGACAAATTTTTGGCCCTGTTTTAATAATTTTAAAATCAGCTTTCGGAATTTTTTAAGAAAGTCTGCGTTAATTTTATCGGGAATAATTACTGAACCGCCGAGAGCGATAATGGTCGGAGACCGTTGCATTCCATTGTTAAATTGTTATATTGATAAATTGCTATATTGAAATCGGTTTAACAATTTGGCAATTTAACAATTTGGCAATTTATTTTGTTGCAGCTTTATTATACCTGATGCGTAATAAATAATTGCAGCGTTTCAACGCGAAACCGACCCCGATAGTACAAATCCTGACGGATTTGACTACGGGGC
>PCWD01000004.1:16953-25057 GCA_002787255.1 Parcubacteria group bacterium CG11_big_fil_rev_8_21_14_0_20_39_14 | reverse complement strand
ACCGGGGCGCGAAACAAGGCGGCTGCAAAGCTTTGTGGCAATATAAAGTTCGGCGAAGCCGCCTACGTAAAACCCACGCGAAAATTATTACGCGCTATCTTTAACGTTCAACGACATTTGAAATCCCTCAAAACCAGTGGCATTCACTTACCGCCCAGCTTATCAACACGAATAAAGTTAAGCCACATAGAAGCAGAAAACCTCCACCGAAAATACCTGCCGTGTCAGGCTCTCCGTATGAAAGCCATCCTGCTATTGGTGAAATTACGCCAATTAAGTAAGTTAGGGCAGCCACTGCCGCAATCATAGCCAGTATGCTGACAAAGCTTACCAGGGCCCGAACCGGTCGATTCTTAATCTGGACAATCTTCATTTCTTTTCACCTCTTTTTTTCTTGATTTCATTATTCAGTTTTTTCGCGCCCCAGAAGCAAACCCCAGCCACAATCCAGTAGATAAAAAACGTCAAAGGCGAGGTGATACCTATTAAACTCACTATGCCGGATAGGAAGTAAAGCGACCCAAAAACCATTAAAATTACCATTCCGGTTTTCACTTTTTACTGTCCTCCTTTAAATTTTCAAGGTTCCATAAATATATTATACACCCAAATTAAATTTTTGTCAAGCCCCGCTACAATTTTATTGGTGTGGGGGCAGGGCTTTAAATTAAATGCAAAAAAAAGATTTTCAAAAAATAAATGATTACTTGTGGGAGATACCCAGGAGTTTTCGGTCGGATATGCGGGTTCCGGCCCGAATTTATGTCTCCGAAAATTTGCTAAAAGATGTTTTTCGGGACAAATCTCTTGAGCAGTTGGTGAATACCACAACTTTGCCGGGCATAGTAAAGTATGCCCTATCTATGCCTGACACCCATGAGGGTTACGGATTTTGCATAGGAGGAGTGGCTGCCACTAAATTCCCGGATGGCGTAATTTCTCCCGGCGGAATCGGTTTTGACCAAAATTGCGGAGTCAGATTATTAAAATCCGAATATACTGAAAATGAAATCAAGCCCCATTTAGAAAAATTAGCCGATGAGATTCAAAAAGAAGTTCCTTCGGGTTTGGGAAAGGGAAGACAAATTAAATTGTCAATTGGACAAATTAATAAAATTTTAGAAGGGGGGGTTCCAAAATTAGTTGAACAAGGATATGGAGAAAAAGAAGATATTGAGAATTGCGAAGAAAGGGGAAAAATGGAAGAAGCAGATGCTTCTTGTGTTTCCGAGCGGGCCAAAAACAGAGGAACTGACCAGGTTGGAACTCTTGGCTCGGGCAACCATTTCTGCGAACTTCAAAAAGTAGAAGAAATTTTTGATGAAGAGGCGGCTAAAGTTTTTGGATTATTCAAAGAGCAAATTGTGGTAATGATTCATACTGGCTCAAGGGGGCTTGGCCATCAAAACTGCACTGACTATTTAAAAACAGTAATGGGGGCCATGCCAAAATATGGAATAAAATTACCGGATAGAGAATTAGCCTGCGTTCCTTTTAATTCTCCTGAAGGACAGAGATTTTTTAAAGCAATGTGCGCTGCTTGCAATTATGCCTGGTCCAATCGTCATATGATTGCTCATTATATCAGAAAAGCCTGGAAATCAGTTTTGGGAGAAAAAGAAAACCTTAAACTGCTTTATGATGTGGCTCACAATATTGCCAAAATTGAAGAACATGAAGTTGATGGTCAAAAAATAAAATTGTGCGTTCATCGCAAAGGAGCAACCAGAGCTTTTCCGCCGGGCCTGGCGGAAATTCCCGAAATTTATCGCTCGGTTGGTCAGCCGGTTTTAATCCCTGGTTCAATGGGAACTGCTTCCTATGTTCTGTCCGGAACGGAAAAATCAAAAGAAGCCTGGCATACGGTTTGTCACGGGGCTGGCCGAACAATGTCGCGGCATGCCGCTATGAGGCGAATTTCCGGCGAGGCCGTGGTAAGAAATTTAGCATCTCAGGGAATTATTGTAAAATGCCGCTCCCTAAAAGGAATTGCCGAGGAAGCCCCCCTGGCTTACAAGAACATTGACGATGTTGTTGAGGTTGTCCATAAGGCCGGCCTTTCAAAAATAGTTGCCAGGCTTTTTCCTTTAGCGGTTATAAAAGGAGAATAGCAAAAAAGAACCCTTGGCGAGTTTTCTTGGCTGGGGCAGTATAAATAATGGATACCGCGCCGCTCTGCGGCGCGGTAATTCATTGTCAGTCTGCCACCGGGTCATTGGGCCATTGAGCGGGTTATGTCAGGGCTACCCCTTGACTTTTCCTAAAAGGTTTGATAAGATATTCTTGAAATTCTTTGACAAAAGGAGGAAGAAATGAAACTCACTATCCGAAAAGGACGTTTATCTAACGGAATAGATGTAGTGCACTTCAAGAAAAAAGGGATTTCACCAACGATATTGGCAGTGATAAGGGGTGGGTCCCTGTATGAAACCGACAAGAATGCGGGTATATCGCATCTGATTGAGCATTTAATGTTTAGGGGAACCACAAGCGCGGGGAGAAGCTCGCGGAACGAAATTTATAGAGAAATTACAGAATTAACTGGTGGTCTGCAATTCAAGGAAGACTGGACTTGTTATACTTCGTTTGAGCACATCCCTCTGGGCTTAAGGGTAATGAAAGAAGATGTTGGGCATGCTGCGGAACTTTTAGCCGATATTTTATTAAGAGCCTCATTGGATAACCAAACAATAGAGGCAGAAAAAAATATTGTACTGGACGAGATTTGTTATGGAAAAGATAATCCCTGGACAATGATATAGGAAACTTTCATGGAAACCATTTTTAAGCGACACCCTTTAAGAAAATCAATTGTCGGCTCAGAGGAAACTGTTAGAAGTTTAACCGCCCAGGAAGTTCGTTCTTTCTATGAAGGGATGTTTATTCCGCAAGCGCTTATAGTGGCAGGAGACATTGGATTCAGGGAGACGATGAAGCTCGCAAATAAATATTTTAGGGAGTTCCCGGAACGAAAAGAAGCAACATTGGGCATAAATGACGAGCCGGAAAATTACACTAAAAATTCCCGGGTAGTACAAGGAACTCATTTTCATCAGGCTCATTTATTAATGGGGTTAAAAGTATTTAATCCTACCCAGAAAGAGGTTGCCGGACTCGAAATTATAGGAAGCTGTTTAGCCAAAAGGTTTTCAGACAGAGTTCTTAATCAGGAACCCATTTCTTATATGAGACGGGCTGGCTATTTCGGCTCTCCATCTTTTAGCTCTTCTCATTATGGATTTTTAGCCGCTTATGCTTCTTTTGATATCAAACACCTTGCTCGAGTAGAGGAAATAATGCGAGAAGAGTTTCTTAAAATTTCAAATGGAGACATAGATAGCAAAATGATTGAACAAAAAATTAGGGTTGCTCTAAAATCTTACATCTTTGCTCAAGAGAAAAGTATGGATATCGCCCGTTTGCTCCTGGATTATTACTTGCGGGGCGCGCCCGAAGGAATTTACGAGTATGCATCAGATATGAAAGAGTGCAGCCTCCAGAATCTGACCGAGATTATTCAGAAGCATGTAACAGCTTGCGTGGCTAATGATTCTCTTACCAAAGTTGTTCTTTTACCTTAGTTTGCGCATAATGTCAGAGAATGAATTCTTGAATTATTTTCAGGAATTAAAGCTGTTTGAAAATTTAATGGCCCCCCATTTATTCCGCTATGGCTTATTGTTATTCTGACCGATTTTCCGCTGAATCGCCTGCGGCTTCGGTAGTTGAAATTCCGAGTTTTGATAAAGAATAAGTGAGGGGCGTAAGATTTTCTAATTTTTCATCTTCGCCGAGCACATAACGCTTTATGCGCTCGGCTCAATTCAAAAAGAAAATCCAATGGAGGTGGAAATTGAAGGTTGGCAGAATTTTTGGAATAGATATCTATTTGGATTTCAGCTGGTTTCTTGCCCTTATTTTTTTTGGCTTTGTGTTTCAGAGAATTTTTGTCCAGGCCCTTCCGGGTATTTCTTTAGCGCTTTCCTGGGCCTTGGGAATTTTAGCTGTTTTGGTTCTTTTTGCTTCGGTTCTTTTTCACGAACTTTCTCACTCTTTGGTTGCCAAAAGATACAAGCTTCCGATTCCCCGAATTACCCTGCTTTTGTTCGGCGGAATAGCTCATTCGGAAAAAGAGCCTGAAAGTCCGGGAGCGGAATTTAAGATCACCATAGCCGGACCCTTATCAAGCTTCTTTTTAGCCGGACTGTTTTTTAGTCTCTTCCGGCTGGTTAGTAATTACCCATTGCATTTTATTGGTTTGGAACATTTTCTTTGTTTAAAGCAATTTTTAGAGGTAATGCTGTGGGTGAATCTGATGTTGGGAATTTTTAATCTTTTGCCGGGCTTTCCAATGGATGGCGGAAGATTGCTTCGGGCAATTTTATGGAAGACAACGAGGAGTTTTTCCAAGGCGACTAAATGGGCGGCTGGAGTTGGTCAATTCTTTGGAGCTTTAGTGTTTGTTTTTGGAGTTTTGAATATATTTGTTTTTAAGTCATTTGGCGGATTCTGGCTGGTATTCATAGGGCTTCTTATAATTTTAGGAGCAAGAGCAAGCTATAAACAGGTGTCAAAGACAAATCCCAACTAAGTTGGGATTTTTTATTTGAATTGGAGTGTTGAATAATTATTTTCCAGCTCTCTAATTTTAAAAATCCAAATGTCAAAATCCAAATGTCAATTCAATGTCAAAGCTCAAAATCCAAAACTATTTTTGGGCTTTGGATTTTGGATTTGATTTGTCATTTGTCATTTGGGTTTTGGATTTTAAAGGGTCGGATTTTCATTGAGTTTAGGCTGAATTATTCAACGGTCTATTGACTGTTGCCAAATTTCATTTTAAATGATATATATGATTTATATGGCAAAAGAACCAAGACAAATAAATTTACTGCCAAAAGATTTACCAAAACAATGGTACAATATTATTCCGGATTTACCCGAACCTTTGCCCCAACCAAAAGGCGATATGTCAAATATGGCAAAGGCAATGATTAAAGAATGTTTGGGACAGGAACAAAGTCTGGAGAGATGGATTGATATTCCCGAGGAACTTCAGGAAATTTATCAGCAGATTGGTCGGCCAAGACCCTTATTTCGGGCAAAAAATATGGAGAAGTTTTTAGAAACTCCGGCTAAACTTTACTACAAAGCCGAGGGACTTTTTAGTCCAACTGGTTCTCACAAAATTAATACAGCCATAGCTCAGGCCTATTACGCTAAAAAGGAAGGTTTTGAAAAATTGGTTACCGAAACAGGGGCCGGTCAGTGGGGAACAGCTCTTTCCTGCGCCGCAAGACTCCTGGGATTAAAATCAACTGTTTATTGGGTTCGGGCGGTTTATCAATGGAAGGAAGCCCGAAGAAACTTTATGAAACTTTACGGCGCCGAAGTTTTTGCCTCACCCAGCCAGAATACCAAAACCGGCCGGGAGCTTCTCAAAGAAAATCCAAATCATCCCGGTTCTCTGGGGATTGCCATTTCCGAAGGTCTGGAAGATGCTATTTCTGATGAAAAAGCGGTTTATTGCCTTGGCTCGGTTTTAAATCATGTTCTTTTACACCAGACAATTATTGGTCTGGAAACTAAAAAACAATTTGAAATGCTTGATGGGTATCCCGATGTTGTAATTTCTTGCCTTGGCGGGGGAAGTAATTTTGGCGGGCTGGCTTTGCCGTTTTTGGGAGATGTTTTAAAAAAGGGGGGGAAAGTTAAATTTATTGCCGCTCAAAGTCAAGCCGCTCCTAATTTGCAGGGAGAATACCGTTACAATTTTGCTGATTATGCTGAATTTACACCCCAGCTTAAAATGTACACTTTAGGCCACCAAAAAGAGATGCCGCCGATTTTTGGCGACGGCTTGCGTTATCACGGCTGCTCGCCGATTATAAGTCTTCTAAGAGACAAAGGATACATTGATACTATAGCTTATCCGCTTGATGAAAAATATGTTTTTGAAGCAGCCAAACTTTTTTTACAACTGGAAGGATTTTTACCGGCTCCGGAATCGGCTTATTCAATTGCCGCGGCAATTGATGAAGCAAAAAAATCCAAAGAAGCCGGCAAGACGCAAACTATTTTATTTAATATTTCGGGCCACGGCTTTATGGACATGGAGGGGTATAAGCAGGTCCTCGGACTTTAATATTAAAAAATAAAAAATTGATTTGAAAGTTCTTTTAAAATTTAAGGAAATCTGATGGAGGCAAGACCGTGATTTTTTACACTAAAATAAAAAAGATAAGCGGAGAAAAAGAATATTTTAATATCACCCAGATGGTGATTGACGAGGTAAAAAAATCAGGTGTTTGGAAAGGAGATGTAATAGTTTATCCTCTCCATACCACCGTTGGCATAAAAAAACAGGAAGACGAACCGGGCTTGCTCAACGATATGAAAAGGGCTTTTTTGAGATTATTTCCTAAGGATAGTTATTATGAACATGATGATTTTGAAAAAAGAATAGTAAATATGTCTCCGAATGAACGAAAGAATGCCGCCGCTCATCTTATGACAACTTTTTTTGCCAATTCTTTTGAGCTTGTAATAATTGAAAACGGCGAGTTGATGCTGGGTCATTGGCAGTCAATTTTACTTTTTGATTTTGACCCCAAGAACAGAGGGTCAAGAGAAATAGTAATACAGGTAAAAGGTATTCCTTCGGAGAATAATAACCAAGAGTAAAGTTAGAGAACCGTCCCTCTATTGTAGATATTTACAAGACCAACCCTTGACAGCGGCTTTTTTGTTTGGCATACTGCAATTAGTCTGGTTCTTTTTCAATTTGGTATTTTTAAATGGGGTGTGCCAACACAAAATCAAAAATCAAATATTAAATATCAAAAATACTGAAATGGGAAAGAATTGGACAAAAGAGAAAGAGCCCAAATATTGCCGGGCTCACCGATTCTTGGACGGGTTGCTTGAGGTGGGTCAATCAACAGAGCGACAAGTCGCAAGAAAAGGAAAAGCCTTTCTTTGCTAAAGCTATGGCAGAGAAGGGAAAGAGAGGAGAAAAAATGCCAGCAAATCCACCCGAATCAGAAATGCCGCGAACCGAAAAAGAAATTGTAGCCGAAAGGATTGCCGAGAAAGCCAGGAAATTAAACAAGGAAATTGAAATCAAATGGCGTTCCCTTCCTTTTAGAGTGAGTAGGGAGTTAGAAGAAAAGGCAGAATCCCTTGGTTCAAAACTTGTTTGGAAATCGCCATGTAAAAAAGATAGGGGAGCAATAGGATTTAAATACACCATTTCCAATTATTCTGGTTTTTCTATTGCGCTTAAAGGAGAGTTTTTTAAAGACCCCGAACAAAAAGATAATCCAATTGTGTGTTGTTTTCTTTCAAAAGACTGGTCTGTTCTTCGTCTTTTTAACCTATCCGGAGAGGATTGGATAAGATTGGCTGTTTTTCTTGAAGATGCGATTGAGAAGATGGAAACAGAACTTGAAAGATTTTATCACAAATATTTATCCAAACTTTCTTCAGACGAACTTGATTTAATGAGAAAGCTGAAATCCAGTATTGTGGAGGTTGAGCAATTAAGGGAACAGGAGAAGCAAAACAAGAAATATCTTAATTTACTCCAAAAAACCATAGATTTTCTTAAAACTACCAAGGGCATTTGTAAGAGCAAGGAGATTAAGCGGTTTCGGGAGTATTTAGAGGATGAGCTGGTGAATCTGGAAAGGGAAGATGGCAGGCAGCCATTGTCGTCAATACCATCACTTCAAAATAGGACGGTTTCAATACCGCCTCCGCCAGTTCCGCCACGGATACCAGATTTAATAGAAGGCAGAAAACGACCGGTGCCCGATGGGCAAATTCCAAACCCGCCACCGCCAGTACTCAGACCGTAAAATAGTAGAAACAAAAATCGGCACACCCCCATCCTCTCTTCGCGTAAAGCTACGGAGGATAAGCAAAAATGACCACAGAAGCGGTCATTTTTTGTATTGTGCAAGGCAAAGTAAGTGTTTTCGGGGTATTAAAATAGAAATTGAAGCCCAACGGGGCGTTTTTTTAGAATACTAATAAGATGAGAGCGTTGAACAATTCCAACGTTGTTCAGCGTAGATATCGACGTTAATTCAACGTATTGTCG
>PCWD01000004.1:16046-16933 GCA_002787255.1 Parcubacteria group bacterium CG11_big_fil_rev_8_21_14_0_20_39_14 | reverse complement strand
TGATATCTACGCTGAGTTAACGCCGATACGCTGAGTAAACGCTGATATCTACGCTGAGTTAACGCCGATACGCTGAAAAATAATTGTTCAGCAGTCTTATTGTACAAGACTGGAAGTTGACATACCGGATGTGCTATAATGAAAATAGAAATAAAAAATTTCAAATCTTATTTTTTTTCAGTTTTCAATAAATTTTCATTGATTTAATTTCATTGATTTAATTGCTAACTGAAAATTAATGGTTGGAAATTTTTAAATGGCATGCTTAAAAAATTTATTTTTATAAATTTTATAACTGCAAGTTTAGTCCTGGCTTTTTATCCTTGGGATTTGTCTGCTTCTCCAACCATGGTAGAAGCCCAAACCTGCGACTCCACCTCCTTTACCTCCTGTCAAGATGCCCACGATTTTGGAACAGCCAGCGGAGAAAAATCAAATATGTGCCTTCTCGATAGCTCTACTTATCAATACTACAAAATAACCGTTCCTTCTAATAACCAGTGCAAAATAAGCTGGAAAGTAACCCATGCCGGGGGCTCAACAAACTGTCCGAACTATGACCTTTATGTAAAATGGTCGGCTACCTGTCCGTCATTAACATCGCAAGATGTTGGTGTATTTTCAGCTGACCAATATTATGGTTATGAAGGTGGTGAAACCATCACAAGCACAACAAGGCTTCGGGCTAACACAACCTCAACAGCTCTGGTTAAAAAATCCGGCGGCGGCAGCGGTAGTTATACAATCAAAGCAGGGTTGCTCGACTGCCAATCTTCAACTCCAAGTCCAACACCTACACCAACACCAACGCCTACACCAACGCCTACACCAATGCCTACACCAACTCCGACTCCCACTCCAACTCCAACGCCAACACCAACACCAAC
>PCWD01000004.1:975-15957 GCA_002787255.1 Parcubacteria group bacterium CG11_big_fil_rev_8_21_14_0_20_39_14 | reverse complement strand
CTCCCACTCCAACTCCCACTCCAACTCCCACTCCAACTCCAACGCCAACACCAACACCAACGCCTACACCAACGCCTACACCAACGCCTACACCCACTCCGACTCCGACACCGGAAATTGAAAAGGGATTTAATTTCGTCTCGCCAAAACAGGGAAACACACTTAAAGACAAAATTATTATTGAGGGAAAAGCAATTGGTAAAGCAAAGTCGGCAAAATTCAAACTGACTCCGCCTGCCCCAGGTTCAACCGAAAAAACATTTGAAGCAACCTGCGGCGAACCTTCAAACATAGCGCCCATTGAAAGCATTTGCAAATACGAACTGGACACAGCCGTATTTTCAAACGATGAGGGATACAAAATTCTTACCGAAGTCCTCTATCCCGACAATACTTCATTTAGTTCTGGTGCCATAACTGTCTCAATCGATAATCCGAAAGTTGACATAATTGTAAAAATGCCGGAGTTCCAATTTATTTCTCCGCCAGATAAGGCAACTGTTTCTCAAACCGTATTAATCTCCGGGAAAGTTGAAGAAGCAAAATCAGTAGAATTTTATCTCCGCCTGCCAACCGCCGTCACTCCAACCTATATTGGTAAAGCAATTTTAGAAGAAGGGGGTGTTTGGCAATATAAATGGGATACAGGTTCCACCCCGAATAATAGTTATATTTTGAATGCCCTAATCACCAATCAATATGGAAGTTATTTAAGTTCCTTTTCGGTAAACATCACGGTGAAAAATGAAATTGAAAGAGATGTTGTTAAAGAGGAAAAAACTAAAAAACAAATTGAAGAAGAAAGGGAAATTGTCGCAGAAAAAACCGAAACTGAAAAAAAGGAAGCGAAAGAAAAAGCAGCTCAAGAAATAATTCAAAAAGTTCCCCAAACTGCCGAAAAAGAAGTCAGAAAAATAATTGAGAAGTTTACCCCCGAAACAAAAGTCGAAACAATTGAAAAAATAATTCAGGTTGTTGAACCCGAAAAAATGGAAGAGGCAAAAAAAGAAATTAAAGAGCACTTAAAAAAACTGGAAGAAAAAATAGAGGAAAAAGAAAAAATTAAAGCAGAAAAGGAGGAGGAAATTATCAGCAAAGATTCCGATGGCGACGGAATACCTGATTATCAGGAGATTGTCGCCTATAAAACCAATCCCTTTGCGGCTGATACTGATGGCGATGGTTATATAGACGGAGTAGAAATAACTAACGGCTACGACCCCCTAAATCCATCACCAGCCGCTAAAATTATCTTTGAGGACCCCAAAAAATTTGAAGAAGAGAGACCGGAAGTAGCAAAAGAAATTACAAAACCGGAAATTTTAAAAGTGGAGAAGGTTGAACTTGTGCCCCTGGCCGTGAAAATAGAAATTTCACCCACCCCCACCCCTGCGAAAGAAATCCCGCCGAAAAAAGCCACCCCAGAAGCCACTCCTGCGCCGCCGCCATCCGGCATAAAACTTACAGGCAAAGCCCTGCCGAATAGCTTTATAACCTTGTATATTTATAGTCTTCCAACGATTATTACCGTCAAAACAGATGAATTTGGAAACTGGGTTTATATTTTAGACAAACCTCTGGAAGAAGGAAGGCATGAGGTTTATGTCATAATCAATGATAATACCGGAAAGATAGTTGCAAAATCCGAAACCTTTGCTTTTGTTAAAACAGCGACGGCCGTAGCTGCTGTATTCGCTGCTGTTCCGGAAATTTCTCCTGCCGAAACCATAGCAAGAAACTATACCATATTAATCTTCGGTTTTATAACACTTTTCATTGGAATTGCTTTGAGTATCATTGGTCTGGTAACCAAAAAGAGGGGTTAAATAAATCCGGAAGCCGGAAAAAAGATTATGATTATATAAAAGAGATTATATAGAAGACTTGTCTAAAAAATAAAAGCAAAAATCGCCAAAAAGACAAATATGAATCCCTTAAAATCTGGCCTTAATTTTGTTAGAAAAAATCCTACCATTATTTATTCTTTGGCTTTAATAGCGCTTATTCCCTTAACGCTTTATTTTAATACCTCATCGGCAATAAAATCATTTCAGGGGGAAGTTGACGCCAGCCTTATGACCACAGCCCTGATAACCGAGAAGGTTTTTGATATTTTTGCTTCTGACTTTATAGCAAGTCCGGAAATCCTTCAAGAAAAAGTTGAAAGAATTGTTAAAGAAAATCCCGAAGAGATTGCCGAGGTCCAGGTAGAAATTCGCGAAAAAGAACAATTTAAAACAATTGCTTCCTTTCCTCAAAAAGAAACGGCGGAGGAATTGCCAATTGAGGTTAAAAATCTTTTTGAAACAGCTAAAAATCTTGCCTGGAACGAACCAAGGGGCGAAGCTATTGGATTTTTAACCATTGATGATGCGGGAACGAGATTTCGAAATGTAACTAAGACTATTTATGATTCTTCCGGAGAAAAAATAGGAGTTGTGAGACTCGCAATATCTTTAAAAAAGATTGACGAGCACACGGCCCAGGCAACCAAACGTTCTTTCGTTATTTTGACAATCTCTATTGTGCTTGTTTTGTTTTTAATAATCAACCACACCCGTCTTTTTGAATACTCGGTTTTGTATAGAAAAATTCGGGAAGTGGACAGAATGAAGGACGAGTTTCTTTCAATGACCGCCCATGAACTCCGAACCCCAATTGCGGCTATTTCCGGCTATGCCAATATTTTAAAAAGGGAAATTGGTCCAACCCTTAATGAAGCCCAAACAGAGCATCTTTCCAGAACGATTATTTCAACCGAAAGATTAAATGATTTAATTAATGATATTTTAGATGTTTCTAGAATTGAACAGGGAAGGCTTTCAATTGAATTTCAAGAAATGTCTCCTCAAAAAACAATAAAGGAGGTTGTTGATGAATTAAAGGTTAAGGCCGATGAAAAAGGGCTGCAGTTAATTTTTGAGCCAAAACCTGTGGTGAGCTCGCCGAACCAAGAAGAGCCGTCTCTAATATCGGCTGACCCGGAACGGCTAAAACAGGTTTTAATTAATATTATTGGCAATTCTATTAAATACACAATGAAGGGAAGGGTAGAAGTAATAACGGAAGCCGATGCCCTAAAAGGCAGATATTCTATTGCTGTTAAAGATACCGGGGTTGGTATGTCGGCCGAAGCCCAGAAAAAACTATTTGAAAAATTCTTTAGGATAAGAACCAAAGAAACTGCCGAGGTCAGCGGCACGGGCCTCGGACTTTGGATTACAAAAGCTTTAACCGAAAAAATGCAGGGAGAAATCTTTATTGAAAGTATGGAGGGGGTGGGGTCCAAGTTTACTATAGTTTTTCCCATAATAAAACAGCAGAAAACTTCTGCTGTAAAAATTAGAAAAGAAACCTAATTTAATTTTCAATTTTTCCGGACAAAAGCGGGACCCCGTCCCGCATTTCCGCCTTTGGCGGAATCCGCCGTAGGCGTGATTTGCGGGACCCCGCTGTGGCGGGACTGCGGCGGGACAATTTTCAATCAATTTTCCAATTTTCTAAATTTCAAAATGCCAACATTCCAGATTTTTCTGGGATTTTTTATTTATAGTAAATGCGTCCCTCTATTCTTGAATCAAAATATTCTAAAACTTTTTTCTCCTCCGGCTCCATCTCGCTTAAAATTTTCTTTAAAACCTCAAGCTGGGTTTCAATGTTTTCAATATTTTGAGATAAATCAAAAATGAACCTCCAGCCCAAAGACGATTTTGCTTCCAGAACGTCTCCTTCCAAAACCGTGAATTCCGGGAAGCTTATATTCAAATTTCTTTCCAGGGTTTCTTTAATTTTAAATAATTGATTTATATGCTCCTTTTCAAAAATTCGCTCTCCCAATTGAAGAGCTTTTTTAAATGATTTATCGTTTATTTTAAAAATTAAAGAGCCGAGGCTTGAGGGGGCATTTTCAAAAACAACTCCCTCTTTATCAATAAAAAAACATTCTGGTAAATTTGAGAGAACATTGCACCAGATAGCGGACATTTTTCTCTCTTCGATTTCTATTCTTATAAGGTTTGGCAAACTCTTTTTAACGGAAACTTCTTTCATTTTTGGAAACTCTTCTAAAAAAACGGTTTTTATCTCTTTTGAGGGGAATAAAAAAAGATTGTTCCGGGGAATAAAAAAATAGATTTTCTCTGAAATTATTCTGTTTATTTTTTCTCTCAATAGGTCTTCGGAAATAGTTTCAATCCCGGAGATTTTTATCTCCCCCACTCCGTTAGAAATACCCGTATCTCTAACGGGGCTTATCCGAAAACGAGAGCTAAAAAATAAAAAATAAAAAAGACTTCCCAAAATCAAAAAAGAAGGCGGTACTAACAAAATAACTTTTCTTGAAAATCTTGCCTTCTTTTTATTTTTTAATCTATAAGGATTGTATAATAGCTTTGTCATTAAAAATCCAAAAATTTGACATTTGGACTTTTGGCTTGATTTGACAATTTGAGTTTTAGATTTTGGATTTCTTACTATCTATCTTCTCAATTTTCATATATTTTTGCAAAACCTCTGGAATTCTTACACCTCCGTCTTTTTCCTGATAATTTTCAATAATAGCAATAATTGCTCTTCCGATAGCTAAAGCTGTGCCGTTTAAGGCGCAAGTAAACTCAAGTTTTTTATCTTTAGCTCGTCTATAACGGATATTTAACCTCCTGGTCTGAAAATCAGTATCGTTAAAAGTAGAATGGGTTTCGCGAAATCTTCCCTCGCTTGGCAGCCAGGCTTCTATATCATAAGCAGCGGCTGCGGGAAATCCAAGGTCCCCGGCGCAAATCTGCACTACCCGGTAAGGAATCTTCAAAAGCTGCATTATTTTTTCTTCGCAAGACAGAAAAAATTGATGTTCTTCCCTTGTTCTCTCGGGGTGGCAGAAACTAAACATTTCAATTTTATCAAACTGATGAACTCTTAAAATTCCTCTCGTATCTTTGCCATAAGCTCCGGCTTCTCGCCGAAAACAAGTGGAAAAACCGAGATACCGTCTCGGCAAATCTTTTTCATCAAAAATTTCATCTGCATGCATTGCCCCAATTGGCTGTTCAGCGGTTCCGGCTAAATATAAATTGTCTTTTTCAATAAAATATCTTTCCGGACGATCTTTTTCTGAAAGATGACCTGTTTTTTCTAACATTTCCGGCTTCAACATCACTGGAGGAATAATTGGAATAAATCCTTTTTTGAGGAGAGTGTCAAAAACAAAATTTATTAAGGCAAATTCAAGCAAAACCCCTTCTCTTTTTAAATATCCGAATCTTGAACCGGAAACTTTGGTCGCTCTTTTAACATCGATTAAATCCAATTTTTCAGCGATTTCTAAGTAATCACTGGGCCTAAAATCAAAAGTGGGTTTTTCTACCATCTCTCGCAAAACAACATTATCATTTTCGTTTTTTCCCTCGGGCGCATCATCAAAAGGTAAATTCGGAATTTTCTGCATCAAACTATTAAATTCTTCTTCAAATTTCTTAAACTCTTTGGATAATCTATCATTATTTTTATCAAGCTCCTGCATTTGTAAAATTAACTTTTTGCGCTCGTTTTCATCCTTAGTAGAAGCAATAATCTTTGAGGCTTTATTTTTTTGAGCAAGGATTTGCTCAAGCGCTTGAAGGACTTCTCGTCTTTTTCTATCCGCTTCCAAAAGTTTGTCAATCTCAACATCCACCCGCTTTTTCCGGCAGCCCTCTTTAACTTTGTCCGGATATTCTCTAATAAACTTTATATCAAGCACCTTATTGGCTAATTGCTTATTGCCAATCGCCTATCGTTTTTTTGATTTGCGATTTGCTATTTGCAATTTGCAATTTGCTTTAAAATGGGTATGGCCTTTTCCATCGCCCGCTTCCTATGGGCGATTTTGGCTTCCTCTTCCATTGTCAATTCTCCCAAAATTTTGCCGATTTCCGGCAAATAAAAAAGCGAACGGAAAGGAAAACCGGGAATTATGCCAATCGGCTTTTCCATTATAAAACCTCTTAAAATTCCTTCAAACAAATGAATTTTCTCATCGTCCGGGAAAGAAATCGCGATACTGCAGCGAAGTTGGGCCCCTCTTTTTTCGGGCGGCAGTCCGTCTAACTTTTCAAGCGTCATTTTGACCAATTCCTCGTCGGTCGCTTCGTGGCCCGGCCAGCGCCGCGACTTTACGCCTGGCTTGCCGTTCAGGGCATCAATTTCTATTCCCCCGTCATCCGCCAGAGTCGGCAATTTTGTTAATTTGCAAAAAAATTTTGATTTCTTGATAGCGTTTTCCTCAAATGTTTTTCCGTCTTCTTCAACCTGAGAATTTTCCAGGTTCAAATCCCGCAAGGAAATAATTTCAATCGGCAAATCTTTCAAAATTTCCTTATACTCTAAAATTTTCCCGGGATTGGTTGTCGCTAAAAGCAACTTTTTCATTCTTTTATTTCAGGCGAGCCCGCCTAAGTTTTACGAAACGAAACTTAGACGGGCGAGGGCAAAATACGGCTATTTAAGCTTTAGATGGCCGCATTTCAGGTTTTTCTTAACCGATAAAAAGTGTCCTTTTGAGCGCCCCCAACCTGTTCTATTTTCCCTCCTTTCTCCAATTCCTCCAGATAATTAGTGGCCGTGGAATCGGCAATATCTAAAAGTTTTTGAGCCTCATCGTTGGTGATTTTTCCAGCTTCTTGAATTTTTTCCAAAATTCTCTTTTTATTCTCCTCTTTTTTCTCTGTCCGAGCCTGCCAGGCCCTTGTTAAACTTCCCGTTTTTTTCTTTTTTATTTTACTTCCAAACAAAATTCCCAACCCAAAAACCAAAATAATCAAAATTACAATTAGAATTATATTTTTCATTTGGGTCTTTAAAAATTATAAATCTTTATCTGCTTAAATCAAGGGTCTTTTTAACTCTAATTTTAGATTATCACTTTTTCGCCCTTAAAACCAGCCCGTTTTAAGCAAAAACAGCCAGGACGGGCTTTTTGTTTACCAAAAGAATTTTAAATCTTACGAGGCTAAGCCCCATAAGACATTAGCATAGTGTTTATAAATAACCTCGTAAGAATTTATTCCAACATTCTCAAGAATGTTGGAATGATTTTGTGTAAAATCGCGCCCCGTTAGAAGTCTTGCCCCGTTGGAAGTTTGCAATTATTTAACAAATAAAAGTTTTATTTCCCACTTTAACATAGTAAAACTCTGGCTGAAGAAATTCGGAATTAGAATTTCTTCAGCCAATGAATGCGCTGGCAAACTTCTAACGGGGCAAGAGACAGACCTTTCTAACGGGGTAAAGAGAAAATGTACCTTTTAATCTTTGAATTATTATGACACGGAATTTTTTGAACAAAAATACGGCTATCTATGGACTTGGATGGCCGTATTTTTCTTTCTTTTTCTCTTCGGGACGAGGGTAGTCCACCTTATTGCGTTTCACTGAATTATTCGAAGAGTTTGCTTTAGTATTTTCTCAAATATGCTTTCTTTTTTTAGGGTTGAACTAAAAAACAGGGCTAAACTCAAAGGAACGGTGTCCTGGGGAAATCCATAATCCTCAATTCCTTTAACCATCCCAACGGAATCTTTAAAGTGGCTTGGAGTTAAAATCTCGGCTTTAAAATCGGCTAAATTAGAGAGGTGTTCCTTTGCCTTCTTTTTTATTAATCCGTCTCTGAGCTCGGGCAAAAGACTTCCTCCGCCAAAAAGATATATCTGGGAAGGAAGATATCTTTTAAAAGAAAATTCTTCAAATGACAGGTTCAGAGCTTTGTGCCACAGCAAGGAGGCTTTTTCAAAAATTTTGGCTATTTTTTTTCCTACCCCATAACCAAGCTCGCCCCTGCTGTATTTAATTTTTATATCTTCGGCCTCCAATTCGGAAACGCCAAAAGTCCTGGTTAAAAGTTCTGTAAAATTTTGACCGCCCAAGCCAAATTCAACCGATTTTTCAAATTTTCCTTTTCGCGCCACCGAGACATTGGTTGAAAGTCCGCCAACATCAATAAAAATGGCGTTGAAATTCGGTATTTTTTTTCGCAAAATTGCCTGATAAACTGCGAAGCTTTCATCAAAAATACCAAATAATTCTAATTTTAAAAAGCTGGAAAATTCTTCAAGAAAATTAAAAAAATCCGCCGAACTATAACTGTTGAAAACGCTAAGCATTATTTCTTTCCCCTGAAAATCAAAAGGATTTGTCACCAGATACCCATCCACTCTTGCTTCGCAAATCCAGGACTGCAAAAGCTTGGGGGGACAGCTTGCCGCTTCTTCGGGCCGATGACAAATCTCTTCCCTGGCTTTCCATTGAAGCTTCTGAAGAATATTTTTTAACTCACTTATATCAATAGTTCTTTGAAAATTCTCTCTAAAAAATTTTTGAGAAAAAGTCTCGCCCTTTATAAATCCTCCTCCAAACCCTAAAATTGCTCCATTAATTTTTTGAATCCGGCTTTGTTTTTGAGCTTGAGAAATCGCTGTTTTGCAAAGGTCAGCCAGCCTTCTAACATTTTTTGTATAATTTTCCAAATTATGATGTTTCTTGCCATACCCTATAATAATTATTTTTTCATCCTCTACAAAAAAAATAACCGCTTTAATTATTTTGGTGCCAATATCTAAAACTAAAAAGGCGTCCCTGGGGTTTTGTTTTTTTAAAAAGGGTAAAGTCCTTGCCATCAATTTCATTATAGCAACCAACAAATTATCAATCAATAAATAGTTTAGCCCATTTCCATCTTATTCTTACTCTATTTTTATTCCAGAATTGCTTTGATTCTCCTTACTCCGGCCTGGCAGGATTCTTCTTTTATAATTTTAAAATGTCCGAGCTCCCCTGTCCTTTTGACATGCGGCCCGGCGCAAATTTCCTTGCTCCAGTTATTGATTGAATAAACACTTACTTTCTCGGGATATTTTTCTTTAAAAAACGCCAGAGCGCCCGATTTTAGCGCCTCCTCATAATCCATCTCTTCTTTTTTCACCTCTAAATCTTCTTTAATTTTTTGGTTGAGCAGAGCTTCAACTTTTCTTAACTCCTCTTCGCTCATTTTTTGAGAATGAGAGAAATCAAATCTTAACCTCTCGGTATTTATATCCGAACCCATTTGTTTAGCATGCTCGCCCAATACTTCTCTCAGGGCTTGATGCAAAAGGTGGGTGGCTGTATGAAGTTTCGTCATTTTAATTTTTGATTCTTCGTCTTTAATTTTTTCTATATCGTGTCCCCCAAATTTTTTTTCAGCCCCGGATTTTGATATTTCTTGATGTTTTTTCTGAGCCTCAAAAAAACCTTTTTCATCTACTTCTAAACCTTTTTCCCGAACTAATTCCCTTGTAAGCTCCAGGGGGAAACCAAAACTCTGATACAAATCAAAAACTTCTTTCCCTTCAATTGTTTTTGCTCCATGCCCCTCAGCCGGCAGAATGATTTTTGATTTCAACAACCGAGCAAATTGCGCCAGCCCCCTCTCTAAGGTTTTTTCAAACTTCTCTTCTTCCTTTTGCAAAACAGTTAAAATGTCGGTCTCTTTTGATTTAATCTCTGGATAAATGTCTCTATAAATTTCAATTACTTTTTGAGTTAGGGGAATTAAAAAATTTTCCGGTAAGTTTAATGTTTTTCCATACCGAATTGCTCTCCTTAAAACCCGACGCAAAACATATCCCCGTTCCAGATTACTGGGGAAAATTCCCTCGGCTATTAAAAAAACCGCGCCCCGGGTATGGTCAGAAATTATCCTGAATTCTTTAACAAAATCTTTGTATTTTTTTCCGGAAAACTCCTCTATTTTTTCCAGAAGCGGCAAAAATAAATCGGTTTCATAATCAGAGTCCTTTTCTTGAAGTACGGCTGTCAATCTCTCAAAACCAATTCCCGTATCAATATTTTTTTGAGCCAAGCTTTCATATTCACCCTTTCCATTTTTGTTGTATTCCATAAATACCAGGTTCCAAATTTCAACAAATCTTTCACAATCGCAGTTCGGCCCGCAATTTTTGCCTCTTTTACAGGGGGTTAGGGTCTGGTCATAATGAATTTCCGAACAGGGTCCGCAAGGACCTGTTTTGCCAACCGGTCCCCATAAATTCTCCTTTGTTCCAAATTCCCAGATTTTTTCTTTGGGAATACCCTGTTTTTGCCAAATTTTCAGAGATTGAACATCGCGAGGCAATCTCTCTTCTCCTTTAAAAATAGTAAAACATAATCTCTCTTTTGGAATCCGACACTCTTTTATTAAAAATTCCAAAGCAAATTCAATAGCCCCTTCTTTAAAATAGTCGCCAAATGACCAATTGCCCAGCATTTCAAAAAAGGTATGGTGAAATTTATCTCCAACTTCATCAATATCGTCTGTCCTAAAACATTTCTGGCAGGAACAAGCTTTTGGGTGGGGGGGCTTAACTTTTCCGGAGAGAAAGGGAATAAACTGCTGCATACCGGCTGTTGTAAAAAGCACTGTTGAATCTGTCGGAATAAGCGAGCTTGAAGGAACAACGGTATGACCGCGTTTTGCAAAAAAATCCAAGAATTTTTTTCTTAATGCTTTCGAATTCATAAGTGAAAGCGAAGTCCCGCGCCGTGCTTTGCTCTGGTGCGGGACGAGCTTGAAGGAACAACGGTATGACCGCGTTTTGCAAAAAAATCCAAGAATTTTTTTCTTATTCTTGAAGAATCCATAAGCAAAACTCTATAAAATGAAAAGAAGGCGCCACCGCGTATCCCCTCCCCTTAAAAAATCTAAAAAATTCTCACGCATCTTGCCCGAATCAATCTTAAACTTAAATTTATTTGACACTTACTGGCGGCAATGATTTCATCTTTGTTCTCAACATTGCCAAATCATTTTGAGCATCTGATTTTCGGCGTTCCAATCTTTGAATCTCTGAAGTCAATTCTTTTACAACACTCTCCAATTTTTGAAGATTGAGCGAAGAAGCCCTGGTTTTTAATTCTTTTTCCAGTCTCTCTTTCTCCCGGATGGCTTCAAATTTTCGCCGCGATAAATTATCGGAAACAACGCTAATGGTCCCGCGGATTTCATTTATTTCTCCTTCCAGGCTCTTTTTTCCACGCTCTTTTAATTTAATTTGCTGTTCTAACTGAATGGATTCTCTTTGCTTTTCATGGACAGCGGTTTTTTGATGAACCCGAGAGGCTTTTCCAATTTCAATGTCCAGCATTCTGATTTTGCTTTCAATCTCCTTGATTTTTGTTTGTAACTCCGCTTTCTGGCGCATTAACTCCTCCGGGGACTTTTTTTCAGCCTGAACCTTCTCTATTTTTTCGGTTTTTAACTCCAGACTTTTTTTCTTAATTTCTTCAATTTCTCTTGAAAGCTCAACGATTTTTTGCTCAAGGGCTTTGATGCTGGACGAATATTTTCCCGGAAGATTCTTAATTTCCCTATCCAATTCCTGAATTTCCTTTTCCAGGCTTGAAAGTCTCTGCTGTTTTTGAGAATCCTCCCTAAAAACAATGGTTTTTTCCTCTCCTATTTTGTCTTCTAATCTTTTCTTTTCTCTCTTTTTCTCCTCAATCTGACGTTGAATCTCTCTTACCTCACCGGAAAACCTTTCCAACTCTTTTTGGAATTCAGCGGGTAATTTTGTATATTTATAACCGTTAGTCATTACTAAAAATTTCTAATTCCCCCGCCCGCCTTGACTTCGCCGCTTATTTATAAATCAAGAAGGAGATTTTAACTTTTAGATAAAAATAAATAAGCTTTGAGTATTAAATCGTCAAGGCGATGTCAAGCAGGTAAATCCAAATTTCCAAAACGGATTTGACATTAGTCATTTGATATTGGAAATTTTATTGGATATTAGAAATTAGGAATTTGGCATTCCTTCGCGAAGCGAAGGAAACTACCCTTATAATACCACATTTGCAAAAAAGAGTGAAATACCGCGTGAAATACTTATGGGGGGGGTTGACTTTTTTAAAATATGGTGATATAATAGTATAAATTAAAAGCCCTTTGATAATTTGTGCGCGAGCGAACGCAGTGAACGGGTGCCTATGCGCGCAAAACACACCCCAATTAAATAAGGGGGGCTTACGGGAGGAGAAATGGACGAAAAAATAAACGAAACGGAACTGACAGAATATCTTAAACAATTGGTGATTTTGCCAAAAGCTGATACGGCAATATTTCCGGACCAAACCACAATAATTAAGCTAATTCCCCAACCGGAAACAGGATTGGATTTCTTTAAAATTCTCGATGAAAATAGGTTTTTGGGAGTGATGATGTTCGGACCGGGTGATAAAGAAATCCGCCAAATAGGCACTCTGGTTAGAATAGAAAAGGTTATTCCTGATTTTTTCGGGTTCCGACAAGGCAATGAAGCAACTTTTATATTGGACGTCATGGGAATTTGCCGGATAGGAATTAAAAACATTGTTCAGGAAAAACCTTATCTGAGAGCTGAAGTTGAAATACTTGAAGACATCAAAGAAGATGGTGAAAAATTAAACCTCTTGACAAATAGTTTAAAGGACGGGTTTGAAGCGCTCATTGACTTAATGCTTAAAGCGAATATGCTCAATAATCCCGGGGCAGAAGAACTAAAACGAGAAATAAAAGAAATAGAGGAGCCCGGAAAGCTTGCCGATAAAATAATGGCGATAGGTTTTGAGCTTTTTGGGCCCCTTAAAGCCGTTAGCGTTCCAGAAGCCCAAGAAATTCTGGAATGCCTGAATGTTAAAGAAAGAATTGAAAAAGTCCTAAAGATTTTAGCAGAACAAACTCTTGAAATTAAAACAAGGGAAAGTTTTTCAGATATATTAAAGAAAAATGTTTTAAGAGAAAAAATGGCCCAGATTCAAAAAGAGTTGGGAGAAGAAGCCGGCGAAACCCAGGAGCATAAAGAAAAAATTGAAAACGCTCAAATGCCGCCGGAAACAAAAACCAGGGCGCTAAAAGAGTTGGAAAAGTTTTTAAGAATGTCGCCCCAAAACCCCGGAAGAGAGAAAATTGAAGACTGGCTGATAATTATGGAAGAACTTCCCTGGAATAAATCCACCAAAGACAGTTTAAACTTAAAAGCGGCCCAGGCAATTTTAGACGAGGACCATTATGAGCTAAGAATGGTTAAAGAAAAAATCCTGGAATTTCTGGCAACTAAAAAAAGAAACCCGGGAAATAAAGGTTCAATACTCTGCTTTATCGGACCGCCGGGCACCGGAAAAACCTCGGTGGGCCGCTCTATTGCCAGAGCAATGGGAAGAAAATTTATCGGCCTGTCTTTAGGCGGAGTTGAAGACCAATCGGAAATAAGAGGGCACCGGCGAACCTATGTTGACGCTCTGCCGGGCCAAATTATCCAGAAAATCAAAGAGGTTGGCTTCAACAATCCTGTTTTTATGATAGACGAAATAAATAAAATTTCCAAAGACAGATTGCGAGGAGACCCTGCTTCTGCTTTGCTGGAAGTTCTTGACCCGGAACAAAACAATACCTTTCGAGACCACTTCCTTGATGTTCCTTTTGACCTTTCAAAAGTATTCTTTATTACTACCGGAAACTTGGCTGACCCCATTCATCCGGCCCTAAAAGACCGAATGGAAATAGTGGAATTCCCCGGCTATACCAAGGAAGAAAAACTGATGATTGCTAAAATTTATCAGATTCCAAGACAACTAAAAGCGGCCGGCCTGACAACAGATGAGCTTCGATTCAGTGATAAAGGAATCGCTCATATTATCCGGTATTATACCCGGGAAGCGGGAGTAAGAAACTTAGAAAGAGAAATTGCCAACATCTGCCGGAAAAAAGCCAAAAAAATAACAGAGGCTGAAGAAGCGGGAAAAACGGGAATTTCCAAAAAGGAAATTATCACCCCAAAGAAAGTTTCCAAATACTTGGGTCCGATAAGACTTCCCTCACTCCTTGAGGGAAGAATCACCGGGCCCGGTATTGCCACCGGTCTTGCCTGGACAGAAGCCGGCGGAGAAGTAACTTTTATAGAAGCGGCAAGGGTGGATGCAAAAAATGTATCGGCAATAAATTTTCCCTCCCCCCAAAAATGTTTTGGGAGCAAAACTAAAGTAATTAAAGAATAGAGGGCTATTGCCCCTAAAACAAAGTTAAGCTCTAATTTATTTTGTTCCTCAATTCCGTAAACCCTGATAAAATTAACAACAAAAAATAAAAAGCAAATAAGGGGAGCAAGGGATAATTTTAAAAAAATATAAAAACCTTTAAATTGATTTCCGTAAATTCCAACTTCTTTTCTCATAAGCTCTAATTTTATTATAGCACGCCCGGTATATCAACCCAATAGTAGAACCTTTTGGTTTGCCCCGTTAGAAATCTCATTTCTAACGGGGTTCACTACAGGGCTTTGCCCCATCCCGTACGGTATGGGGCTTCGCTTCCAGTAGTATTTAAAGAAGCGAAGCGACGATAGGAGCGGAGCCGAGCACATAAATTCGTTATGCGCTCGGTTGTATTACCGGGCATAAAAAAAAGTTCTTACTATGGTAAGAATCATAGTAAGAACTATCAAAAGAACTATTTAGCGGCGGCAAATATAAGCGCTGGACAGGGTAAAATATTTCCGGGCGCAATCTCCGGCTTTTTTCTTGTCTTTTTGAGAAATGCGGGCATCATCAAGTTTGAAACTTTCCACTTTTCCTCGAACATAAGCCCGATAGCACTTATAAAATTGAATCAATTTTAAAAGGTCTTTGTCCCGCGCTGCCTTAACATAACATTCTGCAAAATAATTAGAAAGTTCGGGCTCGCCATAAAAATCCAAATCCATAGCCAAAAAAGCAACTTCCGAAGCAACGTCGCCATATCGGAAACGTTCGTTAAATTCAATACAATCATAGATATAAATAGCTGAAGCATCTACGAGTTCCTTATTGTTTAACGCGGATTTACGCTGATCGCTCCTCCCGCCTTGGCGGGACTCGCTGGGACGGCTGCAAAGTTCAGTATTTATTCCGCCTTTAGATGGAGCCGCCTTCGCCGATTCACGCTGATTAACTAAAGATAGT
>PCWD01000004.1:0-954 GCA_002787255.1 Parcubacteria group bacterium CG11_big_fil_rev_8_21_14_0_20_39_14 | reverse complement strand
GTAATAATTTTCGCGTGGTTTCGCGTAGGCGGCTTCGCCGAACTTTATATTGCCACAAAGCTTTGCAGCCGCCTTGTTTCGCGTCGGTTTCGCGTAAGGAGCCTGCCATTTCTTATTACGCATCAACTTTACTATACAAATATGCTCGGAGTGAAGATCGCCATGGCAATCCCTGACTCTTCTTTCTTTTATCCTTTTCTCAAATAGCGCCTTGTTTTGAACAATAAAATTTTCTGTCCAGGACTTAATCTCTTTATAGCTTTTGGGCGGGATAGTTCTTGCAATATATTTTTGAGTCTGAACAAAATTTTCCTGACAATTTTGAACAATGATTTCCAGCTTCCCAAAGGCGGCTATTTTCCGATTGGTTCTGGCTTCCTGATGAAATTTAGCTATTTTTTCAGCCACCCTTTTTATCATTTCTTTATTTGCCTTACCTTGCCTTAAAAGAGTGCTAAGCATATTCTCTTTCGGCAATTGTTTCATCTTTACTGCATACTCCACTATATCTCCCCCGCCTTCTAAAGATATTTTGCCATTTTCTTTGGTAATTGCCGTCACTCCCAGATAAATTTCCGGGGATAATCGGCGATTAAGTTCAATCTCTGTTTCGCAAAGTTTTTTTCTTTTTTCTAAAGTGGTGTAATCCAGAAAACCGAAATTCACCGGCTTCTTAACTTTGTAAACATAATCTCCGGTCAAAAAAACGCAAGACATCTGCGTCTGGACAAATTTAACACCCTTTACGGGATGAGGATAAATCTTCGGATTTTGCATTTCCTCAATTACTTTTTCCAAATCAGTTTTTTTCATAACCTCCAACCTTTCTTCATCTTAACAAAGAACTAAATCATTTTCTATCTTATAATAAACCTGATGCGTAATAAATAATTGCAGCGTTTCAACGCGAAACCGACCCCGATAGTACAAATCCTGACGGATTTGACTACGGGG
>PCWD01000001.1:32942-38356 GCA_002787255.1 Parcubacteria group bacterium CG11_big_fil_rev_8_21_14_0_20_39_14 | reverse complement strand
GAGATACGAAGTTATCTCATTGGGCTAAAGGTTTTGTAACGCTCGGACTTACGCCTTCGGCTTGTTCTCGCTAACAAATTCCTTTATAAATTTCTCAAATGACCTATCGTAGGTCTTCTCCGCCTCTTCAGAAAAATAACAGGCTGGCAATTCTTTGAAATTCAAATGATGCCGCAAACACTCGCAGCAAATTCCCTTTCTCGAACAATCGGGATAAGTGCAAGGGCAAGATTTTAAATTTTCTATTTTTTTACATTCCATATATTTTATATTATCATTCAGTAAATCAAAAAGCCAGAATTTTATTTCTGGCTTTTGCATTTTTATTTTTTATTTATCCAAACTCCATCGCCAATGGTTTTGCCGCCGGAGTTATCGTCAAAGGGATTGGCGCTTAAAAGGGCTGCCTTCCTTGCATCTATTTGCAGTTCTTCGATTTCTCCCGCTTCCCGTTCCCATGCCCATCGGCTGTCAGTGGTCCTAAATGTATATTTATAAGACCCGAAGTCATAGCTTAAAATTGTTGCATAGTTTATATAATCGGTATGGGGAATCAGGATAACTGAAGTTGTTTTTCCAGTACTCACCACAACAGTTTGAACCCAGTGATACTCATCGTGCTGCGTTGAGGTAATAATGCCGTAATTTTTCATTGTCAAATCTTGATTAGCATTGCCCGCAAAGCTGCAACCAACAAAGATTCCGGCAAAAACCAAAAGTATTAGAGGAGCGATTAAATCGGTCTTTTGAAATCCATTTTTCTGCTGAATCAAAAAAACAATCAAAGAGATAACCAAAAACCAAAGAAGGAAAAGATAGAGATTTTCTTTTACAAATTCTCCAAACCCCTCATCTTTTTCCTCGGTAACCGGTTCGGTAATCCTTCCGGCCAGAACGTTAGTAAATCTCAAAAGACTTAAAACCGGGTCTTTATCTAAATCTTTCAGGATTTTTTCACCGTAAGTTTTGGAAGCGGCAACCGAAACAACATCATTGCCGCTACCAATAGCCACAAAAGCAGAATTGTCCGGAAAAACAAAAATAGCTGCGCCGGTATCTTTTTCTTTCTTTCCGACACCACGGTCATTAAACCACTTAATTATTGTTTCCTCATCCAACTTTTCCTTCGGAAAAACAACAACTATTTCGTAATCTGATTTGGCATCTATCCTCCAAAAATAGGAGCTTAAAGCCAATTCTGATTCTAATGGCAGACGGTCAATCTCATCGTAAACATACTTGCCCCTATCCCGATATTCTCCTTTGTCGGCTAAAACATTCGGGACCGTCAGGGATAGCGGAATAAAAAGCAAAACCAAACAAAGAAAGGCAAAACAAATTTTTCTCATTTGCCACCTCCAAACCATTTCTCCAAAAGCTTTTGATATTCGCCGCTGGTCTTCATTTCGGCAATAACCTTATTGATGGCTGGCAAAAGATTCTTTGGATCGCCGTTTTCAACAACTACACCATATTCTTCACCAGTCTCAATAGTTCCGGCAACAACTAAATCCGGATTAGATTTGGCAAAGCTTTCGGCTACCGGCGCATCAAGTAAAATAGCGTCTACCGCGCCAAGTTTCAAAAGCTGCAGGGCAAAAGCGAAATCATCAAAAACTGTTGGTTCGGAAATTTTCACCCTGCCGATAAGATTTTCTTCAACCCAAAGCTGACTGGTTGTCCCCTCCTGATAAGCTATTCTCAACCCAACAAAATCTTCGGGATTACAGGGATTGGAAAAATTCAGGTTGCTGCCATTTTTAATCAAAATCCCCTGCGAAATGTCATAATAAGAATCGGAGAAATCAACAACTTCGTCCCTATCTTCGCGGATAGTAACTGCCGAAATCACCATATCCAATTCTCCGGTTTGAAGCATCGGCAATAAAGCGTCAAATTCAGTAAAGTCTTTAATAATCAACTTTTTGCCCATTGCTTTGGCTATTCTTTCAGCCAAATCAATATCCAAGCCCACAATTCTATCGTTGTTTTTTAGCTCAAAAGGCGGAAATGGGGTGTTGGTTCCGACAATTAGATAATCTTTTTCGGGTTCGGAAACTTTTTCCATCGTCATAGTGACCGCAAAATATCCAGCTGCCAGAAGAAAAATTATACCACAAACAATCGCTACTATAGATACTTTATTTTCTCTCATCTTTCCTCCCTGCAAAAAAAGGGGAGAAAACTCCCCTTTAGTCTCACTCCAAATCGTAATCCGGAGATGTTTCGGCGCCCGGCTCGGCACTAAAACCCTCCACTGACGGAAAATCCCAGCCGAACATAGAAATAAACCAGCAGCCAGGAACCTTCTGAACAGCATTGTTGTAAACCCTGACAGCATCGTTGTAAGCCTTACGTTCATGGTTGATGACTCGCTCAATGTTTTCGATTTCGGCATTAAGCTCGGTTAATTGATCGATTTTTGCCTCAATTGCCGCTTCTTGCCTTACGGCAATCATTAAGCCATTAAAGTGCTTGTTTGCAACATCCTGAAGGGTTCCGGGTTGAGAAGTACTGGCTGCATCCTTGACACCCTCACGAGCTTTAGCGTATTCGGTCGCCAACTTATTTTGGAAATCTGCAGAAAATTGAGCGTTCTTGGCAAACTTCGGAATCGTATCCAAACGTCGCTGATAAGCGGCTTCAACATCATCCCAGGCCTTAATAGCGCTGTTGTTCTTATCAACTAACCCATTATAAGTTCCCATCGCCATAAAACCAAAAATTATACCGGCCAACACAACAAAAGCCAATCCAAAAATTAATCCTGTTTTCATTTTCTGTTTTTACCCCCTTCTTCTTTTATTTTTTTTGTCGTTTCCTTCCCTTTGTTTTCAAAGAACCATTTTCACCTCCTAATTATATTTTCAGGAGAGAAACTATTTTTATAGCTTCGGGTCATATCATAATCTATTATTAAAACCTTGTCAAGGGACTGGGATAAATTTTCCAAATGAATTAAAATAAAAATAACTATGATAGAAATTGACGGTTCATATCTTGAAGGCGGCGGACAGATTTTACGCACCGCTACCGCGCTTTCGGCAATAACAGGTAAACCCTGCCATATTTTTAATATTCGCAAAAATCGGCCAAAACCGGGGCTTATGACCCAACATTTGGTTGGAATTAAAGCCCTTGCCCAACTTTGTAATGGTTATCTGGGGGGGGCTGAACTTGGTTCTACAGAAATAAAATTCTACCCCGGGAAAATCACCGCTCAGAATTTGAATGTCAAAATTGAAACCGCCGGAAGCATCACCCTTGTCCTGCAAAGCCTGATTTTGCCGTCTCTTTTTTCCCCTTCGACAGGGGCTTCGAGTGAGCCTCAGCCGAACTCCTCAGGGCAAGCTCCTCGTCCGATTAAAATTATCTTTGATGGCGGAGCCACCGATACCTTCTTCTCCCCCACCATTGATTATTTCAGATATGTTTTTCTAAAAATTTTGAGGGGAATAGGCGGGAAAGTGGAGGTAGATATTTCAAAAAGAGGATATTATCCTTCAGGCGGAGCTAATGTTGAAGTAAAAATTTTCCCCGCTATTAGTAATATCAATTCGCTTTATCAAGGCGATCGCCCTGATAAAACGAATCAATTGAGTCCGCTGAATTTAATTAAGAGGGATAAATTACAAAAAATTTTAGCTATATCCGGAGCATCAGAAAATTTAAAAAATAAAAAAGTTGCTGAGAGACAAATAGCCGGAGTTAGGGAAATTTTAGGAAAGCTCAAACTACCGACCGAAGAAAAAATTGAATACTATCAAACCCAATCACCGGGAAGCCAAATATGCCTGATTGCCGAATTTTCGGGCCAGGGCGGAGAAAATGCTACCATCATCGGAACGGATAATTTAGGAAGGTTTGGAAAACCAGCTGAAGAAGTGGGAAGGGAAGTGGCCTTAGAATTACTAAAAGAGCAAAAATCCGAAGCCTGCTTTGATAAACACCTGGCCGACCAAATTTTACCATATATGGCTCTTGCCCCGTACCAAAGCGAAGCTTTTGGTTCGGGGCTGGCCGAAGGCAAGAGCCAAATTACGGTTTCGGAAATTACGAAGCACTGCAAAACAAATATCTGGGTGATAGAAAAGTTTTTGGATGGAAAGTTTGAAATCAATGGAAATTTGATTATTTGGATACCGAAAGATTAAACCGGATAAAATCAAAAATTCAAAAATTGCGGAAACCGCCCAACTTATAACAAACCCCGTTAGATATGAAATTATCTAACGGGGTTGTTCTTATCTGCGAACGCAATTACCTATCAAAACGATTTCTTCTTTTTTTCATCCAGCATTCCCGGCAATAAATTGGTCTGTCGGGAGAAGGCTCAAATGGAAGTTCGGTTATTTTTGTCCCGCATTCAGCGCAACTCCAATCGCCTTGAATCATTTTACGCGGCGCGAAGTCTCTCCTCGGACCGTCGTCAAATTTTCTGAAAACCACAATATTATATCACGAATATAATCACTAATCTATTCGCGAGTATTCACGAATAAAATTCGAAATTTTATTAGCGATTTAAAACAAAAAGCGACCTTTTTACCCACCTAAGTTTTGCGGAACAAAATTTTGGTGGGCTACGAATAGAGCCGCTGTACTTAAAAAGTCTTTAATTTCTATTTCTAAAAACGAAGGCTTAACTTAAGATACCTACCCTTAACCCCCACCAAGATTTGATGGGAAGTCTTTCCGGGTTTCGACTTATTCGACTACTCCTAACTTATCATAACGGTCTTAGCATGTCAAGTGAAAAAACCCCGCTGTTTTCCTTCCTTCATTTTTGAGTTCGTTAAACTTTTCAATAGCTTTTTTGGTCGGTTCAATTATCAATTCAATTCCTTGAGATTTTATTTCTTCCCGGATATCATCAAAAACCCTGAGCATACCGGGACTGCCGGTTCCAAACACAATAATTTCCGGCTTCTGCTCCAAAACTTCTTTAACATCTTCTATGGCTACTTCATGGCTCACCTTTCTCTGCCAGGCCTTTAGTTCGCCCGAGGGAAAAATCTGAACATCGCGCTTATATGTTTTTCCCTCAATAACAATAGAACCAAAATGATAGTCTTTAATCATAATTTATCCCGCACCTTTCCAGAATACCCCGTAGCTCTGCTGATGGGATGAATGGATATTAAACAAATCCTTTCAGCGGGGTTTAATACCCCGCTGAAAGGCGCGGGATTTATTCTATTAATTTACTGCCAAGGGTTTTAAATCTGGCTTGGAAAAATCTCAAAAATTTTGGCTCAAAAACTATTTTAAGGCCGGAAATCTTTTTTCTAATTTTATAAATATTAATAATTGCTTCAGCCACAATGTCCATCTGAGTATTGGTGTAAACCCGCCGAGGCACAGCCAATCTTACCAGTTCCAGCCGGGGTTTTCTTTCTTCGCCGGTTTTGGGG
>PCWD01000001.1:17755-32928 GCA_002787255.1 Parcubacteria group bacterium CG11_big_fil_rev_8_21_14_0_20_39_14 | reverse complement strand
TGCTCTTGGGGAACATGGGGCAAAAATCTTTTGGCATCCAGAAAAACCCCATGCCCGCCAATAGGCACAACAACCGGCACACCTTTTTCTAAAAGTTGATTTCCTAAATATTCAATTTGATTGACCCGGGCCGCAATATGCTGGTCGTCAACCATCTCATAAATTCCCCTTGCCATTGCCTCCATATCCCGACCAGCCAGACCACCATAGGTATGAAGTCCCTCAAAAACTACCACCATATTTCGAGCTTCCTCGTATAATTTTTCGTCATTGCAAGCTAAAAATCCTCCGATATTAACCAGGGCATCTTTTTTAGCCGAAACCGTTGCTCCATCAGTATAAGAGCAAATTTCTTTTACAATTTCCCTAACCGATTTATTTTGATAGCCTTTTTCTCTTTGCTGAATAAAATAAGCATTCTCTACCACCCGGGTAGCATCGTGCATAATGGGAATGTCATATTTATTGCACAAATTCCTAAGATTGCCCAAATTCTCCATTGAAAAGGGCTGACCGCCGGCCATATTGACATTTGCCTCCAGGCTCATAAAGGGAATTTTATCTTTGCCAACCTCTTTTATTAATTTTTCAAGTTTTTCCAGGTCAACATTGCCCTTAAAGGGGTAAGGATTAGCGGCATTATGGGCCTCCTCAATTGAAACATCAAACCAGATGCCGCCGGCTAATTCCTGATGCTGTCTTCTGGTCGTAAAGTACATATTATTGGGAATATAATCTCCAGGCTTTATTAGAAGTTTTGACATTATATGCTCAGCCGCCCTTCCCTGATGAGTTGGAACAACATATTTGTAACCATAAATATCCCTGACTGCTTTTTCCAGATTATAAAAATTTTTGCTGCCGGCATAAGCTTCATCCCCTGACATCATTCCAGCCCACTGATTATCGCTCATGGCTGAGGTGCCGGAATCAGTCAAAAGGTCAATATAGATATTGGAGGATTGCAAAAGAAAGGTATTATAACCGGCTTTTTTTATTGCCTCTTCCCTTTCTCTCCGAGAAATTATTTTAATTGGCTCCACCACCTTAATTTTATAGGGAGGCGGGACAACCTTAAATTTTTTCATATCAAAAATTAAAAATCAAATATCAAATATACGTCTTTTTGATTTTTAATATGTATCTTTGATATTTAATATTTGATTTTTGATTTATTTTAATAATGTAGCAATGGCTTGGCCGAATTTTTTAGCGGCGGCCGGACCATTGGCGGTAACAATTTTCCCGTCAACCACCACATCATCGTCCTGATAATCGGCTCCATTTTCTTTCAAAATTTTTTCCGCGCTCCTGTCCAGAGAACTTGTCCAGACCGTTGCTTTTTTCTCCCGCAGAACTCCGGCTTTTGCCAAAATGGCTGGCGCAATACAGATTGCTCCCAAGACTTTATCCTGCTTCGCCGCTTCTTTGGCAATTTGATGACATTTTGAATTGTCAATATAGTTAAAAGCACCGGACCCGCCAATAAAAACAACGGCGTCAAAATCTTTAACGTCAAGTTCTTCTAATTTCTTCTCAATTTTAACCTCGCCGCCGTATTTTCCGACTGCCTGACCCAGCGAAGCGCTAAGGGTGGTGATAACCGCTCCCCCGGACTCTAAGACTTCCTTGGTATTAAAATATTCCTGGTCCTGAAAATCCTTAAAGGCGATGAGCATCGCTATTTTTTTACTTGAAGATTGTTCCGGCATAGGTTTTGTTTCGGAAGACGGAGCCGGTTTTTTAGATTCCATCCAAAAATACCAGCCTCCCGCTCCCAGAAAAATCAATGCTATAATTATAATTATTAAACTTTTTCTCATGATTTTTAGAAGTATTTTGCCTTATTTATATTGTGTTCCTGCAGGGTTTTGGAAAAAACTGTGTTTCCGGTTTCAGGGTCGGTCAGGAAAAAATTGTAGGGGCTTTCTTTCGGAAAAACCGCCGCTCTTATGGATTCAATTCCGGGATTACAGATTGGGCC
The DNA here is from genome assembly GCA_002787255.1 of Parcubacteria group bacterium CG11_big_fil_rev_8_21_14_0_20_39_14. Lineage (GTDB taxonomy): Bacteria > Patescibacteriota > Minisyncoccia > Minisyncoccales. The sequence continues at coordinate 30,944 of PCWD01000001.1, read as the reverse complement.
TAACGGCAATCCCAAATTCAAATAAGTATTGTAAAAAGATGGCTGACGGGTATCTTCTATTGAATATCGCCACTTATCTACATTTAAAATATAGGCGATTGTGGCGCAAGATTCAATAGGTCTTCTTTCTTTTAATCTTTTCCAGAAAATTCCCGAGACAATTTGGCGGTCTTCAAATGTTTTAACTTCTTTTTCGAGCAAACTTGCCATTATAATTATATCATAAATGGTTTTCCCCTGTCTTAAAATTTCTTCTCTCAAATCCGAAATGAGTTTTCTGTCAAAATTATCCAGCATTTTTTTAACCATATCTTCAGCAATCGTCTCTGGATAAAACTTATAAGTATCCGGAAATAAAAATCCTTCCAGATTTGCCTCAGCCGGAGAATCGGCTAAAAAATCATATTTTTCTTTAAAATCCTTAATTTGAAAATTGTGAATTGTCCCGCCGGGGCGGGATCCCGCTTCTGTCCGGAAAAATTGAAAATTATTTTTTTTAAGTTTATCTTCAATCTGGCTGACTCTGAAACCTTCGGGAATGGTTATCATAATCTCTTTTGAAATGACATCACCCTCTATAAATTTTTCCGCAATTCGGGGAATATTCATAGAACCGGACAGCAAATAATCTCCGGCTTGAAGCCTGTCTGACCAATCATTTTTCCAAACATAAAAAGTGAAATAAAGATGGTTTTTTATCAATCTTTGCTTTTCTAAATTTTTGGCAATTTTATTTAAGCTTTCCCCTTTTTCAATTGCAAATTCTCTTTCCCGGACTTCTTCTCTATTTAAGGGAACATTTATTTGATTTTGAACATAAAAAAAACCGCAACAAAAAATAATAGTTAAAACTAAAAAAACCAAAACCGGAATTAAAAGTTTTTTTGAAATTTTCTTCCGGGGAGGCGGTAAAAAACCTGGCTCAGTTTTAAACTCTTGCCTATCTAAATTTTGTGTTTCATGTTCCATGTTTTATGTTTTATTTCCCCTCAATTAGTGGAACGAACGCAAATCCAGGATGCTCCCGCTCCTCGAACTCTCCTTCACTTTTCTTAACCAAAAGCCAAATTGATGAACCAATCGGGGTTACTAATCTTCCGCCTAAATTTAGCTGCTCTTTCCAAGCCTCGGGAATTTTCTTTTGGACAGCGGCCGAGCACAAAATCTTGTCAAAAGGAGCTTCCTTGCTATACCCTTTTGACCCATCAGCGCAAATAAACTCCGCAATCCCTTTTTTGATAAAATTATACTTTGCCACATTTTTTTCGCCAAACTCTTTAAGCTCGGGAATTGTTTCAATAGCATACACCTTCCCGCTTATATTTGCTCTTTGCTCTTTGATTTTTGATTTTAGCTCTTTTTGGCTTACCGTGTAAGCCAAAAGAGCGCTCGTCCAGCCCGACCCCGACCCTATATCTAAAATTTTATCTCCGGGCTCCGGCTGCAACAATTCAAGCATAAAAGCCACGGTCAAGGGCTGAGAAATTGTCTGACCAAAACCAATTGGCAAAGGAATGTTCAATTCGGCCTCATCCTTTTCTCCAGACAAAAAATCGGCTCGATTTATCTTTCGGAAAGCTTCAATAATTAAAGTCGTTTTTAAATATCCCTCCTGTATTAGCTCGTCAATTAACATACCGCCAGAGCCCTCCATGCTTGATTGTTCTATTAAAACAATTAAACATGGAAAGCGTTTTATTATTTCTTATTACTCATCCAGTCAGCTTAGGGGGCTTCGGGTGAGCGCCCGGTTAGATAAGCGAAGCTCTATCTAATGGGATTGCTAACAAATTCCTTTATCTATTATAACCCAATTTTAAGAAAGGAAAAATCCAGCTTATCTGGACTTTTATTTTTAAGTATTAATTATTGGGCTATTTCTTGGATTTTTGGAATTTCCGAGATTTTCTTATATTTTCCTGGCTTCAAATTTCTCCATCTAAAAATTTTTTCTCAACCGGAAGAAATTCTGTCTCAATAAAATTTATAACCCCCTGGGGAGATTCCCTGTCAAACGCTCTCTTCCATTCTTTAAAAATCTTCTCGGCTTTCTTTTCAACGCCTTTGGGGTTTTTTTCTTCTTTTAAAACATATTCTAATATTTTTTCTTTACTTAAATTTCCATTTTTGTCCATCCAGCTTTTAATAATTCTTATGACTACTGATGGTAAATAATTATGAAAAAGCTGATGCCAGGTTTGATGCCACAAAACAGGACAGTCATAAATATTTTCGGGAACATCGGGCCCGCCCACGGTTCGGGAAATTATGTGATGACGAGAACTTTTCCCCCAGTTATAAGACCGCTCCTCCGAAGACTCTTTTGCTGATGACTTTCTGTCAGAAGATTTATCTTTTCTCAATTGCTCCTCCTCTGCCGAATTAAAAGTGTCAAAGAACCGTTAATTTAAGAGTATCACAAACAAAATAAAAAAGGAAGACATTATGTCTTCCTTTTTAAAGACTTGTTTCTTTTTTGGGGTTCAAAAGGAACATATCTTAAAATAACTCTTGTAATGTTTCCGTAAGCATCGGTAAAAAGTTCGGTAACCCAAAAACCAATCCAGGGAAAGAGCCCCTTAGCGGCTAAATATTGAGTCTGTTCCTGCAAACAGGGAACAAAAAGGCAAACCATTCCTTTGTATTGCATAAAAATAGCAATATGAAGATGCCCGACTTTCAATATCTTTGCCGGAAAATCCCCATCAACTATGGGAACCAATCTTTCAATGTTTATTTGACCCCGATAAGTAAGCCCCAGGGGAATTCCACCGGAAGGATGATAAAGCAAATTTCCGATATCTTTCATCTCGGCCATGCCCCGACACCAAATCGTATCTTCGCCAATAAATTCCAACTTTCCCAATTTTTTGAGAGCAGCCATCCTGGCAAAGGTTTCGGTAATATTGTGACCAGCCAGCTCAAGATACTCAAAATCATGAGACGAGCCCAAAATAAGTTTGGTGGGAATTCTTGATTTCGGCCAAATGGATAAAGCAAAATCCCGCTGCTCATCTGCTCCTGAAATTGCCATTTCACCCTTAATAAGTTGACGGTGTTTCAATCCGGGACCTTCAAATAAATCACCGCAAAAATGAATTTCATCAACTTTCTCTTCCTCGGCAATTCTATAGACTTCTGGAATTAAGTCCCAACGCGATTTTTTATGTCCTATGTGGGTATCGCTGAAATCCAGTGTTTTAATTCGTTTAACACAAAGAGTGTCCAGAGCTATTGATTTAAATTCCCTCTTCAGAACTTTTTCCAGCTTAATTCTCTTTTCAGCCGCATCAAAAATAATTGAATAACCTTTGTTTTTAAGCCCCTCGATTAATTCTTCAATATAGGGCGTGGATTTGTGAAGAATTCGACAAATTTCTCCCCTGGTTCTTGGCTCCTCTTCCAAAAGTTTTAGAATCTTAATTTGCTCTTCTGATAAACCTGATTTAATCTCCGGACCCTCAAGGTAATCATCTTTTTTCTGATAAGCTGTCAGGTCCCGGGCATCATAAAGAATATCTTTTAAGTTCCCTTCCTTATCAAAATTTAAAGTTAAAATCCAGCAACCAAGAACCGGCGAACCGCCCCTTTTTCTTTTTCCTCTCTGAGTGGGAGTAATGCTGTAAAGCGATGGAATATTAATACTGCAAATATCTCGTTTTTTCTTGGGAGAAAGGGGGAAACGCGGCGGAATCAGGGCAAAAGAGTGAGTTCCGCCAACTAATACTATTTTTGGAGGAAGATTGTTTTCCAAAACCCTCTCAATTAATTCTTGGTAATTTTCAGTTACTCCCTGCAAAGGATAACTCTTTGTGTAGGTCGTGGCATCGCCTTCAATATGAACCATCGCAATTCTGGTGTCTTTCCCCGCCAGGAATATTGCTTCTTTGTCGCCGCGATACCGCAAATCTCCCAACCTTTCTTGAGCTACGGCATAACCAAGATTTTGTCCTTTGTCAGTCTTAAAAGTTAAATCAGTTGGCCCATTAATAAGGTAGGTCTTAAATGGAGCTTTGGGCCAATGATTTATAATATATTCTACCTGCTCTTCAAAGGTTCTCAAGAAATACTCTCCTAACCTCCTTGGGGAGGACTTACCCGCTGAAATGTTGCCAGCCACTAAAGCAAAATAAACTTCCTCTTTTTCGCCGATTTCATAGGCAGTGGCTAATAGATTTCCTTGCTGGGTTCTTAACCCCAAACAGGGGTCGGAAATTACTAAAATCTTTATTTCGTCCTTGGTTATTGGAGCAAGTCTAAAAATTTGACCGGGAATCGGTTCTTTTCTTAAAAAAACCTGTCTTTCGCCATCTATTTCAGGGGCTACTTCTATCTCATATCCCCCCAACCTCAACCTGTCTATTAACCGAAAAACATCTTCTTTAGCCACATTAAACATCTGGGAAATATTTTTAACACTCAGGGGACTCTTCTGAAGTTCGTCAATTAAATGTCTATCTTCCTCAGAAAAATCAACTTTGGCTTCTAAAGCATCCTCTTTAGAGGCCTTTTCTAATTTCCCTTTTTCAGAATGAGTTATCCAATCTTTATGACGTCTAATTTGAGCTTCAATACTTTGCCAGGACCTTTCATTGAATTTTCCAATAGCTCCAATCCTTAATTCCCTTAATGAATTTGAGTCTTTGCACAATCTTTCAAGCTCGTTTAACTCCGCTTCGCTCCAGTATCTCTTAATAATCATTTTTTCAATCTCCTTCTTCTTGTCAAACAAATTTTCAAAGTTCTTGCTTCAAATAAAACTAACATAAATAAAAGCCTCGGTCAATTTCTATACTTTTGTATTGTATTATAATTTAACACAAATAAACAATTTTGTCAAGAGATGGAAACTCTTCCTTCCCAAACTTTTTTCAACACCAAAACCTCGGCAAAATCAGCCGGAAACATTATTTTGGATGGGAAATGAGGTAAGATTTCGGCTTTGTAAATTTGCAAAAGCTCGCCCTCCAGAAAATTTACCGCCTCCTCAAAACAAACCTGAACAAATTCCGAACAAACATAACAGGGATAACTTTTTATTCTAAGACGGGAAGACCGTCCAAGCTTTAACAAAATTGCCTTTAAGGGTATCAAAAAATAATCGTAAAAAGCCGCATCTCTATCAACTAATTTTTCTCCGGCTTTAATTACGGCCTCGGCAAAAATCTCGGAATATTGATGGGATAAACGATAAACCTCAATGTCCTGACCTGCTTGCTTATGAAAAGTATTAATTTGAGCTCCCCTGGGCGAGGACTCCATTATAAGAGACAGCTTTCTTGAATTTTTATCATAATAAAACATTGCATGATTATAACCCCTGACGAACGGTTCAAATACCGGATTGGTCCAAAGAAATTTTTTTTCTGCTTTAACCAAAATTACATCTCCCGGCTGGAATTTAAACTTTTCTCTCATTTCAGATTCTCCCTAAATTTTCTATTTTTAATGTTCTTCTATTAAAGACACCACTTTTGCCGTAAAAATTAAAGCCCTTAAAATTAGGGCTTTTTTTGTTTTTCTAAAAATTCCCTTGCCCCGCTATAAACTACTCTTTTCTAAACGGGGCAAAGACTTCTAACGGGGGCTACCGTGACCATATTCGGTATTTATTGGCATTCTCTTCTTACAAAGCGGACAACCTTCTTTTGACCAGCTATCAAGTTCCACCTGTAATAAAATTATTAAGGGAACTCCAAATTTTCCTGGCAAAACCCGATGACGAGCAACTAAAATAGCTACTCCCACCACCTTGCCGCCAGCGTCTTCTGTCGCTTTTATAACTTTGTCAATTGACCCGCCGGTAGTTAAAATATCGTCAACGACCAAAACCTTCTTTCCCTTGACATCCTTGTCAAATCCTCGCCTAAAACATTGTGAACCATCATCTTTTTTTTCGGTATAAACAGAGAGCACTTCTTCTTCTTTCAGATAAAAATCGGTTAGGTGTTCGGCCACTCTGTTAGCCAGAACTATGGCGCCGGCAGCCGGACCAACCACCACATCAACATTTTTAATTTTTTCGCCAACTTTCTGAGCAATGTGCCAAGAAATAACCGAACAAATTTTAGGATGTTTAGAAACCGCATCTTTGTCTAAATAGATATCGCCATGCCTGCCTGAAGTAAAAACAAAATGCCCTTCTATGATTGTCTTGCAATCTTTAAAAATCTCCCAAAATTCAATCTCCTCCATTTTTCACCCCCTTCTCAATAATATCCCTGGCAATAATTACTCCGGTCATTGACGACTGCAAAAGCCCCCTTGTCCGGCCTGAGCCATCACCGCCTATGTATAGTCCGGAAATAAGAGTCTGAAAGTTTTTATTGATTCCTACCTGGCTGGAATAAAACTTTACCTCAACGCCATAAATCAAGGTATCTCTGTCGTTAATTTTGGGAATAACAACTTCTAACTTTTTTAGCATCTCCAGAATGCTGTTCAGTATGGTCGCCGGCAAAACTCGTCCTAAATTTCCGGGAGTGGTTTCTTGAAGAGTGGGTTTAACTATGTTTTTAGCCAAGCCCTCCGGATAAGACCTCTTCCCATCTTTTAAATCACCGAGTCTTTGAACAATTACCTTTCCCTCGCCGGCTAACAAATTTGCAAGTCGGGCAATATATTTTCCGTAGCCGGTGGCGTCCTTAAAAGGTTCGGTAAATTCACTGCTCACTAAAATAGCAAAGTTGGTGTTTTCGGATTTCTTGTTGGTATAACTTTCTCCGTTTACAGTAACCACATTTCCATAGGTTTCGGTAGTTACAAATCCGTAAGGACAGGTGCAAAATGTTCTTACCTTGTTATCAGATTTAGTGTAATAGATAAACTTGAGGTCGTGCAGCCCCAAATAATCCGAATCAGTAAGGTGCTTCAAAAATTCCGCTCTTTTTTCAACCCTGACCCCAAGATCAACAATGCCTGGAACAACCTTTAGGTTTAAAGCTCGAGCCTGCCCCAAAAGCCAATCTTCCCCTTCTCGCCCGGGCGCCAAAATTATATTTTGGGCCAGAATCTCTTCTCCGTTATTTAAAATTACCGACAATTTCCCTTGGTTTCTTTGAACGCTTTCAACCGGACAGTTAACTAAGATTTCCACTTTCTTTTCTTTCAAATAATTCCAGATGCTCTCAATTATATTAAATGCTTTGTCTGTCCCAAAGTGTCTTACGGGATAGACGACAGTCTCTAAACCGGCTTTTAACGCTCTTTCTTTCAGGACTTTAATTTTCTTAGAATTTTGAGGGAATTCAACTGGATTATTGCCGCCAAACTCAACATAACGAGAATCCACATAATTCATCAGTTCGTTGAATTTTTCTTCGCCCAAAATATCCAATAGCTGACCGCCGACTTTTGAAGAAAGGGTCAGTTTTCCATCAGAAAAAGCCCCGGCTCCACCAAAACCTGAGGTGCGGTTAGCTCTGTCCCGAATAAAATCTCTCTTTGACCCTTTTTCCGACATCAGAATTTTTAATTCCGGTTTTAATTTTATAAGTTCCAGGGCGGCAAACATTCCGGCCGGTCCGGTGCCAACAATGAGCGCGTCATAAATTTTCTCTTGCATTCTCTTACTCCCTAATAATCTCTTTTCGCCTTTCCTGTACAAAAATTTTAAAAGAGCATCTTTTCAACCTATCATATCTCCGAAACTTTCGCAATATCCATAGGAAAAATATCGGAGCGGAGCTCAACCTCGATAAAAAACTATAGAGAATCCTTCTCTATAGTTTTCAGCCATTTTTTAGTAATTGCTTTTCCAGGACAAGATTTTTTGGGATTATACTCTCTATGGAAATGAATATCTTTCACTGAAAGATTGAATTTTTTGAGCAGCGTTTTTAAGACCGCTTTTGTATTTTTCCAAACTTTGCCCGAAGGAGGTTTTTTATCATATCTTCCCACCATCTCAATTCCAACACTGCCATTATTACCGGCATTAGCGTGTATTCCCTGAATATCTATATTAGTGAACAGCCAGATTCCTTCCGGAGCCGCAAAAATATGCGGTCCGGCTTTCCAGCCCTTTTCTTCATACATTTTTTTATAATAGGGAATTGAAACCTTCCTCCTTTTCCACTGCCAAACAGTATCCCAGGTATGATGTAAAATAATTTTATCTATTCTTCTTTTAACCCGTTTCTTTGAAATATATTTCTCAAATTCTTCTTTTGACAAGCATTTGTTAATTATTCTCATAATAATATTTTAATACAAAAGCCCGACTGAAACCAGTTGGGCTTTTTATTCCTTAATTTTGCTCCAAATTTTTAATTTCTTTCAGGCATTCCTCTGCTTTTCTCTGGACGGCTTCAATGTGAGCGGTGGCTTTCTGGCCGGTTTCTGTCTCAAACTCTCTATATTGTCTTTCAGCTATTCTGTAATCACAATATGCTTTAACCAGCAAATACCCTTTCTCGGCTTTTGTTTTTTGGGTATTCTTAACTTCCAAACGAATGGTATCTGCGCAATTTTGATTGGCATGCCCGGCTGTTCTAAAATCTTTGAGCCTGATTGCCGCAGCGCAAACTTCTTTGGCAAGAAGCTTTGCCTCGGCATACTCGCCATCTTCTCTGAGCAAAATAATCCTAATATTTTTAGCTTTAATTACCAGGGAATCATCACCGGTTGCTTCGGCTTCCTGAATTCCCTGCCTGCTCCATTGATGAGCCGCCTCTCTGTCAAAAAATCTGACCGCCAGGGGCAATCCGTTTAAAACCGAAAGCCGAATCTTTGATGATTGGCTTTCCCGCTCTAAAACATTTTGCCAGACCTTAACCGCTTCTTTAAGATTGTCCGGATTTTCAATTACTCCCTCTGCTCGTCTTGGATTCTCCTGAAGACCTGTATAATACAAATTCCAACCCATTCTTGCCTGGGCCCGACTGGTAAGCTCGGGCTTAACTCCTCTGGATTCGTAGAGAAATATCGTGAGCAAATCAATTGAATCCGAATATCTTTTTTCATCATAAGCTTTGTCCGCCAAATCAAGAATTCTTTCCAGGTTTTCTCCTGTCATTTTTGCCTCCTTTGCCTCGCCGTAGCTTAAAGCGCAGGCGGGCTTTTTCTTTTTTATTTTCAAGGTATCAACCAAATCTTAACAAAAAATCAGCCTGTGTCAAGACTAATTTCTACAGACTAATTTCTACAGACTAATTTTCTACAGACTGATTTTTTACAAAGAATGTTCTATCTTTTTTGTTCTAATTATCATCCATTAAGCATCTTGTGTAGTAAGAATCCGGAAACTCATTTATCAATCTTTGTTTGTAATATTCGGCTAAATCTTCGTTTCCGTCTTTTAGACAATTCTCACGCGCATAATCTAATAATCGGGGCAGATTTTGAACAAAACCTTCTGCCTCGTATTGCTCCAATACCCAGATAATTTTATCTAGAGACTCCCTAGATTTGTTTTTGCCATAGATTGAAAGGTCTCCGGCCACCGAACCCATTTCGGTAAGCACATCCTCGCGTATTTCTTCCTCTTCTATTCCGGGAAGTTTATCATAAAAAATTTGATAGACGAATAAACAATTATCATAACGATCTTCAAAATCAGAGTAATTGACAAGTTTGTCATAGAATTTTGTGAGAAAAATGTTATATTTCAGGGTGATATGAAAACCATCTTCTGCTTCAAGCGAACCATCGTTATCATAAAAAGTCGGATCAATGTGGCTTAAAATCAAACAATCCTCTTGGAGAATAAGAACCGAGACCCAGGCATGCCGACAGAAATTACCACCCAATTCCTCATTGGATAAATAAACATTTTGCAATCCGGGATTTAATTCTTTAATTAATGCAAATACAGCAATGATGGCATCCCGATATTTATCGCAATCGCCAAGACCCAAATGAAAATAAACATCATTAGGCAAAAATTCACCATGTTCTTTTATGAACTCCATATCAATATCCACATCATAATAAGTGAGCCTGGAACCGACTATTTCCACGGCCGCCATAATCGCGTCTTTTACGCTAGGGGTTTTTAATTTTTCAGGAGAATAACCAAGTTTGGCGGCTTCTTGCCAAACTTCTTCTTCAAACCGAGTGCAATTTTCAATTTTGGGATTATTCCATTTATCAGAAAGATATTTTTTTAAATCTTTGGGAAGTTCTATTTGCTGATTTGAAGTCAGATTATCCGAGATTTCGGAAAAATGATAGTAAATTATATATTTGCCGTATCTTTCTCTGGCAAGAATTTCCTTATTAACAGAGGGGATGGGTTTTGGGGTAACCGATGGGGTATCCTTTGAAGTATCCTCGCCAACTGGCTGAAGCTGCCAAATAAGCAAATCAGCCATTTTTATCAATTTTTTCGCTGTTCTTGAATTAAGTTTTTTTGTAATCTCAATTCTATCTCCCAATTGATAAAAATCTGAGTTATCCCAATCAAAATCATTCAAGGCCTCTATTGCTCCCAAGGTAACAGGAATTTTGCCATCTAATTGGGTTTTAACTGTTATGAATCCGAAACATCTAAAAGGGAAAGAATCATTATGAGCGCTTATTAGTTGAAAATTATATTCAAGTACATCATTATCGGCTACGCTAATAGAGTCTGCTTTTTTGTCATTATGTCTATCTATTATAAATATCTCCCATTTGCTGTCTCTAAAATTAATACTGTAGTAATATTCGGGCGAATCAAGAGATTGACCCAACCTGATGCTATAGCTTACTGAATAGGGCTTTTCGCCGATTAAAAGGGTGGCTATTCCTTTTTCTATCAAGCCTGAAGCTTTTTCCAATTCAAAAAGTTTCTTAATCGTTTTCTCGGCCAGCGGAATAGCAGGTGTTTCTCCTGGTGCAACCAAGCATCCTGTCAGATTAACAGCGCCCATCATTAAAATTGCCAAAACAACCAAACCGATTTTTTTCATTCCATTTATCTCCTTCTTGGTTTTCTTAATTTTTGCTTTTTAAGGAACTATCTTAAAGGCACCCTTGGATATTACCATAAAAAAATAGTCCTGTCAAGGGCTATTTTTGAATTTTCTGTTTTCTTGTTTTTATTGTTTTTGTTGTTATTCCACCGTCACACTTTTTGCCAAATTTCGCGGCTTATCCACCCCATACCAGAGCTTTCGGCACGGTACGGGGTCAGGCGCCCCGCACCAGAGAAGCCTGCCTCCTTTGCTGAAGTGGCTACGGAGGCCGAGTCGGCACGGTACGGGGCAGGCCCCGCACCAGAGCAAGCACGGTACGGGGCAAGCCCCGCACCAGTCCCGCCAACGGCGGGACGGTACGGGGCAAGCATCGCAACCCTATTCCACAGTCACGGACTTTGCTAAGTTTCGCGGCTTGTCTATATCGCATCCGCGAAGAACCCCAATATGGTAAGCAAATAGCTGCAATGGCACGACAGCTAAAATTGGCGAGAGCATCTCTAAGGTTTTTGGAACATAAATTACATCGTCAACCATTTTTTTAATTTCATTATTCCCATTGGTTGCTAAAACTATTACCCTGCCTTCCCTGGCTTTAATCTCCATTATGTTGGAAAACATTTTTTCGTAAACGCTGTCAGAAAGAGCAATGGCAAAAGTTGGAAAATTTTTATCAATCAGGGCAATGGGTCCATGCTTCATTTCACCGGCTCCGTAACCCTCGGCATGGATATAGGAAATTTCTTTTAACTTCAGCGCTCCTTCCAGGGCGATTGGATAATTATACTTTCTTCCAAGATATAAAAAGTGGTTATAATCCCTGTATTTTTTGGCAAGATTTCTTATTTGGGAATTTAATTTTAAAATTTCTTTAACTTTTTCTGGCAAAGCGGAAATTTCTTTGGCAATTCGCTGCCCCATTACAGAAGAAAGCTGCCTCTGCCTGCCCAAAAGCAAAGCAAACAAAGCAAAAACCGTAAGCTGGGAAACAAAGGCTTTCGTAGAGGCTACCCCGATTTCCGGACCAGCATGATTATATACTCCAGCGTCAGTTTCTCGGGCAACCGAAGACCCAACGGTATTAACTACTCCCAGAGACAATATCCCTTTTCTTTTAGCCTCCCGCAGAGCGGCTAATGTATCGGCCGTTTCTCCGGATTGAGAAACAGCTAAAAAAGCGGTATTCTGATTCAAAATTGGTTTGCGGTAGCGAAATTCGGAAGCATATTCCACTTCGGTCGGCAGTCCGGCATACTCTTCAATCATATACTCCCCGGCCAGAGAAGCTAAATAAGCAGTGCCGCAGGCGCAAATAACCATTCGAGAAATTCCCCTGAGCTCGTCCAAAACAAGCTCCAGCCCCCCGAGTTTTGCCAATCCCTCATCAAAAATAAGCCTGCCCCGAGTAGAATTTTGAATGGTTTCAGGAATTTCAAAAATTTCTTTGAGCATAAAGTGGGGAAAACCAGCCTTGGTAGCCTCTTCAAAATCCCATTTTAAATTAACATGGGGACGAATAATCTTTCTCTGCCTTAAATTGGTAATAGAAAAATCCTCCGGAGTAATGACAGCAACTTCTCCATCCTCAAGATAAACTACCTTTTTGGTATAAGAAACAACGGCTGACGGGTCAGAAGCAATAATAAACTCATCCCTTCCAAGGCCAATAAGCAAGGGGCTGGAATTTCTGGCTGCCACAATTTTCCCCGGATCGTTTTTGGAAATTACAGCAAGTCCGTAAGTCCCCTTAACAAGTTTAAGGGCTTGGACAACGGCTTCCTCCAAATTACCGCTAAAAAATTTTTCAATCAAATGAGCTAAAATTTCAGTATCGGTATCAGAATAAAACTTATGCCCTTCTTCTTTAAGTTTTTCTTTTAAAAATTTATAATTTTCAATAATGCCGTTATGAACCAAATAAATGTTTTTTTTGCAATCATTATGAGGATGAGCGTTTTTTATTGAAGGAATCCCATGGGTTGCCCATCTCGTATGAGCAATAGCGCAATTGCTAAAAATATTAGAATTCCGAAACCTTTCCTCAAGCGAATCAACCTTGCCGGCAACTTTAACGCAAATAATTTTATTTTTTTGAGAATCAAAAAGCGCCATACCAGCCGAATCATATCCGCGATATTCTAACCTCTTTAATCCATCAAGGCTGATTGGTATAGCGTTTTGTTTTCCAATATAGCCAACAATCCCGCACATGCCAACCCCGCCCTTTCTTTAATAGAATAAAGATAGTGCGTAATAATTTTCGTGTGGTTTCGCGTAGGCGGCTTCGCCGA